>NZ_CP042476.1:2789327-3099252 GCF_007993795.1 Antarcticibacterium arcticum | reverse complement strand
TTTGCAAACACACGAGGTAGATTATGATGAGCAATATATATTTAAACCAATTGAATAAATATATGCTGTACCTACGGCACAGGTTTCTATTTATATTTATATATTTTACCAATATATCGTCCCTACGGGACATATAAAATTTGAATTTGAAGAAAATCACTTAAACAGGTGCATCTAAATTCATAGCAATCGAACGGGCTTTGAAGCACTAAACGGTGCCGGATATGTTTTTTTATACTCTCACACGTCAGACTCCGTTTAAACTTTAAATCAGAAAAAGCATATCCCCAATCCTTTTGGTATGAAGAAAAATACAATGCCAATATTCTGTATGGGACATCTTATGGGTGGATTATGAGAATAAATACCAAATCCCCGTGCCTTTAGGTACGGAATATAAATATGCAGGAGACCCAATTAATACTTGACGGTTAGAGTTTTCTAATAATGATAAGATAGACCATCAGGCAAGAACTACAAGAAACCCCAATAATAAACCATATTAATAACCGGTTTTAGAAATTCCACTGAAAATACTGCTTGTCCCTAATTGCAGTTTCCTTAAATTTACTCTTCAGAATAACAATAAATAATTAACAATGAAACCAGATCTATTTCAGGCCCCCGATTATTATAACCTTGACGACCTGCTTACTGACGAACATAAAATGGTGCGTGATGCTGCCCGCGAATGGGTAAAGCGCGATGTTTCCCCAATTATTGAAGAGGCAGCACAGGATGCGAAATTTCCAAAATCAATCATAAATGGTCTTGCTGAAATTGGGGCTTTTGGCCCTTATATCCCTGAGGAATATGGCGGCGCGGGACTGGACCAGATTTCTTATGGGCTCATTATGCAGGAAATTGAACGGGGCGACAGCGGGGTGCGCTCCACAGCTTCTGTACAATCTTCCCTGGTGATGTATCCTATCTATAAATACGGAAACGAGGAACAACGCAAAAAATACCTTCCAAAACTCGCCAGCGGGGAATGGATGGGCTGTTTTGGGCTTACAGAGCCAGATCACGGTTCCAATCCCGGCGGAATGACCACCAATTTTAAAGATAAAGGAGATCATTATTTACTCAACGGAGCAAAGCTCTGGATCTCCAATTCCCCTTTTGCCGATGTAGCAGTGGTTTGGGCCAAAGATGAAAATGACAGGATCCACGGCCTGGTAGTAGAACGTGGTATGGAAGGGTTTTCTACCCCCGAAACCCACAATAAATGGTCTTTACGTGCCAGTGCAACCGGAGAGTTGATCTTTGACAACGTAAAAGTTCCTAAAGAGAATTTGCTTCCCAATAAAAGCGGACTTGGAGCTCCCCTGGGGTGCCTTGATTCTGCCCGCTTCGGGATAGCCTGGGGAACCATAGGTGCAGCAATGGATTGTTATGATACTGCATTACGATATGCAAAAGAAAGAATGCAATTTGGAAAACCTATTGCCGGGTTCCAGCTGCAGCAGAAAAAACTTGCTGAAATGATCACAGAGATCACCAAAGCCCAGCTTCTCGCCTGGCGCCTTGGAGTGCTACGTAACGAAGGGAAAGCAACTTCAGCCCAGATATCTATGGCCAAGCGAAACAATGTAGCCATGGCTCTAAACGTGGCCAGGGAAGCCCGCCAGATATTAGGAGCAATGGGTATTACCGGTGAATACAGCATCATGCGCCATATGATGAATCTGGAGAGCGTAATTACATATGAAGGGACACACGATATCCATTTATTGATCACAGGAATGGATATTACCGGAATTTCCGCTTTTAAATAGCAGTAAAAATATAGCTTTAATGCAATTCCATAAATAATGCCTTCAGCAAAAAGATTTACCAAAGCGTATAACAATGCCAGGCGTATATCTTTTAACGATAGCTCCAAATTTATAATATTCAGTGACTGCCATAGGGGTAATAATAGCTTCGCCGATGATTTTGCGAAAAATAAGAACAGCTATTTTCATGCCCTAAGGCATTATTACAAACACGGTTTTACTTACTGTGAATTAGGTGATGGAGATGAATTATGGGAAAACCTCACTTTTGAATCTATTTTTGAAGCGCATAAAAATGTGTACCAGCTTCTAAAATTATTTTATTCTGAAGGGAGACTTCACCGCATCCTGGGTAATCACGATATGGTATATGCCAATCAGGATTACGTTGAAAAACATCTGTATTCCTATATAGATACGGCAACGGAAGAAGAAAAGCCCCTCTTCCCGGGAATCACCTTTCCTGAAGCCCTGGTATTGACGCATGAGGAAACAAAGCAGGAATTATTTATGGTACACGGTCACCAGGCCGATGGATTATCCTATTATTTGTGGAAAGTTGATAGGTTTATGGTGAGGGTTTTATGGCGGCAGCTTCAAATATTCGGCATTGGGGACCCAACAAGTCCCGCAAGGAATAATATAGAATTAAACAAAGTAGAGAGGCGTACGAAAAAGTGGATAATTTCTAACAATAACCGCTTTACCATAACCGGTCATACACATAGGCCAAGATTCCCAAGTCCCGGCCAAATACCTTACTTTAACGACGGTAGTTGTGTTCACCCCCGCGCTATAACCGGTCTTGAAATAGAAAACGGGGAAATTTCGCTGGTCAAATGGGAAATTGCAACTACAGAAGAAGGGTATCTAAAAGCCATAAGGGTAATTTTGGCTGGACCTCAAAAACTAATATCCTACCAATAATACTACTAATTATAACAGGTCAAAACAAGGGCATCGCTTACAGCGTTTGCCCTTTTTATATTTTTCACAGCACTCACTTTTAAGGGCTTTGGACTCCTTGGAAACCACCCCATCCAATAGAAGATAGTCCTTTGACTTTTTTGAGTAAAAGATAAGAACATTGCATATTTTGATTTCTCCTCCCATCATCATTAGCTTAAATTTATGCAGATAGAGCACCGGTGTTAGGTAGCTTCCGGGGCAATCTTAACTTCTAGGCCTTCCAGTTCCTTATTTATGAAGATCTGGCAACTAAGCCTGCTGTTTTCCTGAACAAAAAATGCCTGGTCCAGCATATCTTCCTCTTCATATTTCTTTTCAGGAAGCAAATGATCATGACTCAGCATATAACACTGGCAGGAGGCACACATGGCCATTCCGCCACAAATCCCCAAAGTCCCTTCAGGTGCAAGCTCGTGAGCGCGAATCACCTCCATGAGATTCATATTCATATCTGTAGGAGCATCTACTAGGTGTGCTTCCCCTTCCCGGTCAATAATGGTGATCTTAATATCAGACATATGATTTGGGGGTAATCAAAACCTCACAGGTTGTCAACTCCTGTAAGGTTTATTATTAATTAATGCTTTTTACAACTTCTCTTTTGGCTTCCTTCCTGGACCCGTCAAAACCGTCAATTCCGCTTACGGTGGTATATTTCATTACATACCTCTTTTCGGGAAATATGCGTTGATAGGCACTCTGACACATTATGGCCGCTTCGTGGAAACCACATAATATCAACTTTAACTTACCTGGATAGGTGTTTACATCTCCAATAGCATAAACCCCCGGGATATTGGTTTGATAATCATAGGAATTATCAACCTTAATGGCGTTTTTTTCAATTTCCAGACCCCAGTCACCAATAGGTCCAAGTTTTGGAGAAAGACCAAAAAGCGGAATAAAATGATCTACAGTCTTAACCTCTTCATGAGAAGCTTCACCACTATGTCTTATAACAACGGCCTCCAGGTGATCTTCACCTTTAAGATCTACTACTTCTGCCCCGGTAATAAGATTGATCTTTCCTATTTTAGATAGTTCTTCTACTTTTTCTACGGAATCCAAAGCACCCCGGAAATCGTTCCTGCGGTGCACCAGTGAAACTTCCCTGGCTACTCCTGAAAGGAAAATAGACCAATCCAGGGCAGAATCTCCCCCACCCGCTATGACTACTGTTTTATCACGATAAACTTCCGGGTCACGAATTATATAAGCCACACCCTTATCCTCATAATTGGAAATTACGGGTATAGGTGGTTTTCTTGGTTCAAAACTTCCCAGGCCGCCGGCAATTACCACGACAGGTGCATAATGTTTAACCCCTCTTGAGGTAGTTACAATAAAACTACCGTCATCCTGCTTCTCAAGAGTTTCGGCTCTATCTCCAAGTGTGAAACCGGGGTCAAAGGGCTTTATTTGCTCCATGAGATTAGTTACAAGATCTCCTGCCAGAACTTCAGGAAAACCCGGAATATCATATATAGGTTTTTTAGGATAGATCTCAGAACACTGGCCTCCGGGTTGTGGCAGAGCATCTATCAAGTGGCATTTTAGTTTTAACAAACCGGCTTCAAAAACGGCGAATAAACCTGTAGGTCCCGCGCCGATTATTAAAATATCTGTTTTGATCATTCTTTTAACTTTGTATTTGGGAGATACGAACTATTTTCCCTTTTCAACATTTACCACCTCTTCAATTTGTGGTACATATCTCTTAATGGTCATTTCAACACCAGATTTCAGGGTCATGGTATTCACATGGCAGCCCACACAGGCACCCAGTAGCTGAACCTTTACCAAACGGTCATCTTCAATAGAGACCAGGGAAATATCTCCCCCATCTCTTTGTAAAAAAGGACGTATCTCTGTTAGGGCCCTTTCCACATTTAACCTAATTTCTTCAGATGTCATTTATTTCTTTTTAACCGCACTGCATCCTGCCATGGTTGTGATCTTTATGGCTTCAGTTGGAGGCAGACTTGTGTTTCTATTTACAGTTTCCTGAACTACATTTTGAGTGATCTTTTCAAAAGCAGCTTCAAGTGGAGTGGCAACCTGCAATGCTGCAGGCCTTCCTATATCTCCTGCCTCCCTGATGCTTTGCACCAATGGAAGTTCTCCCAGAAACGGAATTCCAAGATCGTCAGCGAGATTTTTAGCTCCGTGTTTTCCGAAGATATAGTATTTATTTTCAGGTAATTCCGCAGGCGTGAAATATGCCATATTCTCAATTATTCCCAATACCGGCACATTGATGCTTTCCTGCTGAAACATTGCAACCCCTTTTTTAGCATCGGCAAGGGCTACATTTTGTGGTGTACTCACTATTACAGATCCCGTTATAGGTAAAGATTGCATGATAGAAAGATGGATGTCACCTGTTCCGGGAGGAAGGTCTATTAACATGAAATCCAGCTCGCCCCAGGCTGCATCAAAGATCATCTGGTTCAATGCTTTTGCTGCCATAGGTCCTCTCCATACTACTGCCTGATTTGGTTGAGTAAAAAACCCAATAGACAAAATCTTCACCCCGTAGTTTTCTACAGGTTTCATTTTTGATTTACCATCAACATTTACAGACAATGGTTTTTCAGCCTCCACATCAAACATCATAGGCATGGATGGCCCGTAAATATCTGCATCAAGCAAACCTACTCTAAATCCCATTTTGGCAAGGCTAACAGCCAGATTGGCTGTAATTGTAGATTTTCCAACGCCTCCTTTCCCTGATGCTACAGCAATAATGTTGCTTATGCCGGGAATAGCTTTTCCTTTAATGGTAGTTTTTTCGGGGCTTTCAACCTTGATATTTACCTTAACTTTGGCTTTTTCATAAACCTCCTTATGGATCACGCTAAGAATATCTACCTCAGCGCGTTTTTTAATATGCAGGGCGGGAGTAGTTAAAACAAGATCTACCACTACCTCATCACCAAAGGTCATCACATTTTGAACGGCACCGCTTTCAACCATATTTTTCCCTTCCCCTGAAACCGAAATAGTTTCAAGGGCCCTGAGAATATCTTTTCTGTTTAATTTCATCGATATTATTTTATCTGTAGCAGAATTAATCTAACCTGTAATATAGTTTTCAACTGGGTAGAAAGATCTTTACCGCTAATACGCTGGATTCGCTTTAAATCTCAACCCCTTATGTAGATTGATTCTAAAATGCAAATATAGGTGTAAAACCTAAGAAAATGAAGTATTTATTAATAATTGATCAATGCTTATATAGGGGAGATCTATCAAACGAAAACCAGGAATTTGAGGAAGGAGTTTTTAAAGTTCAAGGGCAGGGTCCCAGTATAATTTATCAAAGTTTACTACCTGATTATCTTTGACCTTTACCCCTTCACTTTCAAGCATTTGCTGCATAGCATTGGTTCCACCAAAATGGTGTTTTCCGGTAAGCATGCCCATTCTGTTCACCACCCGTTGGGCTGGGATATCCTCCAGTTTATGAGAATTATTAAGTGCCCAACCTACCATCCTGGAACTTCCGGCAGATCCCAGATAACGGGCAATTGCTCCATACGAAGTTACCCGCCCGTATGGCACCAGTTTAACCACCTCGTATACCCTGTCAAAAAAGCTGTTTTCTTTATTCATTCTAAAAATAGAAAATACGAATGACTGTGATTATAACCAAAATAAACATTAGGGCTGCCATGAAGTAATTGGAATATTTGGAGAACATCTCGGTTTTATCTTCAATTTTAATAAAGGACAACACATAAAAATAAAGGGTGGTAAAAGTACCCAGTGATGCCGCAAGAATAAATGTAATTATCAGGGTCCAGTCATAAGAAAGATCTCCTCCCACATTTATCGCTGCTCCCACCGCAACGAAATACGGGATGGGAAAAACATTAAGCATGGCGATGAACATTCCTTTAAAAATGCTCCTGTTTACAGGAGTTTTGGAATGTGTTTCAATATGAGGATCTCTTCGGGCTTTTACATAAAAAAATATGGCCAGAAGGAGAAATATTACCAGGCCGGTTCTTAGAAGTATATTTCGAATAAAAGGGTGGTCGAAAATATATTTTGCCAGTAAAACCGCCACCAAAGCCTGGAACAGCACCACAATTGATGCGCCTATGGCCACATATAAACCGTTCTTTTTACCGTGATCTACACAGGTTTTGGCCACGGTCATATTTACCAGACCCGGGGGAATTACTCCCAAAAGAGCAGCAAAGTAGGTAATAAGGAAAAGTTTTGTTTCCTCCAAAATACTATTTTATCTTAAACTGGATATAGGTAATGGGTTTTCCTTGTTCAAGGTACTGTTTTTCATAGAAAGTTTGTATACCTGTGACTTCTTTTGGAGAATATTCGTTTTTATACACGTTATGGTTGGCATGTAAAACCTCGTGACCTTCACCGTGTAGCAAGCCTAGGGTATAACCGTGCATAAATTCACTATCGGTTTTTAAATTAACTACTCCCTCCGGTTTTAGGATTTTTTTATATTTCTGAAGAAATTCGGCATTGGTTAATCTATGTTTAGTGCGCTTATATTTTATTTGAGGATCTGGAAAAGTGATCCAGATCTCTTCCACTTCCCCATCTTCAAAAAGCCGGTCTATTAGTTCTATCTGAGTCCTTATAAATCCAACATTACCAAGTCCCTCCTCCAATGCGGTCTTTGCTCCCCTCCAGAATCTGGCTCCTTTTATATCAATTCCTATAAAATTCTTATCTGGATTTGCCTGCGCCAGGGCCACACTATATTCACCTTTTCCACAACCAAGTTCCAGGACAATTGGTTTTTCATTTTTGAAAAAATCCTTGCCCCAGCTCCCTTTTAACGGGTATTCCTGATCTGTAAGTTCCTCCCTTGAAGGCTGCACTACATTAGAAAACCCCTCATTCTCCCTAAATCTTCTCAATTTATTCTTACTACCCACTGCTTATTAAATTTTGGTAAAATTAATTAAAATAGGCCACACCTTACAAAAAAGCTTGGTTTTGATAGTTATGAAGATAGTTACTGCCTCTAATCCTTATATTTGAGAATGCCCAAAAAAAGGATCTTAGTAGCGCCACTAAACTGGGGACTTGGCCATGCCACCAGATGCATCCCGGTTATATATGCCCTTTTAGAGGAAAATTTTGAACCGGTTTTAGCTTCCGATGGTGCTGCGCTGGAATTGCTGAGAAAGGAATTTCCTTATCTGGAATGGCACCAACTTCCAGCTTATAATATTAGGTATTCTAAAAATCCTGCTTTCTTCGGTTTAAAACTTCTTCAACAAACACCCCATATCCTGCAATGTATTAAAGAGGAAAAGGAAATAACTCACCAGCTTGTAAAATCTCAAAACCTGGCCGGGATAATTTCAGATAACCGATGGGGTGTGAGGTCCGGCAATGTACCTTCCGCATTTATAACCCATCAAATCAAGGTTTTTTCAGGTATTACTACCTCCCTAAGCACTTATATGCAGCAGCGGTATATTAAAAAATTCGATAAATGCTGGGTCCCGGATAATGCAAAAAAACCGAATTTGAGCGGCTCTATGGGGCATGCAAAAGAGGTTTCCTTTCCCGTAAAATATTTGGGAGTTTTAAGCCGGTTTGAAAAAGAAGTGTTAGACCAACTTTATGACATTACGGTTTTACTTTCCGGCCCTGAACCTCAACGCGGGATGCTTGAAGCTATCATGGAAAAAGAGTTAAAGAAATTGGATCTCCGGGTGCTTATTATAAGAGGTGTGGTAGAAGAGAGATCAACCCGGGAGGTACGGGGAAATATTACCAGGGTAAACTTTTTAACTACAAAAGAATTACAAAAAGCTCTCAACAGCAGCGCCCTTGTAATTTCCCGCTCCGGATACACCAGCCTTATGGACCTTGCAAAACTTGAAAAGAAAGTTTTTTTTATTCCTACCCCGGGTCAACCGGAACAACTATATCTGGCGAAAAGGATGAAAAGTGAGGGAGTCGCAGATTTTTGCAAACAAAAGGATTTTGATATAAAAAAGCTGGATGGCATGCAGTACTTTAAAAACCTAGGCAGTTTTAAGTTTACCCGGGGGCTTGGAGGTATTTTTACTCTTTTCCAGGGTGAATGAGAATTCACTTCCTACCCCGTAAACACTCTCTACATATATCTTTTCTGAATGCGCCTCTATAATATGTTTTACAATTGAAAGGCCCAGGCCAGATCCCCCTTCCTTACGGGAACCGCTCTTATCTACCCGGTAGAACCGCTCGAACAATCTGGGGATATTTACTTTTTCAATCCCTTCTCCATTATCTGTAACCCTAACTATTACCTTATTTTTGATAAGGTTTTCTATACTAATTTCGGTAGTGCCTCCCTTTTTTCCATATTTTATGGAATTCACTACTAGATTGGTAATGACCTGTTGAATTCGCTCTCTATCTCCATACACCCATATTGGCTGTGGGTATTCCAGATCAAAAGTTAGGGTAATATCCTTTTTGGCGGCTTTCATTTCCAGCAGGTCGAAGGAATTTTGAACTACCTCAATAATATTGAAATTTTCCCGATTAAGATGAAGATCCCCTGCTTCCAGCTTGGTGATCATATCCAAATCTTTTACAATATAAATTAAACGTTCTACCCCCCGGGCTGCTCTTTGAAGGTATTTTTTTCGCACCGCTTTATCCTTCATCGCGCCATCTAAAAGAGTAAGGATATAACCCTGTACGGTAAAGAGTGGTGTTTTAAGCTCATGGGAGACATTTCCCATAAATTCCTTCCTGTAGGTTTCCCTTACTTTCAGGGTTTCAATTTCCAGTTTTTTATCCTCGGCAAATTTTTCAACTTCCCGTGTAAGCGTGGCCATATCTGTTGTTATCTGGCTGGGCTGTAGTGTGCTGGAATCAAGAAGAGTTACATTGTCATAGATCTTCTTTACGCGTTTATAGATAAAATGCTCTACCCGATACTGGATTATGAAAAAAGAAAAGAGAAAACAAGCAGCTCCAAAAACCAGAACAGGAATCAGTTTAAATTCAAAACTAAAAAATAAAAAAACGCTCACCAGGAGCGTAAGAAAAATGGTAATAAAAAGCGATGTTTTTAAAGCAAACTTATATGATCTTTTAAAATTTGACATTAAAGAACGAACTTATATCCAACACCTTTTACCGTTTTAAAGCTATCATCTCCAATTTTTTCACGCAGTTTTCTAATGTGCACATCTATTGTTCTTCCGCCAACAACCACCTCATTACCCCAAACCCTGTCCAGGATCTCTTCTCTTTTAAATACTTTTCCCGGGATTGACGCCAGCAATGAAAGCAACTCGAATTCTTTCCTTGGAAGAATGATTTCCTGCTCATCCTTAATTATTTTATACTCATCACGATTAATAACCAAATCTC
Source organism: Antarcticibacterium arcticum (assembly GCF_007993795.1). GTDB lineage: Bacteria > Bacteroidota > Bacteroidia > Flavobacteriales > Flavobacteriaceae > Gillisia > Gillisia arctica. Next base: position 3,089,137 of record NZ_CP042476.1, on the reverse strand, counting down.
CCACCGTGACTATATTGGTGGCTTCTCCATTATCTTTGAAGCGACGCAGCAGTGCCTTTACTTTACTTACCAGAACCTTTGGTTTTATGGGTTTGGTTATATAATCATCGGCCCCGGCATCAAAACCTGCCATTTGTGAATAATCTTCCCCACGAGCGGTTAAAAAAGTAATCACGGTTTCGCTTAATTCTGGTATTTTCCTTATTTGCTCACAGGCTTCAATACCATCCATTTCAGGCATCATAACATCCAGGATAATAAGTTGTGGCTTTTTCTTTTTAGCCAATGCTACTGCCTGGGCACCATTTTCAGCAGTAATTACCCGGTAACCTTCCGCAGAGAGATTGTATCCAACAATTTCAAGGATATCCGGCTCATCGTCTACCAACAGGATTAGAATGTCTTTCTTCTTCATAGAACTTATATAAACTATCTAATACAAAAGTAAAGATAATAATTGCGTAAATGCCTATGGGGCACCACCATCTGGCTTAACACTTAAGTAACATACAGGTACTTAACTTTTCCCGTGAATGCCGCAAGGGCATTGTTTATAAAGGAAATATATGATTTTTTCGAATTAAGTCCCTTCCCAAAAGCCTGTTTTTCTAAACCTAAAAATAACATTAATAGAGCCCACATTAACCTAAAGGTAAAGTTTAGATAAGCTGGAGGCGGGATATAGCCCGTTAATTTGCTGCATAGAATTTAAACAAAGAATGAAACAAATATTTCTGACAGCAGCACTTTTATTTCACAGTTTTTTATTTGCACAGGATGAGAATTTAGGTTCCATAGGTGGAAAATTAACAGATAAGGAAATGAACAGTGAACCGCTTCCTTTTGCTAACATAATTATTAAAGGAACTTCTGTAGGTACCATGTCTGACTATGATGGCCTTTTTGTCCTGGAAAACCTGAAACCCGGCACCTATACGCTTAACCTTAGTTTTATAGGGTATGAAACCCTGGAGATTCCAAATGTAAATGTAATAGCAGGAAAAGTTACAGAGATCAATGCGGAACTCGGGTCCAGCGCTGCGGCCCTGGATGAAGTGATTATTTCTACAGTTTCCCGGAGGGATTCTGAAGTCGCCCTATTACTGGAGCAGAAGAAAGCAATATCTATCATGCAGTCTATAGGAGCGGAGGAACTTGCCCGGAAGGCAGTGAGTACCGTTGAACAGGGATTATCAAAGGTGTCCGGAATTACCACCGTACAGGACCGGGGAATCTTTGTAAGGGGCCTGGATGACAGGTATAACTTTCTTATGGTAAATGGCCTGCCCATAGCTTCATCAGATCCCGATTTCAAGATCATACCCCTTGGTTATATTTCTACCAACATTGTAAGCTCTGTAGATGTTTTCAAAACTTTCAATCCTTCCCTTTATCAGGATTTTGCGGGAGCTTCCTTTGCGGTGAACACCAAATCTTCTCCGGCAAATTCGGTTACCACCGTGAATATAGGAATGAATTACAACACCAATTCCAGGTTTAAAGATTTTAAAAGGGATAATAGCGGAGACCTGGAATTCCTTGGGTATACCGGAGGCGGGCGAGCCCTTCCCTCCATTATTCAGCAAGGCCAATTAGGTTTTACCGCATCTCCCCGGGAATCGGCCAGTTTGTTTGATGCCTCCTGGACTCCTTCTACCAGTAAGGCTCCAATAGACTTACAATTTGGATTTACCCATGGCCAAAGAATTTTCAGCAATGAAAAAGCAAACATGGGCTATTTTCTTGGTATTAATTACCGTAACTCCTATCAAACCCGAAATGGAGTAGAACGAACATTAAATTCTGAAGGCTCTGCCGGGCAGGATTTCAGGACGGTGACCTTTGACTTTTCCACACAGAAATCGGCCCTGTTCTCTTTAAATTATAACAAGTTCAATAAGCTTGACCTAACCTTTAATACCATATTCCTTCAAAATACTTCCAATTTTATAAGGGAAGCAGCGGGACGAAATGACGGATTCACGCAGTTGAATAACAGGGATTTCTTTATAAGAGACACAAAATACACAGAAAATGATCTTCTTTCCCTGCAGTTGCTGGGAGATTATTCCTGGGCAGAAAAAAAGCACCAGATCCATTTTGGGACTTCGGGCAGCATTGGGAATAATAATGTGCCGAACCGCCGGGTGCTGCGTGCAGCAGGAGTGGGTGAAAATGCAGAATATATTACCACAAACGGGATAAATCCTTTCAGGTTTTACCAAACTTTGGAAAATATAAACTTTAATTCCCGTATAGAATATGAACTTGGTTTCAATGCCAATGATGAAGCAGGATTTGATTCAAAAATTAAAATTGGGTATAATTTCGATGCCATAGAATATAATTTTGTAACCCGCTCAATTACAGCACAGGCAAACGGTATAAACCTTCCGGCATTGAACACCAATGATCCCGAAAGTTTCTTCAGGCAGGGTTTTAATGAAGGGTTTTTAAATTACAGCAGCACCTTTGACCCAACTGCAACAAGTAAGATCACCCAATTTATCAATGCCGGATACCTTCATTTTAATCATCAATGGGAAAGATTGCTGGTAGATGTGGGTGTAAGAGCAGAATTTGCCCCCCGCGAGATTACTTACCGAAAACCCCTGGACAGGCCGGAAACCCCCTTTAGCAAATTAAAGTATGATCCCCTGGATATTAGTCCTTCCCTAAATATTAAATACAATTTAACCGAAAGTTCCAATTTAAGATTAGCCGGATCTGTTACTACCACCCGTCCAAGATTACGGGAAATACTCCCCACCGTTTATCAGGATGGCGATGGTAACCAGATAATTGGTAATCCTGAACTTTTGAATTCCCGCAATTATAATATGGATCTTAAATATGAGATTTTTCCAGACAATTCACAGCTTTTTGCATTTACTGTCTTCGGAAAATACCTTGAAAACCCCATCGAACGATTGGCAAGAGCTACATCTGTAGGGTACAGAACCTATTTTGACAATTTTGATGAAGCATTCTTATATGGTGTGGAGCTGGAAGCCAAAATGAATCTGGGTAATATTTTAAAAAAGGAAGCACTGGAAAAGATAAGCCTTGGATTTAATGGAATCCTTATGAGCTCTAATGCAAATGCAAATGAAGGAGACCCAAAATTTTCTTCAGTAACAAATAAAAACAGGCAACTGCAGGGAGCTTCCAATTGGGGTCTAAATGCAGATCTGGGATACAGGGTTTATAAGATGAATGATGCAGAATCCAACATCAACCTCATCTTTAATACATTCTCCAAACGCATTTATGCCGTTGGGGTTGAAGGGGCAGATGAGATCTATGAAAAACCCATAAACCAGCTGGACCTTTCCTGGAATACCGTACTTAATAAGAACTGGGAAATACGCCTAACTGCACGAAATATTTTAAATGAACGCACTTTGTTCACGCAGGACCCAACACAGGAGATTCGTTTTCCAGATGCCTTTAGCAATGTGATAGAAAACTTTGATCTGGGAACCACCTTTGGAGCAAACCTAACCTATAAATTTTAATTTTTTAATAATCAACCATTAAACTGAAAATCATGAAAAATCAATTTTTAAAAACAATTTTAGTCCTGGCGCTGGTAACAGGATTTACTTCCTGCAGCGGCGACGATCTGGATCCTGTAACGCCGGTTGAAGGAAATGACGGTGTTTTGCAAGGGAGTGTTTTACAAGGCGACATCACGAAAGACCTTTTAGTAAAGACCGGAAACTATACCTTAAAAGGTGCAGTGAGCGTAAAGAACGGGGCTACATTAACTATCGAAAAAGGAACCACGATTACCGTAACCGCTGCCGACCAGGCTGCAGGAGTAAACTTGTTATTTGTTGAGCAGGGAGGTAAACTTATTGCTGAGGGAACCGCGGCCCAACCTATTGTATTCACCTCACAGAATAAAAATGCTTCAGGCGGTGACGGTGACTGGGGTGGTATAGGAATTCACGGAAGAGCCCGAATGAATGCCCCCGGAGGAACTTCAATTTCAGAAGCAGGACAGTTACCATACGGTGGCACCAATGATCAGGACAACTCTGGTAGCCTTAAATACGTAAGGGTTGAATATGCAGGTCAGGCTTCCTCAGACGGGCAATTTGAATTCAATGCTTTCTCCTTCTTTGCAGTAGGGAGCGGAACAGTTTTGGAAAACCTTGAGGCTTTTGAGGGAGCAGATGACGGTTTTGAATTTTACGGAGGTAGCGTAAATGCAAAAAATTTATCGGCAGTTGGAATGGAAGATGATTCTATAGATTGGGATGAAGGATACAGAGGAACCCTTGACAATATTGTAATTTACCAATATGACAATGTAGGCGATTTCGCTTTTGAACTGGCCAACCGTAGTGGTGAAAATAATGCTTCTCCACGGGCAAATGCCATAGTAAAGAATGTTACCGCACGGGGGCATAACCGGGCAGGCAAAGCTGCATTTGACCTTAAACAGGGAACAGCCGGTAATTTTGACAATCTTGTGGTTTATAATTATGAAACTATTATTTTTTTGAATAACCAATTACAGGAAGTAAATAATGGGGAGCTTAAAATGACAAATGTTAACTTTGATTACAACCAAAACCTTATTGTGAATAATGTAGATGGAAGTGATGTAAGCACCAAATTGGTAAGTGCAAATCCAAATGCAGTGGGAGCGAATCTTTCACAGTTTAGTGGTTGGAGCAACTTTGATGTAAAAGGCGGACTTGAACAATAAAAACAAAGAAATTAGAAACACCAATTTCCTGAAAGGGTGGTCTTTAGAGAGGCTACCCTTTTTTAATTTTTGCTAGTTGATTAATATTTAACGCTATAGCCCGAATCTTTTGGTACTATTTTTGAAATATTTTATGTAAGTTTGTAATGACCATATCCAGGAAGAATGAAACAAAAATACATTTTAAGTTTTTTATTGGTTTGTTTTCTGCTGTTTTCCAATGTGGTAGCAGCGCAAAGCACAGGGTTTCCTGCTTATACGCCGGAAAAACCAATCACGGGACTTTCCATTTACCCTAACCCGGTAACAGGAAGTAAAGTATTCATAGCCTCTGATAAAAATCAGCCAAAAGAAGTCGAGATCTACAATGTTCTTGGCAAAATGGTGCTTTCTGCAAGGTTAATTGGAAAAGAATTGGATGTTTCAGAACTTACTCCCGGAATTTATATCGTAAAAATAAGGGAAGGAAATACCCAGGCTACAAGAAAGCTTGTGGTAAAATAATCCCACTTTATTATAAAAGAGAGAAAGCTTCTAAAATTAGAAGCTTTTTTTATTTCTAAATTTGTTGCCTGAAAGCCCGGTTGCATGAATTACGATGAAATTTTTTCTATTTCTTCACCTCAGGAATTTGAAAAGCTAAGTCTTGAAATTTTCAGGTATCAATATGAGCATATTCCGGTTTACCGTAAATTCTGTGACCTGCTTAAAACTAACCCTCGGGAAGTTTCCCGGCTTGAAGCAATTCCTTTTTTACCTATTGAATTTTTCAAGACCCACACTGTAATTGCATCCGGGAAAAAAGCCGAAATAACTTTTTCCAGTAGTGGCACCACAGGATCTCTCACCAGTAAACATCATGTGAGTGATCTTACCCTATATGAGCGTAGTTTTGAGCTGGCTTTTAAACAATTTTACGGTGATCCCGCCAAAATGGTAATTCTCGCACTGCTCCCCTCCTACCTTGAAAGAGATGGATCATCTCTTATTTATATGGCCCAGCATTTAATTGAAAAAAGCAGGCAACCGGAAAGCGGCTTTTATTTAAATGATCTTAAAAAGCTGAAAGAGACCCTCGAAAATCTGGAAAAGCAAGCTCGAAAAGTTTTGCTTATTGGGGTTTCCTTTGCCCTGCTTGACCTTATAGAATTACATTCTTTCAATTTAAAGAACACGATTGTTATGGAAACCGGTGGAATGAAGGGTAGACGCCGTGAAATGATTCGGGAAGAGTTGCATCAAATATTAAAAAAGGGATTTGGAGTTGAAAAGATACATAGTGAATATGGAATGACAGAACTTCTCTCCCAGGCATATTCAATGGGCGACGGCGTGTTTCAAACTCCCCCCTGGATGAAACTACTCATTCGGGATCCGGAAGATGCTCTTACCTATCTTCCTGAAGGGAAAACCGGGGGCATAAATGTAATAGACCTGGCAAACATAAATTCCTGTGCATTTATTGCCACCCAGGACCTTGGAAAGAACCTGGGAAATAACAAAACAGAAGTTCTGGGCAGATTTGACAACAGCGACATAAGAGGTTGTAACCTTCTTGTTATTTAAAACGATTTTTAAAAGTTATTTTTACGGTAGCTGCCAAATTTCATTCTATCAGAGTGAGAGAAAAGAAAGAGAATTAATGACAGACCGCATAGTACGGAAATTCCAATAAGCCTATCTGGCCTTCCTGAATAAATAAGAAAAATCATTCCCCAAACATAGGAAACAAAGAATGTCAAAAAACTTATAATTCTAAATGTTTTTGTGATTGGCATGTTGCACCTATTTTTAAATAAATATATAGGTTCAAAATGTGTACTGCCTGAAATTAAAATTATCTATTGATAAAATTAAGGTTATGAATGAGGAAGAATGTATCCAAATCTGGGGCTTTCAGAAAGCTCATTAAAAGAGTTTAAAATTTAACATTTAGCGCTGTAATGAAAGGAAAGTGTGCCGACCAATATCATGTAAACATAATTTTTGGTTAGGTTTTTGTTTACAGCTAAATGAAGTTTTTTCATATTAGATTGGTTAGTTAGTTGCAAACCCCTTTAAACGCCCGTTTATAGGGGTTTTGTAATTTATACCACTCTAAGAATATAGGTGTTACGCTTTCCTTTGTTCAGGATCACATATTTATCATTAATAAGGTCCTCCCGTGTTATCAAATAATCTTCACCCACCTTCTCCTTATTTACAGCAACTGCATTTTCCTTTAGGGCTCTTCTGGCTTCTGCATTGGAGGCCAGGAAGTTGGTTTTTGCTGCAAGGGCTGCGATCATATCCAGGCCATTTTCAATATCTTCTCTTGAAATTTCTGCCTGGGGAACTCCTTCAAATACATCTAAAAATGTAGCCTCATTTAAACTCTTTAGATCGCTTGCGGTACTCTTTCCAAATAATACTTCTGAAGCTTTTACCGCATTCTCCAAATCCTCCCGGGAATGAACCATTACGGTAATTTCCTCTGCCAGCGTTTTTTGAAGTTGCCTTAAATGCGGTTCCTGCACATGGTTTTTTACCAGGCTTTCAATTTCTTCCCTGCTCAGGAAAGTGAAGATCTTGATATATTTTTCGGCATCCTCATCGCTTGTATTTAACCAATACTGGTAAAATTTATAAGGGGATGTTAGATTTGGATCCAGCCAGATATTTCCGCTTTCGGTTTTTCCAAATTTGGTGCCATCGGCTTTGGTAATTAAGGGACATGTAAGAGCGTAGCCTTTTCCGTTTCCTATTCTTCTTATAAGCTCTGTTCCCGTGGTGATATTTCCCCACTGGTCACTTCCGCCCATTTGAAGTGTACAGCTAAAATTTTTATACAGGTGGAGAAAGTCATACCCCTGCACCAGTTGATAAGTAAATTCGGTGAAAGACATTCCTTCCGCCGCATCAGATGAAAGTCTTTTCTTTACTGAATCCTTGGACATCATGTAATTTACCGTAATATGTTTTCCCGTATCCCTTATAAAATCAAGGAAGGAAATATTCTTCATCCAGTCATAATTATTAACCAATACAGCTGCATTTTCGGTATTACCGGTAAAGTCGAGAAATTTTGCAAGTTGATTTTTAAGTGCCTCCTGGTTATGCCTTAGCGTTTCTTCATCCAGTAGATTTCGCTCTGTAGATTTTCCCGAGGGGTCTCCAATCATCCCGGTTGCCCCACCTACCAGGGCATAGGGTTTATGACCACATAACTGAAAATGGCGTAACATCATTACCCCCACCAGGTGGCCTATATGAAGTGAGTCTGCCGTAGGATCAATTCCCACGTAAGCTGCACGCATTTCTTCCAACAGGTGTTCCTCTGTGCCCGGCATCACATCGTGTAACATCCCGCGCCAGGTAATCTCTTCAACAAAATTTTTAACCATGAGTGTAATTTTATTCTAAAACCGGCGTAAAGATACCAATACCTGTCATTTTTCCTAAACTGAATTAGTATATTTACCCTATGATTTTAGTTACCGGAGGTACGGGTTTAGTTGGGTCGCATCTATTGCTTGAACTTCTGGTAGCAGGCAAAAAAGTGCGTGCTACCTACCGTAAAAACAGCGACCTCAATGCGGTAAGAAAAATTTTCTCTTATACAATTCCTGCGGAAGAAGTCGAATTCCTTTTCAAACAAATAGAATGGAAAGAAGCTTCCCTTACAGATATTCCGGCGCTTTCAGAGGCTTTTGAAGGTATTTCACGCGTTTACCATGCTGCTGCCCTGGTTTCTTTTAGGAAGGAAGACACGGCAGCCCTTAGGAAAACGAACATTGAAGGAACTGCCAATGTTGTTAATTTATGTATAGCGGGAGGTATAGAAAAATTATGCTACATAAGCTCTATTGCAACTATGGGATTGAGCATAGGTGAAACTGCCATTTCTGAGAATTTTACATGGCACCCGGAAAAAGATCACAGCGAATATGCGATCTCCAAGCACGGAGCTGAAATTGAAGTATGGCGAGCCTCACAGGAAGGGGTTCCCGTAGTTATTCTTAATCCCGGAATAATTCTGGGCCCGGGATACTGGGATAAAGGCACCGGCCAGATATTTTCAAAAATATATAAAGGACTCAATTATCACTTTCCTAAAACCACAGGTTTTGTAGGCGTAAAAGATGTAGCAAAGTTGGCTGTGATCACTATGGAATCTTTTGTTCAAAATGAACAATATATTGTGGTGGCAGAAAATTTGAGCTTTAAAGAGGTGCTGGATAAAGTCGCTTTAGAATTTGGGAAGGAACCTCCTAAAAAAGAATTAAAACCCTGGATGGTATACACCGGTTGGTTGTATCAATCTATAGCTTCAGCCTTGTTTGGTATAAAAAAAGAAATAAGCCGGCGTGATAACACAAGTCTGTTTGAACATTCCTATTACAATAACAAAAAAGTAATGGATGAATTTTCATATAAGTTCCAGCCCATTGAAGAGGTGATCGCAGAAACGGTAATTGCTTTTAATAACGATAAAAACCAATCCTATTGAATGTCGTATTCCGGAGAGGCCATTATAAGGCTATCCCTGCGTGGAGGTTTTCCTAATAGAGAATCCTGAATTATAGAATCTTTTTTACTATCCGGTAAAGTGTCTTTTAGACGTTCTTCATTTTCTTTTTTTACGGCAAGCTCGCGCTGTAATTTTTCAAGATTGGTCTTCACGTTTTTATAGATCGCTTCCAGGCGGTTTTGATCGCTCGCATAATACCTGGTGCTTTGTGAGAGTTGCGCGCTGTCTATGTTATGTTTGGTATAAAGATATTCATCTGGTTTTAATCCGGTTTCTTCAAGTAATCTCCGGTTATAGTTTTTTGCCGAATTGAGCAATGAAAGATCTGTTAGGACTTCAGCCATTTTTTGTTCGGATATAAGGTTCTTTGGCTTTTCCACCTTTTCTATATTCTGGCAGGAAAAGAACAGGAAAGCCGCAGCAAAAACCCAAACAAACTTCATACTATTTCCGGTCAAAGGTTAATTGTTCCGCCCCCGGGGCAAAAGGCAGGAATTTGAAATTTTTATAAACAAGGCGGCCATTTACAAAAGTGTGGGTAACCCTGGATTTAAAGGTTACACCGTCAAATGGTGACCAGCCACATTTATATACAATATTGCTTGGTTGAACTGCCCAGGGAGAGTTAAGGTCTACAATTACAAGATCTGCCTTATAGCCTTCACGTATGAATCCGCGCTTTTCAATTTGAAAAAGAATGGCCGGGTTATGACACATCTTTTCAACTATCTTCTCCAGGCTTATTTTTTCCTGATGATACAGTTGAAGCATGGCCGGTAATGCATGTTGCACCAAAGGCCCTCCACTTGGAGCCTGGGTATATACATTCTTCTTTTCCTCCTTGGTATGTGGCGCATGATCTGTAGCGATCACATCAATATGATTGTCTATTAATCCCTGCAATAATGCTTCCTGATCTTTTTTGGTTTTGATAGCAGGGTTCCATTTTATAAAGGTTCCTTTTTTCTGGTAATCTGAATCATTAAACCAAAGGTGGTGCACACAAACCTCGGCAGTAATCTTTTTGTCTTTTAAAGGCTTTTTGTTATCAAACAGGGATAGTTCCTTGGCTGTAGATAGATGAAAAACATGCAATCTGGCACCGGTTTTCTTTGCCAGCGCCACTGCCCGCGATGAAGAAAGATAACACGCCTCTTCACTTCTTATTTTTGGGTGAAGTTCCATAGGTATATCATCACCATATTTGGCGATGTTTTCCTCAAGATTTCTCTTTATTGTCGCTTCATCTTCGCAGTGAACCGCGATCATCAAAGGAGATTTGGTAAAAATCTGCTCCAGCACTTTTGGGTCATCAACCAGCATATTACCGGTAGAAGATCCCAGAAAGAGTTTAATAGCAGGGGTTATTTTAGGATCAACCTTTAATATTTCCTCCAGGTTATCATTGGTGCCCCCAAACATAAAGGAGTAATTGGCATATGATGAGTTTTTAGCAATATCAAATTTCTCCTGAAGTTTTTCTAGAGTAGTGGTTTGCGGCTGCGTGTTGGGCATCTCTATAAAAGAAGTTATTCCACCTGCAATGGCAGCTTTTGAACCTGTTTCAATGGTTTCTTTATGCGTTAAACCTGGTTCGCGAAAGTGAACCTGGTCATCAATGATGCCTGGCAATAAGTAATTTCCTTCTGCGTCAATTATATTTACATCGGGAGATTTTGCACTTATACTATCAGCAATTTCAGCAATTATTCCATTTTCTATAAAAACATCACCCTCAATAATGCTTCCTTCGTTAACAATACGTGCATTCTTAATTAAAATCTTCATCATTATATCTACCTCTTATTAAAAAGACTCTTTAATTTCATATTTATTACCCCAAACACAGCTTCAGAAATAATCCCACTGCTCATTTTAGAAGTTCCTTTCGTTCTGTCGGAAAAAATCACAGGAACTTCTACAATTTTAAAATTTAATATGTGCGCCTTGAATTTCATTTCGATCTGGAACGCATAACCTACAAACTGTATTTTATCCAGATCTAATGTTTCCAGCACCTTTCGCTTATAGCAAATAAAACCTGCTGTGGTATCATGAATATTCATTCCTGTGATAACACGAACATATTTTGAAGCCAGCCAGGATAATAACACCCTGCTCATTGGCCAGTTGATCACATTTACACCGGTGGCATACCGGGAGCCTATAGCAACATCTGCTCCTTTCCTGGAACAGGCATTATATAGTCTTATAAGGTCGTTTGGATTATGAGAAAAATCGGCATCCATTTCAAATACATACTCATACTCGTGAGCAAGGGCCCATTTAAACCCGTGTATGTAGGCACTACCAAGGCCTAATTTCCCCCTCCGCTCTTCCAAAAATAATGCCCCAAAAAATTCTGACTGCAACTTTTTTACTTTAGCTGCCGTATGGTCTGGTGAATTATCATCTACCACTAAAATATGAAATTTCCGCTGTAGGGAAAAAACATTCCTGATCAGGCGCTCAATGTTTTCAATTTCATTATAAGTGGGTATAATGATTATACCATGTGACATGCCCTAAATTTTGAACAAATGTAACTATTTTTGAGCTTAGCAACTTCAAAATAACTTTCAAGTTTTAACCCTATTAATTATACCTTTGCAAAAAGTTTTTATTTGGAAGCCTTAGAAAGATATAGCACTTCGAACGATTTGTTGACCATAATAATTGTGCTCATTCTTTTATTGCTGGTTATTTCCAGGAAATTATTTCAGCAACGGTTTGAAGACTTTATTTCCCTTTTTTCCTCGGGTAAATACCTGGTCATAAAGAACAGGGAGCACAAAGCTCTTTTCGGCTTCAATGTGTTAATGTTGTTAATCCATATTTTAAGCGTTTCGTTATTCTTATTTATGTTATACAGGTTTTTTCTAAATCCCCGTGAAACCGAAACCGAGGTATTATTTTTACGCATTTTTACCGCTTACAGTTTTTTTATACTGCTTAAAATTACCGTGGAAAAAATTATTGCTAACGTTTTTGACATTGATGAAACAGCAGATAATTACCTGTTCATTAAACACACTTACCGAAATTTGATAAGTCTTATCCTGCTGCCTTTCACCATTTTCCTTATATATGCCCCCCACCAATCTGCCTGGATAATTTACTCCCTGGTAATAGGGATTTTCATAGGGATTATTTTTGCGCTTTTTAGGATTATCAAAAAAAATCAGGGTCTCATCTCCCGTAATTGGTTCTATTTTATTTTGTACCTTTGCGCACTTGAAATCACCCCTTATGTCATTTTGTATAAGCTAATTACAACAAGGTAAGTTTTAAACGTTTTATATATGAAAGTGAAAACAATTTTAATTTCTCAACCAGAGCCTAAAGTAGATAACTCTCCTTATTCTGAGCTTGAAGAAAAACTACGGGTAAAAATTGATTTCATACCTTTTATTCATGTTGAAGGAGTCTCATCCAAGGATGTAAGACAACAAAAAATTGACCTTACAAAATACACTGCAGTAATACTTACCAGCCGAAATTCTGTAGATCACTTTTTTAGAATTGCCGAGGAAATGCGCTATAAAGTGCCAGATACTCTTAAGTATTTTTGCCTTAGTGAAGCTGTGGCCTATTACCTTCAAAAATATGTGGTTTACCGTAAACGGAAGATCTATGTTGGGAAAAGGACTTTTTCTGAACTTTCCCCATTTATAAAGAAATACAAAAATGAGAAGTTCCTGTTACCGGCTTCAGATATGCTGAAACCTGATGTTCCCAAAACACTTAATAAACTGGGGGTTGAGTGGAAACAAGGTATTTTTTACCGCACTGTGGTAAGTGATCTTACTCATTTACGTGATGTTTATTATGACATCCTTGTATTTTTTAGCCCTACCGGGATTAAATCCTTATTTGAGAATTTTCCTGATTTCGAGCAGAATGAAACCAAGATCGCAGTTTTTGGAAATACCACAGTAAAAGCAGCGAAGGAACATGGGCTGGTTGTAAATATTATGGCGCCTACCCCAGATACTCCTTCAATGACCATGGCGCTTAAGAATTATATAAAAGAAGCCAATAAAAAATAATTACCTTCCCCAATTATTAATAAAAAAGCCGGTAACTCCATAAAAGTCACCGGCTTTTGCTTTTTTGTACCCTTAAAGGTTATACCAGGGGCCCACCGCCAAGGATTTCCTCATTAGCGTTTTCCTCAAACTTTTTAAAGTTTGTCTTAAATGCATTTGCAAGTTCTAAGGCTTTGGAATCGTATGCCGATTTATCACTCCAGGTTCCTCTTGGGTTAAGAACCTCACTGGGCACATTCTCACATTCTGTAGGCATTTGAAGCCCAAAAATGGGGTGCTGTACAAATTCTACGTCTTTAAGTTTTCCTTCAAGAGCAGCATCAATCATAGCGCGGGTGTATTTCAACTTCATTCTGCTACCTATCCCGTAAGGACCACCGGTCCATCCGGTATTCACCAACCAAACATCTACTTTGGAATCTTTCATTTTTTCACTCAACATCTCCCCATATTTTGTAGGGTGTAAAGGCATAAATGGCGCTCCAAAACAAGCTGAAAAATTAGGTAGAGGCTCATCTACCCCAGCCTCTGTACCTGCAACCTTAGCTGTATACCCACTAATGAAATGATAGGCTGCCTGGCCCGGGTTCAATTTACTTATTGGAGGCAGTACCCCAAAGGCATCTGCCGTTAGGAAAAATATATTTTTAGGATTTTCTCCTATTGAGGGAACTGCAATATTATCTATGTGATCAATAGGATAACTTACTCTTGTATTTGGTGTAATAGATGTGTCTTCAAAATCTACTTCCCCATCTTCATTGAGAATCACATTTTCAAGAATTGCCCCTTTTTTGATCGCCCTGAAAATATCGGGTTCATTGTCTTCAGTAAGATTAATAACTTTAGCATAGCAACCACCCTCAAAGTTAAAAATGGTATTCTCTGCAGTCCACCCGTGCTCATCATCACCTATTAATTTCCGTTTAGGATCTGCAGAAAGGGTTGTTTTTCCCGTACCCGATAAACCGAAAAACACAGCGGTATCGCCTTCCTTTCCTATATTGGCAGAGCAGTGCATAGGCAAAGTATTTTCGTGCACAGGTAGGATAAAGTTAAGGGCAGAAAAAATCCCTTTTTTAATTTCCCCGGTATACCCGCTTCCACCAATTAAAGCAATTTTTCTTGAAAAATTAAGGATTGAAAAGTTTGCCTGGCGCGTTCCGTCTACAGATGGATCTGCCTTAAATCCGGGAGCATTGATAACTATCCAGTCTTCTTTAAAGTTTTTAAGCTCAGATTCTTCCGGCCTTAAAAACATATTGTACGCAAATAGATTGGACCATGCGTATTCATTTACTACGCGAATGTTCAATCTGTGATTTTCATCGGAGCAGGCATATGAATCCCTAACAAAAACCTCTTTTTCTGAAAGGTAAGCAACCACCTTGTCATAAAGAGCATCAAATTTTTCAGGATCAAAGGGAATGTTAATATCCCCCCACCACACTCTGTCTCTCGTCTCATCATCTTTAACCAGAAACCGGTCCTTTGGAGAACGTCCTGTAAACTCCCCGGTGTTCACCGCTAAAGCTCCAGATTTTGCCTCTACTCCATGATCCCTTTCAAGCGTAATTTGATGAAGTTCGTCTGGACTTAGTTGATAATGCACCGTGGCATTATGAATTCCATAATTCTCCAGCGAAATCGATTTCGTAATCTGTTTGTTTGCCAACATAAAAGTTTAAGTTGTGTGTTTGTTTAGGGCAACAAAAGTAAATAATCTAAAATGGATGGCATTAAAAATCCAACCATTTTATTTAATTTTTAACTTTATGCTGTGGAAGATGAGAAATCCCCAACAAAAGATCAATAAACTGCCACCCAGTGGGGTTACAGGACCAAGAATTGAAAAATCGGGTGCGGTAATTGAATTTGTTGCCAGGAGATATATTGAGCCCGAAAAGAGAAACACCCCTGTAAGGATAACGTAGAGAATTATTCGGGCATTTCTATTTTGAAGGCTATCCATATTAGCAAGAATGAGAATAAGGAATGCATGATAAATTTGAAATCTAACCCCGGTTTCAAAAGTTTCCATGGCCTGCGGGCTAAGATTTGGTTTCAATCCATGAGCGGCAAAAGCCCCCAGCACAACCCCTAATAATCCCAAACAAAAACCCGCAATATAATAGCTTCTCTTCATCCTTTAATTTTTTAAATGTATTCAATTAATTACCTTCGTAACTACAAGCCCAAAATTAATTAAGATAAACTTAATATGCGACAAATACTGGTAATTGGTGCCGGAAAATCTACTTCGGTCTTAATTCGATATTTACTTGAAAAAGCTGAATCTGAAAACCTACTTATAACTCTTGGAGATCTTGACCTGGAACAGGCAAAAAGAATTTCCCGTGGACATTCCCGGTGCAATGCAATAAGTCTCAATGTTTTTGATAAAGAAAGCAGGGAAAACGCGATACAAAATGCACATATAGTGATCTCCATGCTCCCTGCCAGTTTCCATATTGAAGTCGCCAGGGATTGTATAAAATTTAAAAAGAACCTGGTTACTGCTTCCTATGTGAGTAAAGAAATGAGAGCCCTGGATAGTGAAGTGAAACAAAACGGCCTTGTTTTTATGAATGAAATTGGGGTAGATCCCGGCTTAGACCATATGAGTGCTATGCAGGTCATAGATCAAATAAGGGCAAAAGGCGGTAAAATGTTAATGTTCGAATCTTTCACCGGTGGTCTTGTAGCGCCTGAAAGTGATACCAATCTCTGGAACTATAAATTTACATGGAACCCCAGAAATGTGGTGGTTGCGGGCCAGGGCGGGGTAGCTGAATTTATCCAGGAAGGGAAATATAAATACATACCATATCACAGATTATTCAGGCGTACAGAATTTTTGCACGTGGATGGTTACGGAAAGTTTGAAGGCTATGCCAACCGGAATTCCTTAGATTACCGCAGCATATACGGGCTGGAAGACATCTTAACCTTATACCGGGGTACCATACGCCGGGTTGGCTTCAGCCGTGCATGGAATATGTTTGTGCAACTGGGTATGACAGATGACACCTATGAACTGGAAAATTCAGAACATATGAGTTACCGTGATTTTGTAAACTCTTTTCTTCCCTACTCCCCTACAGATACAGTTGAATTAAAATTGCGTCACAACCTTAAAATAGATCAGGATGATATAATGTGGGATAAACTGGTAGAGCTCGATCTTTTTAATGACGGGAAGAAAATAGGTATTCCAAATGCTACTCCTGCGCGGGCATTGCAAAAAATCCTGGAAGATAAATGGACTCTGGCCGAAGATGATAAGGATATGATTGTTATGTATCATAAATTTGGTTATGAACTTGAAGGCGAAAAAAAACAGATAGATTCCACCATGGTACATATAGGGGAAGACCAGACCTATACTGCAATGGCAAAAACGGTGGGCTTGCCAGTTGCCATAGCAACACTTGCTATATTAAACAAAAAGATCACTACCCCTGGGGTCCAAATACCTATTACCCGGGAAGTTTATGAACCCATTTTAGAAGAGTTACAGGAATACGGAATTAGCTTTCAGGAAAAAGAAACAGAATATTTAGGTTATAACCCGTTTGGAGAGGTTGGAAATTAAATAAAAATCCTAATTTTATTACTGCCCTCCAAAATGCACCTACATGAAAATCATAGACGAAAAAGTTAACATTGATGGGATTGATAAAACAATTCTTAACCATCTTATGGAGGATGCCCGTAAACCCATACTTGAAATTGCAAGAAATCTGGGTATAAGCGGCGCGGCCATACATCAACGCTTAAGAAAACTTGAAAAAGCAGGTTTGATCGAAGGGTCAAAACTGGTAATAAACCCCAGGGTATTGGGATACACCACTCTGGCATTTGTGGGGGTTTATCTGGACAAGGCGATTAGTAACCCACAGGCTGTAAAAAAACTAAGGGAGATCCCCGAGGTTCTGGAGTGTCATTACACTACAGGAAACTGGTCAATTTTTCTTAAGATCCTTTGCAGGGATAATGAGCATTTAATGAAGGTGCTTAATATGAATATTCAGGCAATAGAAGGGGTTTCCCGTACAGAAACTTTTATTTCCCTTGACCAGCAAATCCAGCGTCAAATAAAGGTGTAAATAATTTGGTATTATTCTAAATAAGGAATAATTTTGCAGCCCATGAAGCTTATATATCAATCCCGTTTTTTTAAAACCTATCAGTCAGACAGGGACAGGAACTTTATTCTGGACTTTGGCCATAAGACTGTAAAATTCAGGTTTTGCCAGCTTTTGGCTTTTCGTTACCAAATTAAAAACATTGATCTCAATTCCCATTTTAGCGGTGAGAACAAGCATGGGATGGAGATACTTACACTGTGTAACAAAGAGCATATATTCGTTTTCAATACTTTTGAAATCCTGGATCTTCAGGAATTGCTGCAGGGAACATTTGCTATGACAGAGCTCAATTCCCTCGTTTCTTAAATCTTTCTATTAAATTAGATTACTTCTAAATTTCCCTTTTATTTAGGGCAGGTGTTCCTTTTTATTTAACTTTATAAAAAAAGGAAATGAAAGATCTTGTAAGACAAAAATTGAGCATCCATGTAGAAGTCATGGACCTTTTAAACGAACAGATAAAAAAAGAGGCCCAATCCTCATCAATATACCTGGCAATGGCCTCATGGTGTGACCATAATGCCTTAACCAATAGTGCCCACTTCTTTTATGAGCAGTCGCTGGAGGAGAGAGATCATATGATGAAGATTTTCAAATACATTAATGACAACGGAGGTACCGCTTATTCCCCTGAAGTTACAAACATTAACCACGACTACAATTCACTGGAGGAGATCTTTGAAACAGCTCTCGATCAGGAAATTGCAATTACCAAATCCATTCACAACATTGTATTTAAATGCAGAAAAGTACAGGACCTTACTTCCGAAGTATTTCTGCAATGGTTTGTACACGAACAAATGGAAGAGGAGCAAACTATTAGACGGGCATTGGAATTGTTTGACCTTATGGGAACAGATGGCCTGGGATTAAAACTTCTGGATGAAAGAATTCCCCAGATTCGAAAGTAAATATTTAAATTTTAAACAATAAAAAAGGGCGGTATAAACCGCCCTTTTTTTATTAATTAGTATCCGGAGAATTAATCCCGGTTACCCATATAGATACTTAAAAAATACAACAGGGTTGCAAGGGAACCTACTGCAGCTACTACATAGGTTCGTGCTGCCCATTTAAGGGAATCCTCGGCAGCTTCATGTTCCTGTGGCGTCAACATATTTTCAGTTTCAAGCC
Organism: Antarcticibacterium arcticum; assembly: GCF_007993795.1. Taxonomy (GTDB): domain Bacteria; phylum Bacteroidota; class Bacteroidia; order Flavobacteriales; family Flavobacteriaceae; genus Gillisia; species Gillisia arctica. Next base: position 3,070,573 of record NZ_CP042476.1, on the reverse strand, counting down.
ATACCAATGCCCTTTTACTTGCATCATATTCTACCGGAAGGGTAATAAAACTAAACAAAGTTCCCATTCCATAAAGTATTATACCTATAAGTAAAACAGTTTGACCAACCCCCACCGATACCATGGTCATCAGGATCAAGCCTCCCATAATGGCCCAGGTAGAAAATTTGGAAGCAACACTTACCACCGGCACCAGCTGACTTCTCATTTGCAACCAGCCATAAGCCGTGGCATGTTGTACAGCATGACCACATTCATGTGCTGCAACAGCGGCAGCCGCTGCATTTCTTTGTGTATAAACTCCTTCACTTAGGTTTACGGTCTTTTTAGCAGGGTTATAATGATCTGTAAGCATTCCCGGAGTGGAAATTACCTTTACGTCAGATATTCCGTTATCATACAGCATTTTTTCTGCAATTTCCTTTCCGCTTAACCCGTTGCGCAGGTGCACCTGGGAGTACTTTTTGAACTTGCTTTTTAATCTATTACTCACATATAAACTCACAACAAATATGAGACCTGCAATTATATAATATCCTATCATTTCTTTGTGCCTTTTAGTATTTTAGAATTTCAAAGATAGCAAAAACCCCGCCATTTTCCCCTTTCTGAATTTTTGTCAAACCTATTCTATGAAAGGGTTATGAGCACATAAACATAAAGTTTTACTAAAAAATTGATCTTGAACATAATCGATAGTGGCAAGTACTTTACAATTTAAGATATTGTCTATATTTGCAACACTCAACTATATAATGAATATGCAGTACAAGAGAATTCTTCTGAAATTATCTGGCGAAGCCTTAATGGGAAACCGTCAATACGGAATAGATCCTGAGAGGCTGGCAGAATATGCCAGGGAAATTAAATCTGTAATTGATCGTGGGGTTCAGGTAGCTATAGTAATTGGCGGTGGTAATATCTTTAGGGGTGTTGCCGGAGCCAGTAAGGGAATGGATAGGGTACAGGCAGATAATATGGGGATGCTTGCAACTATCATCAACGGTTTGGCTTTACAAAGCGCTCTTGAAGACGCAAACGTAAAAACCAGGTTACAGTCTGCTATTAAAATAAATGAAGTTGCTGAGCCTTTTATTCGCCGCAAGGCAATATCTCATCTTGAGAAAGGCAGGGTAGTAATTTTTGGAGGTGGAACAGGAAATCCTTATTTCACTACAGATTCTGCAGCCGTGCTTCGGGCAATTGAAGTGCATGCAGATGTAATCTTAAAAGGAACAAGAGTGGATGGTATTTATACCGCAGATCCCGAAAAAGATAAACTTGCCACAAAATTTGACTATATTACTTTTGATGATGTGCTTAAAAAAGGCCTCAAGGTAATGGATACCACTGCCTTCACTTTAAGTCAGGAAAATGAATTACCTATAATTGTATTTGATATGAACACCCCCGGGAATTTACTGAAGGTTGCTTCAGGGGAAAAGATTGGGACTAAAGTGAATTTATAAATTAGATTAAAGACTGTTTTAAACTTTAAGTTTTAAAAAAATGAATGAAGAAGTAGATTTTATACTGGATAGTACAGAGGAAAATATGCAACAGGCCATTAAGCACCTTGAAAAACAACTGCTTAATATCAGGGCAGGAAAAGCCAGTCCCGCAATGTTGGGTAGCGTAATGGTAGAGTATTACGGAAGCATGACCCCGCTTAATCAGGTTGCCAATATAAGTACCCCAGATGCCCGCACCATTACAATTCAACCTTTTGAAAGAAATACCATTCCCAATATTGAAAAGGGAATCATGGTGGCCAATCTTGGTTTTAATCCAATGAACAATGGGGAAAGTGTTATAATAAGCGTGCCCCCACTTACCGAAGAAAGGCGCCGCGAACTTGCCAAACAGGCAAAAGCTGAGGCGGAAGATGCCAAGATTGGGATTAGAAATGACAGGAAAGTTGCCAACAATGATATTAAAAAACTTGATATCTCTGAAGACCTGATGAAGATCGCTGAAGATAATGTACAGCAACTTACAGACACATATATTAAGAAGGTTGATAGTATTTTTGACAATAAGGAAAAGGAAATAATGACTGTGTAAGGTCCCTCCTTTAAACTAATTAATAACGGCTTCACTATATTGAATCAACGCACCGCAATCAATATAATGAAGCTTTTTTTTGCCATAACTTTAAGGGTTTCTCATATGAAATAATTCATCACTATGCGGTCATTTATTATTTGCATCTTATTAATGCTTTATTTTCCCGTGATGTTTGCACAGCAGATCATAACAGGAAAAGTAATTGACCGTGCAACAAAAGCACCCCTCCCCTTTGCAAAAGTTTACCATTCCCAGGACATCCAATCCCTTACCAATATAAAAGGAGAATTTAGCCTGGAACTACCCCCGCAATCTTCCGGTCTTAAAATTTCCTACCCAGGTTATGTTCTATTGGATCTTGATATAAATAAGTTCGCCAATTTTTATCATATACAATTGTCTCCACTCCCTAAGCCTGTTGAAAAACAGAAATTTCCAACCGAAACTGCCAGGGACCTCGTTCAAAAAGCTATAAACTGTAAGGAGATAAATGACCCTGAATTATACCTTAAAAATTACAGTTACAGCAGTTATAATAAACTGTTTGTTGACACGCAACAACCATCAATAACTCCGCGGGGACGAAATTTTTTATCAGAACGGGTTTCAAAGCATTTGTATAAGAGTCCCCATTTAAAAAAGGAAATTGTTACAGGAGTTAAAACACCCGGTTTTGAAGAACCGGTTTATGAGGTTCTCACACTTAATCTGGAACCGAAGTCAATATACAAGGACGATTATCCAATTTATGGATCCAGGTATGCAAGCCCTTTAGGAAAAAAGGCCTTAAAAAATTATGAATATAAAATACTGGACACAGTTATTACAGGAGGCAGGCCGGGATATATGCTTTATTTTAAACCCAAAAGGCCCAGAGTGGTGGCAGGCTGGGAAGGAATAATTTTTATCGACACTTTAAGCTTCGCAGTTCAGGGATCCAGAACACGGTTAAACGGCCAGATTGAAATTGAAATTGATGAAGATTATGAATATTTTCCGGACGAGAAGATCTGGTTTCCCATAAAAAGTCGGGTAACTCTAAAACCCGGCACCGGGGGGAAGGATATAAGCATCTTTGGAGGTAGTATTGCCCTGGGAACGGTACAAAGAAAAAGCTCTATTCTAAACACCGTTCTGGCACCCGGCAAGATTGAAAATGATTTGCAACTAACCTCAGTGACAAATAATTATGACTTTGCCTTAATAGACGAAGTGAATATTGAAAAAAGATCGGCTGCAATTCTTGTATTAGATGAAGCCCACGATCATTCAATAAATTTTTGGGAAATAAACCGGCAACAGCCTTACACCTTAGAGGACGAAATTACCGCCGGAAAGGTTGAAAGGGAAATTCTAACCGGAAATATCCTTAGAAAAAAGGAGGTTCTAAATGCTATTTCGCAGGGCTTTTACCCTGTTGAATTCTGGGATTTTGATCTCAGCAAATTTATTAAATATAATAATTATGAAGGTTTCCGGATAGGAGCAGGAGGTGAAACCAATGAACAGTTTTCCAGAAGAATAAAGCTTGAGGGTTATTTGGTTTACGGTTTCAAGGACAGAGCCTGGAAATATGCTGCAGGGGGTGGTCTATTACTTCACCGGCGAAGTGGAACGTGGTGGAATTTAAATTACACACAGGACATTAGGGAGGTTGCAGGACATCAATATTTAAAAGGTGTTAATGATTTTTCAATCCTGGAACCCCGGTTTGCAAATATTAGCTATTACTATGCCTTCAATAGCATTAAAACAAGCCTGGAACACCGCTTCACCCCAAGACTAGATTCAGAATTACAGTTTGCCCACAGTGATATTTCCCAGCTTAGGGAATATGCCTTTTTAAACAAAGGAGTTTTGTATCGAGATTACACCATTGCCGAGGCAAAACTGAGCTTCTTATGGCGGCCTTTCAGCAAATTCTTAAGCACTCCCCATTTTCATAAGATCTATGACAAAAGGTATCCTGTGATCACAGGACAACTTTCCCAGGGATTTTCAGGTGTGGGAGGTGGAAATTTTAATTTCACCAAACTGGGTTTAAAGGCAGAATATGAGATCATTCGGGAAGACAGGTCGGTTACCCAGGTTACAATGGAAGGGAATTATGGGCTGGGAGAGTTGCCTCTTACCCATGCTTTTCATGCTTTCCCAAATAATCCTAACAAACCAGAAATTTTAAACAGGTTTTCGGTGGCAGGGAAAATAAGTTTTGAGACCATGTATTTTGATGAATTCTTTAGTGACCGGCAGGCTTCTGTACATATAAGACATCAATTACGCCCATTTCATATTTCAAAAAACATCAATCCTGAATTTGCCATTATTTCGCGACATGTAATTGGTGACTTTAAAAATATTGCCGCTCACCGCAATATTAAGTTCCAAACCCTGGAACAAGGCTTTAATGAAGTGGGATTGGAATTAAATCAAATTTTTTTAGGGCTGGGTTTAAGCACAGTATATCGCTACGGAGCATATCACCTGCCCACTTTCAGAGAAAACTTTTCCCTTAAGTTCACGCTTAACCTAAAAATTTGATATTTAAACTATAAGGACTTTCCCCTGAAATACAAGGTCTTTTTATACCTTTGCACTCCCTTTAAAATCAGTAATGTCAAAAATTTTCAGTTTTGGATTCTGGAATTCCATAGCCCGTGTAATCCTGCGTAACAGGCTCGTTATAATAGCTATAATTGTGGGTATTACCATTTTTATGGCTACGCAATGGCAACATATGCGCTTCTCTTATACTGAAGCGAACCTATTGCCAGATGACCACCCCGTTAATTTAGTATACAATGACTTTCTGGATAAATTCGGGGAGGAGGGCAATGTGATCATGCTCGCGGTAAATGACCCATCCCTGTTCACTACGCCAAAGTTCAAAGCATGGGAAGAGTTGGCCAAAACCCTGGAAAATTATCCTGCAGTAGAAAATGTTATCTCCCTGGGCAACCTTCAAAAACTGCAAAAATTTGAAGATCCCAAACGCTTTGAAATGGTGCCTTTTGTAGGAGACCGGGATTGGGATGAAGCCACTGTAGATAGCCTTCAGAAGGAGTTATTTACCGCAATGCCTTTTTACGAGAACCTTATTTACAGCACCCATTCCCAAACCGTTCAAACCGTAATTTACCTAAATGAGCAAATTGTAAATTCAGAAGAACGAAAGGTTTTTGTGCTGGAGGAACTTCAGCCCCTTATTGAGAATTTTGAAGAGGAGAATGACCTTAAGGTGCACGTTTCAGGAATGCCATATATTAGAACGCTTAATGCCCAGAATATCATTGATGAAATTGGCCTTTTTATTGTCGCGGCACTTTTTGTAACCTCGCTTATATTTTTCTTCTTCTTTCGCTCTTTCCGGGCGACTATCATATCAATGATCACGGTGCTAATTGGGGTAATGTGGTCCTTTGGGGTTATAGGATTATTCAATTACGAGATCACCGTACTCACCGCCCTTATCCCACCATTAATAATTGTAATAGGTATTCCTAATTGCATCTTCTTGATCAACAAATATCAACAGGAGATAAAAAATCACGGGAATCAGGCCAAATCCCTGCAAAGGGTGATAACAAAAGTGGGGAATGCAACAATGCTCACCAATGTGACCACCGCATCTGGATTTGCCGCTTTTATTTTGACCGATAGCACCTTGCTTAAGGAGTTTGGTATTGTGGCATCCATCAATATAATCGCCATTTTTATTTTGAGCCTCCTTATTATCCCTATTATATACAGTTATATGCACCTGCCAAAGGATAAGCATTTAAAACATTTAAATAAAAGATGGATTGGGGCATTTGTAGACTGGATGGAAAAAATGGTTCGTCAAAGAAGGATCACCATTTATATCACCTCTATAATATTACTGGCCTTAAGTATTATTGGGATCTACCAAATCAAGATTTCAGGAAGCCTGCTGGAAGACATGCCGCAGGAAGCTTGTTTTTTTCAGGACATTCGATTTTTTGAAGCCGAGTTTGACGGGATAATGCCGCTTGAAATTGTTATAGATACGAAACGGCCACGAGGGGCGCTTGCCCTGGCCAATTTAAAAAGAATGGAAACTCTGGAGACGGCAATAAGCGATGTGCCGGAGCTTTCCCAACCCCTCTCTGTTGTGAGACTGGCCAAATATTCAAAGCAGGCCTATTACAATGGAAATCCTAAATACTTCCAGCTTCCAACCTCCCAGGAACAAAATTTTATTTCTCCCTATCTCAAAGGTTTATCATCTGGTGAAAATATTATTTCCACCTATGTAGATTCTACCGGCAGGTATGCCCGTATGACCACCTTTATGAAGGATATTGGGACAGAAGAGATGAAACGTATTGAGGAAAATCTTGTGCCTCAAATTAATAAGACCTTTCCACCGGACAGGTACGAAGTGACCATGACCGGTAAAGCCCTAATATTTCAAAAAGGAACTACCTATTTGGTAAAAAATCTAATAGTTTCCCTTTCTCTGGCCATATTATTAATTGCACTATTAATGGCCTGGATGTTCAGGTCTTTCAGGATGATCCTGGTTTCCCTCATCCCCAATTTATTACCACTGCTGGTAACTGCCGGAATGATGGGATTTCTGGGTATTCCCATTAAGCCATCAACCATCCTTGTTTTTAGCATCGCTTTTGGGATCTCGGTAGACGACACTATACATTTTCTTGCCAAATACAGGCAGGAATTAAAAGCCAATAACTGGAAAATTAAAAGATCTGTTTATGCCGCCCTGCGTGAGACCGGCGTTTCCATGTTCTACACCTCAATTGTGCTGTTTTTCGGATTTTCGGTGTTTATGATAAGCAGTTTTGGTGGTACCGTGGCATTGGGTGGTCTTGTTTCAGCAACATTGTTATTTGCGATGCTGGCCAACCTTTTATTGCTACCCTCATTACTGTTATCTCTGGAGAAACGTATAGCAAATAAGGAAACATTAAAGGAGCCTGCAATAGAGATAATTGCAGAAGAAGATGATATTTTAGAAGAAGAATAATAAGCTGAAATCAAAAATAAGTTGCTTGGTAAGCAGGCACGGAAGATTTATCTTTGATTTTTCAAAAATCTAACCAACATGATAAAAGCTAAAATTGCTGAATTATTAAAAAGCAATCAGTTCCTACAGGAAGTAGAAGTAAAAGGATGGGTAAGATCCTTTCGAAGTAACAGGTTTATAGCATTGAATGATGGGTCAACCATCAATAATATTCAGTGCGTCATAGATTTTGAAAAGACAAACGAAGACATCCTGAAACGTATAACGGTAGGGGCCGCCATAAAAATAACCGGGACTTTAAAGGAAAGCCTGGGAAGCCAGCAAAGCGTTGAGGTAGAAGTGAAGAATGTGGAGATCCTGGGAGACGCTAATCCCGAAGAAGTAAAATTGACCATCCTCTCCCCCAAAAGACATACCCTTGAAAAATTAAGAGAGCAGGCTCATTTAAGGATACGCACCAACACTTTTGGCGCGGTGATGCGCGTGAGAAGTAAGCTGTCATTCGCCGTGCACAGTTACTTTCAGCAAAATAATTTTCATTACGTAAACACCCCAATAATTACGGGGAGCGATGCTGAAGGGGCGGGTGAAATGTTTAGGGTCACGGCTTTAGATATTAATAATACCCCTAAGAACGAAGCAGGGGAAATAGATTTTAAAAAGGATTTCTTCGGAAAGGAAACAAATCTTACCGTATCCGGCCAGCTGGAAGCTGAAACTTATGCGATGGGATTGGGACAGGTTTATACTTTTGGGCCAACTTTTAGAGCTGAAAATTCCAATACTTCAAGACACCTTGCCGAATTTTGGATGATAGAGCCTGAGGTTGCCTTTACCGATCTTGACGGAAATATGGACCTGGCAGAAGATTTTATTAAATACGTGGTCAAGTATGCCCTGGATAATTGTAAAGATGATCTTGACTTTTTGGCCGAAAGATTTCAAAATGAAGATAAGACCAAGCCAGAAGCAGAACGCAGCGAAATGGGATTGCTGGAAAAACTTCAGTTTGTAACTCAGAATAATTTCAAAAGAGTAAGCTATACCGAAGCTATTGACATCCTGAAAAACTCCAAGCCCAACAAGAAGAAAAAATTCCAGTATCCAATTGATGCGTGGGGAGCAGATCTTCAAAGTGAGCACGAACGCTTTCTGGTAGAAAAGCATTTTAAATGTCCTGTGATCCTTTTTGATTATCCTGCAAATATCAAAGCTTTCTACATGAGGCTTAACGAGGATGGGAAAACGGTAAGAGCAATGGACATCCTGTTTCCTGGAATTGGTGAAATAGTAGGTGGATCTCAAAGAGAGGAACGCCTGGAGGTTTTACAGAAAAAAATGCGGGCTCTGGATATAGACGAAAAGGAACTATGGTGGTACCTTGACACGAGGAGATTTGGAACCTGTGTGCACAGCGGATTTGGCCTTGGCTTTGAACGCCTGGTGCAATTTGTTACCGGAATGACAAATATTCGCGATGTTATCCCTTTCCCGAGAACACCACAGAATGCTGAATTTTAAAATTTGATCATACTTGAAACGCATATTGTTCCTGCAATTAAGGAGAGGATCCGGTTGCAGGAATATGCGGTTTCAATTTTTTCTTCCATAAGCACCAAAAGCACCCTTAAAAAGGCCATTAAAAGAAAAGAAATTCTTCTTAATGGTATCCCCGCACAAACTTCAGATTGGATCGAGCAGTATCAAAAGATTGAATTATTACAACCGGAACTACCGGCCAAAAAGGTTTACAACTTAAAACTGGAGGTTATCTTTGAAGATGACTTTATGGCGGTTATAAACAAACCTGCAGGTATTTCTACAAGTGGGAATTTTTTCAGAAGTATTGAAAATGCACTTCCCTTTAACCTTGCGAGATCCACGGAACCGGACACACTCCCCTATCCCATGCCGGTTCACAGGTTAGACAATCCTACTTCAGGATTATTACTCGTTGCAAAAACCAGGAATGCCCAAATAATATTGAACCGGGCATTTGAATGCCAGGAGATACAAAAAACTTATGTAGCACTTGTAAGTGGGCTTGCACCCCCCTGTGCGGTATATACAAATGAGATAGAGGGTAAAAATGCGAAAAGTGAAATCTCCCTTATTAAGTATATAAGCAAAGCCCAGGGTGAGTTTTCATTGCTGGAGGTTTTACCCAAAACAGGCCGTACGCATCAAATAAGGATACATCTCTCGGGAAATGGGTTCCCAATTGTAGGAGACAGGGATTACGGTGGGTTTAAAGGTTTTAACGGAGGTTTATACCTGGCTTCAACCGGAATTAAATTTCTTCATCCGGTTTCGGGAAAACCAATGGATATCAGCATTCCAATTCCTGGAAAATTCAAAAAATTCGCCTCGCTTCAAATGCCTTAACAAAAATTTACCACAAGCATTTTTAGTGCCAAAGCATCATTAGCATTGTTTTTGCTTATTTTTGTAATGAGTGATTAACCCAGATACTTATGCTAAAACAGCAATTAAATTTTAAATTATCGCAAAAGCTTTCCCCTCAACAGATCCAGTTGATGAAGCTCATTCAATTGCCAACCCAGGCTTTTGAACAGCGCATCAAGCAGGAACTGGAGGAAAATCCGGCCCTGGAAGATGGAAAAGAAAGCCTGGATGATGAATTTGATGAGGACTATGGGAGCAATGAGTATGAAGACGATGACTATGGAAATGATGAGAAGGAGTCTGAAATCAATGTAGATGATTATTTGAGTGATGATGAGATCCCGAGTTACCGTTTACAGGCAAATAATTATAGTGCAGATGATGAGGACAGGGAAGTTCCCTTCGCTTCCGGAACTTCATTTTCCCAATATTTAAAATCGCAGTTAAGCACCTTTCGCTTAACTGAAACAGAAAAAGAAATTGCCGATTTTCTTATAGGAAGTGTTGATGAAAGCGGTTACATACGCCGTAGCATTCAGGATATTGTAGATGACCTGGCTTTTACCCAAAATGTTTATACAGATGAAGCAACGGTAGAAAAGGTCCTTAAACATATACAGGACCTGGATCCTGCAGGAGTGGGTGCAAGATCCCTTCAGGAATGTCTTTTAATACAACTACACCGTAAAGAGCCACGAAAGGATATTTCCCTGGCAATAGATCTGCTGGAAAAGTCCTTTGACCACTTCAGCAAGAAACATTATGCAAAACTCCTGGCAAAACATGATATAAGCGAAGATGATCTAAGAGATGCTATAGATATTATAGAACATTTGAATCCAAAACCCGGCGGAACATTTTCGGGCAACACCCGTATGGTGGAGCATGTGATCCCGGATTTTACTATAAAGATCGTAGACGGGGAACTTGAACTCTCCCTGAATGGGCGTAATGCGCCTGAAATGCATATTTCCAATGATTACAGCAATATGCTGAAAGGTTACAAGGAAGCAAAGGAAAAGACAAGGGCACAGAAAGATGCTGTAATGTTCATAAAGCAGAAGCTTGACTCGGCAAAATGGTTTATTGAGGCAATTAAGCAGCGTCAGCAGACTTTAATGGTCACGATGAGCTCTATAATGAATTATCAAAAAGAATACTTCTTAACCGGTGATGAGCGCAATTTAAGGCCCATGATCTTAAAGGATATTGCAGACGAGATTGGAATGGATGTTTCTACGGTTTCGCGGGTGGCGAACAGCAAGTATGTAGACACACCCTACGGGACCAAACTCATCAAGGAATTCTTTTCTGAATCAATGAAAAATGACCAGGGAGAAGACGTCTCTACAAGGGAGATCAAAAAAATACTGGAAATCTCTATTGAAGAGGAAAATAAGCGAAAACCACTTACTGACGAGAAACTTGCGAAATTATTGCTGGAAAAAGGCTATCCTATTGCCCGAAGAACTGTGGCCAAATACCGGGAACAACTTGATATACCCGTTGCACGAATGCGTAAAGAAATTTAAATGCGGGCTATTATAAAAAGCGCCTCTTATATATTTCATCCCGTTTGGATGACCTTTATTGGAAGTCTTTTATATTTTTTGATCACGCCCAGGTTTTTCCCGTTCCCGCTGGTTAAGGCCAAATTACTGGCAATTGCTATTACCACACTCTTTATACCAATAGTTTTTTATTTCTTGCTGAAAAATCTTGGGAAGGCAGAAAATATGTTTCTGCAGAATGTGAAAGAAAGAAGGTGGCCATTGTTCTTTTTTTCTTTACTCATTTGCCTGAATTTATACCAGATCCTGGATGCCTATAATTACCCGGCCTTGTATTATTATTTTGTGGGGATATTATTTTCGGCTTTAACAGGATTGATCCTGGCATTTTTAAATTTCAAGATAAGCCTTCATATGGTTGGCTTAAGCGGAGTTTTAATGTTTGTAATTGCCCTTAGCATCTTTTACCGCATAAACCTTATTTATACCATCGCCTTTCTTATCGCAGCCCTGGGTTTAACGGCTACTTCCAGACTCCAGCTCAAAGCCCATACCTGGCCGGAAATAAGCCTGGGAATACTGGTGGGCCTGCTACCACAGATAATAGTTCTTAACTTCTGGTTATAGCAAATAGAACATTAGTCCTACTTTAAAGGAATGAACGCCGAATTCGGTATCGTTGAGACGGGCGTTATTGAAAAATGGGGTTAGATTGTAGTACAGGTGAAAATTAAAGGTGTTATATCCAAAAGTGAAAGTTGTCCCCAACCGAAAGCGTTCCAGCTCTGGAATATCGGTTTGAACTACCTGATTTCCCTCCTGCCTGAAGTTGGATTTGAAATGGTAAATATACCCCAGCCTTACACCAGTATAGATCCTCCAAAACCTGTATGATTCCGGAGTGGAAGTACGCCACCTGAATTCTAACGGAACTTCTACAAGCTGGGTTGAAAACCTGTTGGTATCATACTCTATGTCCAGCGCATTAAGATCCCTGAAAATTGTTTGCTCGTTATCATCTTCCCCAATGAATAGTTCCTGCCCATAAGTATTTATAGACCATCCTGCACCCACACCTATTGCAACATTCCTTCTTTTATTAATGGGGAAATCTCTTATAAAACCAAGGTGTACCCCTCCTGAAAATCCTTTTTGGGTTACCTCCTCCGGCAGATCATGCAACAGGTGGAAGGTGAGCCCTATATAAAACTGGTCTTCCCTGTATAAACTGTCAATTACAGAAGCAGTACCTGCGGTTCTCTGCTGTGCAATTACAGGTAGGCATAAAACAAAACCAAAGAGAATAAGACACAGTTTTTTCATAGAATGATTGTTTACCCAACCCGGGATTAAGGTAAAAAAAAACATCCCAGAACCAGAATTTTCCGGTGGGATGTTTTTAAACAGTAATAAAAGTTATTTTAATTTTTACTTACTTCCCCTGTTAAGGTTGTGTAATTGATCTTAAGAGCATCTGCCTTCCTTAATTCTTGTTTAATATCTGAAACAAGCCCCATATTGGTCTCCACGTCTACCTTTAAGGCAGTGGTTAAATATGGAATTAATTCTTCACGTTTTGATTCTCTTTCAGAATAAATAAATTGTTGTACTTCACTTACGCTGGCAAATTTATCGTTTAACTGTATACGGGCTTCCGTACCATAGGTTTGCTGATAACGCGGACTTGGTTTCCCGGCATAAATATACATTACAAGATCCTTCTTATCCAGTTTTTCTACCTGATCTGCAAACGGCAATTGATTTTGCACCATTAAAGTGTTTTGACGCATTACCGTAGCAACCATAAAGAAGAAAAGCAACATAAAAACGATATCCGGCAAAGAAGCTGTGTTCACAGCTGGTAATTCTCCGCTTTTTTTCTTTTTAAACTTAGACATAATTTTTAATGTTTTTAATTCTTAGGTTCAGCTTCAGATAACTTCTGAGGATACATGGTCTTGATTTGTTCAATTCGTTCCTTTAACTGCTCCTTGTTCCCTCTCCAGTTGACATCGTTGTAATTTTTCTCCATTTGAGTAAATTCCATATTAAACAAACGCTGTGCTTCCCTGTTCCTTAAAACATTATAGGCAGCCACCAGTTCATTTTGCACAGAGATATAGGTTCTATATTCTGTTTTACGGTCATTAACAAGGGAAATAATCGCCTTTTCAGGATTATCTGAAGACTGAGGATCTTTGGCACCCTGACAAAAGTCACAGGCATCTTCTCCTACACCGCCTCCATTGTCAAGGAAGTCTACAGCAGCCTGACGCAAATCTTTCAGCTCCATCAATTGATCTTCAACAAGCAACTGGTTGTCCCTGCTCACGATCACTGTGAAAATGTTTTTCTGCTTGATTACAGGCGGAACTACATCCTCATCCTGCATGGGGGGTAACTTACGGCTAATCCCCCTGTCAGTTTCCATTGTTGTTGTTACCAGAAAGAAAATTAATAGCAGGAAGGCAATATCGGCCATCGAGCCCGCATTTATTTCTGGTGATGATCTTCTAGCCATAATTTATTTTATTAGTTTTCTGATTCCCGATAATACCATAGCTCCAACTGCAATTGCAGCAAGAATATAGAAGGTTACCAGGCCGGCACCTACCCAATGAGATGCACTGGCAGATAATGTGCCACCGTCTTTTAGATCCATTTGGGTTCCATCTGTAACCAAATACGCTATCACAACAATAAGAACAAAAGCTCCAACGGCGATAAGGGTATTTTTAATATTCCCCCTAAACAATCCCTTTATTACAAAGAAAGCTACAAGGACAATAACTACTAAAAGAACCAAATATGATAACCAAAGCATAGGCGTAACCACACTAGCTTGTGTGGAAGCTGAAGCTTCAATAGCATCGTCTCCGGCCATAATAATCCTAGCCAAAAGGATAAGACCTATGACACCAATAACGAGTGCTAAATATTTTAAAATTTTATGAATTGTCATAGTTTATAGCTCTTAGATTCTTCTTCTGTTTTTGTAGTCAACAAGCATATCAATCAAGATGATTGAAGCATCTTCCATGTCATTTACAATACTATCGATCTTAGCGATGATATAATTATAAAATATTTGAAGAATAATAGCAACAATAAGACCAAATACAGTTGTAAGAAGAGCTACTTTAATACCCCCTGCCACTAATGATGGTTGCATATCTCCGGCAGCTTCGATCCTGTCAAATGCCTGGATCATACCTATTACCGTTCCCATGAACCCAAGCATAGGTGCAAGAGCAATAAATAAAGATACCCATGAAACGTTTTTCTCAAGTTGTCCCATTTGAACTCCACCGTAAGCAACTACAGCTTTTTCTGCTGCTTCGATGCTTTCATCTGCACGGTCAAGTCCCTGATAGTAGATTGATGCAACCGGGCCTCTTGTGTTTCTGCAAACTTCTTTTGCAGCCTCAATACCACCACTGTTTAAAGCATCTTCTACATCCTGAGCAAGTTTCTTAGTATTTGTAGTAGACAAGTTTAAAAAGATAATCCTCTCAATGGCAATGGCCAGACCAAGAATTAAACATAAAAGAACGATCCCCATAAATCCAGGACCACCTTCTATAAATCGTTTTTTAAGTTCCTGGTGGAAACCTAAGGATTCTTCCTCTTGCATGTCGAGGGCAGCTTCTTCATCCTGAATAAAATTCACGATATTATCTGGCTGTGCATTCACGTAATTTGTCGCATTTACTTCTGCGGCTCCAAATAACATAATCGAAGCGATTACCAAAGTTGAAAATAATCTTTTCATTACTGTTTGTCTTAATTTAATTAGTTAAAGGGTTAAAGATATAAAAATAATTTTTTAATAAAAACACTTTGCAGAGAGGAAGGGATTCGAACCCTCGATACCCTTGTGGGGTATACACACTTTCCAGGCGTGCGCCTTCGACCACTCGGCCACCTCTCTATTAAGTTGTTCTAAATTGGTGCGCCAAATAACAAAAAAAAAACTTCACCATCAAATAAGATGCGTTAATTTTATAACATTTCCCCACGCAGGGAAGTCTCGAATATGGTTTTGAACACTTTAGGTGATAAATCCTTGCCTAAAAGGTACATCAATTTAGCCACAGCAGCCTCAGTTGTGATATCCTTTCCCGAAATAACCCCTATTTTTTTAAGCTGAGTACTGGTTTCATACTGTCCCATGACCACACTTCCGGCAATACACTGTGTAACATTCACTATTACAAGTCCTTTCTCGATGTGTTTTTTCAATAAATTGATGAACCATTTATCTGTAGGAGCATTTCCGCTGCCAAAGGTTTCAAGCACTACCCCCTTCAATCCCTTTCTGGAAAGTATGTGATCTACCGTTTGTTCATTTATACCGGGAAACATTTTTAAAATAAGAACATCATCGTTAAAATTGGTATGCAGCAGGGTCTTCTTCCGGCGGTTGGTCTTCCAAAGCACATGATGATTTACAGATAAATATACACCAGATTCTACCAGGGGAGGATAATTCATGGATGCAAAAGCCTGAAAATGTTCTGCATTAACCTTGGTGGTACGGTTAGCCCGATAAAGCTTATATTCAAAATACAATCCAACCTCAGAGATCACTGGCCTTCCCTGTTTCTGAAGCCCGGCAATCTGGATGCTGGTAATAAGATTTTCTTTGGCATCTGTCCGCAGGTCTCCAATGGGCAGTTGTGACCCCGTAAAAATAATGGGCTTAGTTAAATTCTCAAACATAAAACTAAGAGCTGCAGCGGTATAAGACATCGTATCACTTCCATGCAACACTACAAAACCATCATAATTTTCAAAACGCTCTTCTATTATATTGGCAATTTGAATCCACTGTGCGGGATTCATATTTGAAGAATCTACAGGTTCCTTAAAACTAATGGTATCAATATGATGTTCCAGAAGTTTTAATTCCGGGATATTATGTAAAAGCTCGCTGAAGTTAAAAGCTTTTAGTGCCCCGGTCTCAAAATCCTTGATCATACCAATGGTTCCACCGGTATATATAAGTAAGATATTAGATCTTGTTTTCATTAAGGACCTCCAGGTTTATTACCGGATTGGCATACATTAAAAGATAACTATTTACTTCAAGGGCGTTTTTCACATCGATCCTGCGGGAAAGGCGCCTTTCAAACTGCCGTTTTTCCTTGAGGGTATAATGAGAGGAATAGGTGTCATTATTATTTAAAAGATCCAGGGCAATATAATTTGCCGGCCAAAGTTTATAATTCTTATGAACGTTATCATCTATGGCCGCCGCAATTGCCTTTAGTAAGTCATTGGTAGAGGTTTGTTCACTTTCAATCTTTTCAAACCAGGAGCTGTCCAGTACATTTCCCGCTTTTATGTGAATCCTTCCTTTATTTCCCAGGGCCCCTTGCATTATGGAGTTAAAATCTTCATTGGCAGACTTTGTATAAGTGGTCTCCATTCTTTTTGCCATAATTTCAGGCATTTTTAGAACATCTGTAGGATCAAATTCATAGGAAATCGCCACAGGCACTATCTTGATCCTGGTAAAATATTCTGCAATACTCATGTCTCCTTTGGCCATGGCGAGCATTTTTAAAACTCCCTGTTGCGTGGTATCGTTTCCGTCTTTGGTGCGGCCTTCACGCTGTGCCATCCATACAGATCTATTTTCTTCAAGAAGAAGATGACGAATGTATTCTGAAAGATTTTGCGAACTTTTAAGCATTTCTCTTGGTCCAAGGCCACGTTGTACCAGAAAATTCCGGTTAATACGGGAAAGCAATAAAAGAAATGGTTTTTTTACGAGGTTATCTCCAATGGCCGATGCAGTCATGATTAATCCCTGCTCATACAGTACACAATTAAGTAAACTTGTATCAAGTATAATGTCGCGGTGGTTGGAGATGAACATATAGGACTCATCGCTTTTCAGCTTATCAAAACCACTGTAACTTAAGCCTTCTGAACTTTTTTCCAGGACTCTTTGTACGCTACTGTAAATTATTTTTGTTTGAAAATCCCTAATAGAATTACAGGATAATGCAATCTCTTCAATTTCCTCAAAAGGTTTCTCCGGAAAGGTGAATTGAAGCAAGGCTTTCACCATGGGATGTTTCACATATTGCTTAAGCGCAGGTTGCACTTCATGATCGTGATAGAATCTTATTTCTTCAAAGTTTGACACAGGCATTTTAGTTGGCATAGCAAAAGAACAAAATTAAAATCAAATATATGATTTACACTTTAAATATGTCCCGGGAGTTTTGAGTGGTGACCTCGGCAACTTTATTGAGGTCTATCCCATATATTCCGGCAACTTTAGTGGCAATAATTTCAATATACGAACTTTCATTTCTTTTACCACGGTATGGCGCCGGTGCCAGGTATGGGGAATCTGTTTCCAATACAATATTTTCCAGTGGGATCTCCCCCAAAAATTTATCAATACCCCCGTTTTTAAAAGTAACCACCCCTCCTATTCCTAATTTCATATTATAGGAAAGCGCCCGGACTGCCTGCTCTTGATTGCCGGTAAAGCAATGGAAGATTCCAGATAGACCGTCCCCTTTTTCTTTTTCCAAAACTTCAAAGATCTCATCAAAGGCATCGCGGCAATGGATTACCACAGGCAAATTATATTTTTTGGCAAGCCTTATTTGCCGGGTAAAAGCCTCCTGTTGTTGCTCAAGAAATGATTTGTCCCAATAAAGATCTATACCTGTTTCCCCTACTGCATAGAACTTCCTTCGCGAGAACTCCTCTTCTACATGCTTCAGCTCATCTTCAAAGTTTTCCTTGACCGAGGTTGGATGCAGGCCCATCATTAAAAAGATATTATCAGGAAACTCCTTTTCAAGATCATACATACTTTGGGTATGGGAAGAATCTATAGCAGGAATAAAAAATCGGGTTACCTGTTTATCCAGGGCTTTCCGGATCATATCCTTTCTATCCCTGTCAAAATCTTTGCTATATAAATGAGTATGCGTATCGGTTAATATCATATTTGCAAAATTAATTTATTTTGAAGACCTATCTTTGTCAAAAAAGGAAAAAGAATGGCGTCTTTAAAAAAACTGATGGAGGGAAAAGGCTATAATCGGGTAAAACTTAAGTATACTGAAACAAACCATTTTGAGCTGGTTGCCAGGATCAATAAAATAGAAGGAAATTTTATTCTGGATACGGGAGCTTCAAGTTCCTGTGTAGGATTTGAGGCTGTGGAACATTTTAATTTACTGGCTGAAGATAGTGAAATAAGAGCCGCGGGAGCGGGAGCCACCAATATGCTCACCAGGATAGCGCAACAAAACACTATTGAGATCAAAGGATGGAAAAAGAAAAAAATTGATCTGGTATTGTTTGATCTTACCCATGTGAACGAGGCCCTTGTAAACCATAAAGCCGAAAAAGTTCACGGGATCATTGGTGCAGATATCCTAAGGGGTGGCAAAGCGGTAATTGATTATAAGAATAAAGCACTCTATTTGAAATAATCCAAAATATGGGGAAAAACCCCCATGGGTTTCTTCAACATTATCATATACATTTGATAATATACGTTGAAGATATGAATTTTGAAGTAAAAAAAAGAGAGCTTTATGATACCGGAATGGCAATTCTGGCGGTTGCTGTAGTTTTGGTACTTTTATTAAATCTTTTTATATTATTTGAATTATTTTAATTATTTGGGAGCCAACCAATCTAAAAAGGCAGCAATGAAAATTGCTGCCTTTTTAGATTTAATTAAGAAATTACTTATAGTTCCAATGCCCTTTTAGCATCATTATCCATCAATAATTCCTCAGGATTTTCCAGGGCTTCTTTCACTGCAACAAGGAATCCAACAGATTCTCTGCCGTCTATTATCCTATGATCATAAGACAAAGCCACATACATAATAGGACGTATCTCTACGTGCCCGTCTATCGCAACCGGCCTGTCTACAATATTATGCATTCCAAGGATCGCACTTTGCGGCGGATTAATAATAGGTGTAGATAACATAGAACCAAATACACCACCATTAGTAATAGTAAATGTTCCTCCCGTCATTTCATCTACAGTAATTTGTCCATCTCTTGCTCTTAGCGCCAAACGCTTTACCTCATCTTCTACCCCTCTAAAACCAAGATTCTCTGCATTTCTTATAACCGGTACCATTAGTCCTTTTGGTCCTGAAACCGCTATACTAATATCTTTAAAATCGTGTTTTACCTGGAAATCACCATCTATCATTGAATTTACATCGGGATACAGGTCTAATGCCCTAACAATTGCAAGAGTAAAAAAGGACATAAATCCTAAT
This sequence comes from Antarcticibacterium arcticum, assembly GCF_007993795.1. Classification (GTDB taxonomy): domain Bacteria; phylum Bacteroidota; class Bacteroidia; order Flavobacteriales; family Flavobacteriaceae; genus Gillisia; species Gillisia arctica. Next base: position 3,051,297 of record NZ_CP042476.1, on the reverse strand, counting down.
CCCACTCCATGCCTGTCCTTAAACTCGTCCTTATATTGTTTCCGTAAAGAAAAGATTGCGGACATGTCAACCTCATTAAAGGTAGTAAGCATAGCTGTTTCATTCTTTACGCTTACCAGTCTTTCTGCCACTTTGCGGCGAAGCATGGACATTTTTTTGCGCTCCTCACCTCGTTTTCCACGGCCCGGGGTACCCATAGAAGCTTTGGCCTCTATAGCATCCTCTTTGGTGATCCTGCCATCACGACCCGAACCACTTACAGATTTAGAATCAATTCCTTTTTCATCCAGTATTTTTCTGGCTGCAGGAGACGGAGTGCCTGTAGCATATGTTTCCTTTTTATCTGAAGACGGAGATTTAGTTTCTTTCCTTTCTTCAGGAGCTGCCTTTTCACTGTCCTTCTTTGGAGTTTCTTTTTCATTTTCTTTAGCCAGCTCCTTTTCTGATGCATCTGCAGATCCCTCATCCCCGCTTGGCTTTTCAGCTTTTTCTTCCCCTCCCGGTTTTTTCGCATCGGTATCTATAAGGCAAACCACTGCTCCAACTGCTACAGCATCACCCTCTTCGGCCATTAAAGTAATAATACCACTTGCCTCGGCAGGTAATTCTAAAGTTGCCTTATCACTATCAACTTCAGCTATTGCCTGGTCTTTTTCTACATAATCTCCATCTTCAACAAGCCATTGAGCTATTTCTACTTCGGTTATTGATTCTCCCGGAGAAGGAACTTTCATTTCTAAAGCCATGATCTTAAATTTATTTTTCGGTCCCACCTTGCGGGAAACCAGTTACTGTTTGTAAATCTATTTATTAGTTTTGATTAAACCATGGTTTTATCAAAAACACTTTCTATAACTTTTTCGTGACGCTTTTTAAATCTTACTGAACTTCCGGCTGCAGGTGAACCATAGAATCTTCTGCTGGAAATCCTGAAGTTTTTGGCTTCCTCAAAATGCATTAACATGTGACTGTAAGCTCCCATATTTCGGGGTTCTTCCTGTGCCCAAACCAAATCATCGGCATTTTTATATTTTGCAATGATCTCTTTCATTTTTTCTGAAGGTAAGGGGAATAATTGTTCTACCCTTACAAAAGCTACATCATCCCTTCCGTTTTTCTCGCGCTCTTCTATTAAATCATAATAAAACTTACCGGTACAAAAAACCAGGGATTTTACCTTATTTACATCGGCCTGAGGATCGTCAATAACAGGCTGAAAACTTCCCTGGGCAAATTCTTCTTTAGTTGATACCACCTTAGGATGCCTTAGTAAACTTTTAGGAGTAAATATGATCAAAGGTTTTCTATAGTCTACTTTCATTTGTTTTCTCAACAAGTGGAACATATTGGCAGGGGTTGTAACATCTGCCACAAACATGTTATCTGTTGCACAAAGTTGAAGGAAACGCTCCATTCTCCCGGAGGAATGCTCGGCTCCCTGTCCTTCATATCCATGCGGAAGGAACATTACGAGTCCATTTTGCAATTTCCATTTATCCTCAGCCGCAGAAATGTATTGGTCCATCATTATTTGGGCTCCATTCACAAAATCCCCAAACTGGGCCTCCCAAATGGTCAAAGTTTTAGGACTGGCCATTGCATAGCCATAATCAAATCCTACTACAGCATATTCTGAAAGCAGGGAGTTAAATACAGAAAAATCTCCTTTTTTTCCGGGAATATTGTTGTGCATTATGATCTCCTCCTCACTATCTTCTACTTTTACCACGGCATGCCGGTGAGAGAAAGTTCCTCTCTCCACATCCTGGCCACTCATACGAACATTGTATCCTTCAGTCATTAGGGACCCGTAAGCCAACATTTCTGCCATTGCCCAATCCAACTGGTTGGTTTCAAAATACATGGTATTGCGGGCTTCAATAAGTTTGGCAACCTTTTTAAGGAACTTCTTGTCTTCAGGAAGTTTGGTAATAACTTTTGCGACATCATCCAGTTTTGAAAGTTCAATACTGGTATCAACTTCCTGCATCATCACGGTTTCATCTGCATCGTTAAAACCTTCCCACTCATCCTGCATAAATGGAGTGATCTTGGTTTTTTCTTCCTTACGGGAATCCTCAAGTTCAGATTCCAGTTTAGCTTTATAATCTTCTTCAAGTTTGGCTACATAGCTTTTATCTATCACTCCGCTTTTTATTAGCTGCTCTGCATAGATATCCCTTGAATTTAAATGTTTTCCAATTGCCTTATATAATTTTGGCTGGGTAAACCGGGGCTCATCCCCTTCATTATGCCCATATTTTCTATAACCCAGCAGGTCTATAAACACGTCTCTTTGAAACTGCATCCTGAAATCTAACGCAAAAAGCACTGCGTGAACCACAGCTTCTGCATCATCGGCATTTACATGAAGTACGGGAGATAGCGTAACTTTGGCAACATCTGTACAATAGGTGGAAGAACGGCCATCAAGATAGTTTGTGGTAAATCCAACCTGGTTGTTAACCACAATGTGAATGGTACCGCCGGTCTTGTAACCGTCGAGCTGTGCCATCTGCACTACCTCATATACAACTCCCTGGCCTGAAATAGCAGCATCTCCATGAACAATGATTGGTAGTACTTTAGAGTAATCTCCTTTGAACTTTCGATCTTGTTTTGCACGCGCTATCCCTTGAACAACAGGTCCAACTGTTTCCAGGTGAGAAGGGTTTGGGGCAATATTTATATTTATTTCTTTTCCGTTACGGGTTTTACGACAACTGGTCCATCCCAGGTGGTATTTAACGTCTCCGTCAAAAATATCCTGCTCGTAATCCTTCCCGTCAAATTCACTAAATATATCTTTGGCACTTTTTCCAAAAATATTGGTAAGCGTGTTTAACCTTCCGCGATGGGCCATTCCCATTACAAAATCCTCTACCCCAAGATCTGCAGCTCTTTCAATTATAGCGTCCAGGGCAGGGATCAAACTCTCATTTCCTTCAACCGAAAATCTTTTTTGCCCTACATATTTTGTATGTAAAAATGTTTCAAATGAATAGGCATCGTTCAGTCTGGAAAGAATCAGCTTTTTCTGATCGGCAGTGAAATCCGGATGATTATCGTTGATATTTAATTTTTTCTGAATCCAGTCAATTTCTTCAGGTTTACGAATATACATATATTCAATCCCTATAGACTGGCAATAGATCCTTGATAAATGGTCTATAATATCACGCAGTTTCGACGGCCCCAGCCCTACTACTTCTCCTGCATCAAAAACCTTATCAAGGTCACTTTGCTCGAGACCAAAATTTTCAATATCCAGGGTTGGGGTGTATTTTCTTCTTTCCCTTACAGGATTGGTGCGGGTAAATAAATGCCCGCGGGTACGGTAACCTTCTATTAATTTTATAACCCGAAATTCTTTTTGAAGATTTTGTAATTGCGGGGCACAGTATTCCTCGGTTACCCCTGCTTCAGAGGTTTCTACTACAGAGGAGGAATCCCCATTTTGTCCAAAATCAAAACCCTGGAAAAAAGCTCTCCAACTTGGTTCAACACTATCGGGATTTTCAAGATATTGATCGTAAAGATCTGCAAAGAAGCTAGTATGTGCGGCGTTAAGAAAAGAGTATCTATCCATAATTGGAAACTATTGTTTCTTTTATTGTAAAACATCGCAAAAATACAATTTTTAGCTATTATAGCTTATAAGATTTATTATATTTATCTATTCTCTAATAAGAATTTAACAAGAAAAAACCTTCCGCTATGCCCTTTAAATATTTGCTTTTACCCTTTATTTTTTGTATTCTCCAAACGCCTTCTGCCTTTGCACAGGTAGAGGATTCTCCTGCGGCTTCAACGCCTAATCCATTTTGGAGCAATGTGCGGTTTGGAGGAAGTTTGGGGCTGGGATTTGGCAACGGCTATTTTAATGGCTCCCTCGCACCTTCTGCCATATATGATTTTAACCAGTATGCGTCTGCAGGAATTGGAATAAGCGGGGCTTATGCCAAACAGAATAACTTTAAAGCTACCAGTGTGGGCGGCAGTATCATTGGGATGTTACGTCCTATAAGGGCAATTCAACTTTCTGCCGAATATGAGCAGCTAAACATTTCGCGGCGCTATGAACTCGATGGCGGGAACAGGAAAGATACCTATTGGGTACCGGCTTTGTTTTTGGGTATAGGTTATAATACCGGGCCCGTAGTGACAGGTATTCGTTATGACGTACTTCATGATAGCCAGAAGAGTTTTTACAGCAACGCCCTCATGCCGTTTGTAAGTATTTATTTTTAGACTTCCCGGTTCATAAGGTCCTGGCCAAAATCCCGTAATAACGCCTTTCTGTCCTCGGGAATATCAAGCTCCTCCAGCGCTTCAAATGCTTTATTGGTATATTTCTTTATTTCCTCACGAGCCCTCAGTGATGCCCCGCTATTTTCAAAGATTTGCTTAACCGCTTCGATTTTGGCGGTAGCTTCCCCGGGGTTTATCGAGTATAAATGTTCCAGTTGTCTTGCTTCTACAGCATCTGCCATTTGAAGGGCAGTAAGGTATAAAAAGGTCTTTTTATTCTCTATAATATCACCGCCTACCTGCTTGCCAAAAGTTTCGGGATCACCAAAAGCATCAAGATAATCATCCTGCAATTGAAAAGCTATCCCAAGCAAGCGGCCAAACTCATACATGGCCTGTTTGTTTTGGGGGGTAGTTTCCGCAATAATCGCCCCCATTTGTAAGGCAGCCGCAACCAATACTGCTGTTTTATATTCAATCATTTTAAGGTAATCTTTAATCTCAACATCATCCTGGGTTGCAAAATCAACATCGTATTGCTGACCCTCGCACACACGCATAGCGGTACTATTAAATAATTGCAACAACTCCTTAAAGATAGGCCCATCGTAATTTTCTAATAACTGATAGGAATAAATAAGCATTGCATCTCCTGAAAGGATCCCTGTATTTACATCCCACCGTTCATGTACCGTTGCTTTACCACGGCGCAGAGGTGCATCATCCATAATATCATCATGAACCAGCGAGAAATTATGAAACACTTCAATAGCAAGAGAGGCGCTCAGGGCTTTTTTGAAGGAACTCTCAAAAACTTCGGCAGACATTAATACCAATACGGGCCTTAATCTTTTGCCTCCCAGATGGAGAATATAACTTATGGGCTCGTATAAATTTACAGGTTCTTTTAAAGTTACTGCAGTTTCAAGATATTCCAGAAAGGCCTCCCGGTATTGTGTAATGCTAAGCATACGTAATATTTTTTGCGCTAAAATAGAATAATAGAATTTATTATGATTTCTTCCCCAGCTTTAAAACTTAAAAATATTAGGAAACTTTTTTAGTTTTTAAAGTTTCCTTTCGTACTTTTGCCGCCAATAACTATATAAGTGAAAGAACAAATAATAAATACTTCTGCCGATTTGTTCCTCTCCCTTGGTTTTAAGAGTGTGACAATGGATGATATTGCCCAAAATATGGGGATATCCAAGAAAACCATTTATGCCCACTTCCCCACCAAGACTAAATTAATAGAGGCGGTAACCCTATATGTACTGCAAAAGATCACAGAAGGAATTGAAGAGATAAAAAGTAAAAGCTACAACCCAATTGAGGAGCTTTTTAAGATCAAGCAATTTACCACCTCATATTTAAAGGACGAAAAGTCTTCTCCCCAATTTCAACTGGAAAAATATTATCCCAAGATCTACAGAGAAGTTCATAAAAGCAATCATCATCTTATTTCCTGTTCAATTGAGGAAAATCTCAATAGGGGAATCGCAACCGGAGATTACAGGTCTAACATCCCGGTTGATTTTATTAGCAAGATCTATTTTGTGGGGATTACCGGTATAAAAAATCCGTCACTTTTCCCGCCGGAATTGCAAGGATTGAAAATTCTTTATGACAACTTTCTGGAATATCACCTACGGGCCATTGCCACCCCGGCAGGTCTGGAAAAATTAAACCAATTCATTACAAATGATATTTAAAAACATAAAAATATACGCATCCTTCTTCATCTTCTTGCTTACCGCGTCCCTCTGGGCCCAGAAACAGGAAACACAAGAATCCTATACTTTCACCCTTGAGGAAGCAATTGATTTTGGTTTAAAAAACAATTATTCATCCAGGATAGCATCCAAAGAAGTGGAAAAGACTCTTAAGCAAAAATGGGAGATCATAGCTCAGGGATTACCTCAAATTTCCGGAAATGTAGATTACCAAAATTATATCAAACAACCGGTTACTTTGATACCCGCAGAGATTGCAGGAGGAGAACCGGGGACATTTGTTCCTGTAAGATTTGGGACTAAACAAAACCTTGGCGGCACCGCCACCTGGAATCAGTTAATTTTTGATGGTTCCTATATTGTTGGGGTGCAGTCTGCCAAAACCCTTTTGCAAATTTCAGAGAATGCAAAGATCAAAACACAACAATCTGTAAAAGAGGCGATAATTTCTGCTTACGCCAATGTCTTACTTGCCAAGGAAAGCGTAAGCATTCTGGAAAATAATGTGAATTCTATTGATAAGAATTTTCAGGACACAAAAAAAATCTTTGAAAATGGACTTGCTGAAGAAGAAGATGTGGAGCAATTGAATATCACGTTGCTGGGCCTTCAGAATAATTTAAACCGAAGCAGGAGAATGCTTGGTCTATCCTACGAAATGCTCAACCTTAGCCTTGGAATTCCTGTAGATACTCAGGTTACCCTTGTGGAAGACCTGGATTCTCTGGCTATGAAATATTATGACCTTAGTCTCCTGGCTAAAGAAATACCCGTAGAAGAAAATATAGATTACCTCATTGCCGAAAACAGTGCGGAAGCTGCCAAAATATTTGTAAGATTGGAAAAAGCCAAAGCGCTTCCAAGCCTTACAGGTTTTGTAAACTATGGATTTCAGGGCTTTAGTGAAAGTTTTACCTTTTTTAATAAGGAACAGGATTACTTTACCCAATCTATCCTGGGAGTGAGTTTAAATATTCCAATTTTTAGCAGTGGGCTGCGCAGTGCCCGGACCCAACAAAAACAATTGGAATATGAGCAGGCACTTATAGATCTGGATCAAACCGAAAACCGGGTAAGGCTTGAAATTAACAGTGCCCGGAATGATTATGAATTTAGCCTGGAAAATTACCAGACTCAAAAACAAAATCTTGAACTCGCGCAACGAATTGAGAACAAGAACCAGATCAAGTTCTTTGAAGGACTTGGCAGCAGCTTTGAATTAAGCGAAGCCCAAAGGCAGCTTTTCGCTGCCCAACAGGAATTACTTCAATCTATGTTAAACGTAATTACTACAAAAACCACTCTGGAAAACCTTCTGGATAATTCTTCCTATAGCAATGAAAAATAAAAGATCTCAATATTATACAATTATGAAAAAGTTCGTGTTTGGCGTAGCTACTCTTCTTCTTATATCCTGCGGAAATTCAGAAAATAAATCGGTTAAGGAGGTAATAGACACCAATGATCTGGCCCAGATCAAGTCAAAAAAACTTGAATTAAGTGAGCGGCAGCGGGAGATCAACACTCAAATTGATATGCTGGACGCGGCCATAATTAAACTTGACCCTGAAAGAAATATACCGCTGGTTACAACCAAAATGGTAGTAGATACTTCCTTCAGACATTTTACCGAAGTGCAGGGAGATGTGGCCACAAAAGAGAACATCCTTATCTACCCGGAATTTTCCGGCTTGCTGCGGGAAGTATACGTGAAAGAGGGGCAAAAGGTAAATAAAGGAGCCATCCTTGCCAGAATTGATGATGGCGGACTTTCAAGTCAACTTGCCCAGATCGAAGCTCAGGCTGCTTTGGCGAAAACAACTTTCGAGCGCCAGAAAAGATTGTGGGAACAGAACATAGGTTCAGAGATTCAATACCTTGAAGCAAAGACCAATTATGACGCAGCTCAAAATTCTGTAAATCAAATCAGGACCCAGGTAGGTAAAACTGTGGTGAGAGCACCTTTTACCGGGGTTATAGACCAGGTAATATCTGACCAGGGAGTAGTGGTAAATCCCGGCCAAAATGCACTTTTTAGATTGGTAAACCTGGATAATATGTACGTCCAGGCTGCAGTTCCAGAAAGTTATCTGGGTAAAATTAAAACGGGTACTGCCGTAGTAGTGGAGATTGCAGCAATAGGACAGGAATTTGAAGGAGTTGTGCGCCAGGTTGGAAATTTCATAAATCCAGATAACCGCTCATTCCAGATAGAAGTTGCCCTTCCAAATAAAGACGGCCAGATCAAGCCAAACCTAATAGCAACTGTAAAACTGAACGATTATACTTCAGAAAATGCCATAATAGTTCCTGAAAACACTATTCAGCAAAATTCCCAGGGTCAAACCCTGGTATATATTTTCGAAAAAGAAAGTGACAGCACGGGAGTAGCCAAAAGAGTGATCGTTGAAACAGGGTACACTTACCGTGAAGACATCGAGATCTTAAGCGGTCTTGAGCCGGGAGACCTCATAATCATAGAGGGCGGAAGAAATTTACGCGATGATCAAAAAGTCAAATTAAAAAATTAAGCCCAGGTTAACTTATCACTTATGAATAAAATTGACAAAGAATTTAAGATCTCTTCCTGGGCTATAGACAACAGGATGACGGTTTACGTAATTGTGGCCATCATACTTGTGGGAGGTTTGCTTTCCTACTACAGCATGCCCCGCGAGTCTTTTCCCGAGATCATTGAAACCAAAATTTATATAAGCTCCATAAACCCGGGAAATTCAGCAGAGGATGTTGAGAAATTTATTACCGAGCCCCTGGAAGAGGAGTTTAACAACGTGGCCGGTGTAAAGGAGATTTCCTCCACTACCCTTCAGGATTATTCTCTTATTATAGTTGAATTTGATGAGGATGAAAGTCCCAATGTTGCAAAGCAATTAATTAAAGACAAAGTTGACCTTGTAAAGGCAGAAACTACCTGGCCTACCATGGACAACGGGGCGAAGGTTGAGCCAAACGTTTTTGACCTTAATATAACAGAGGAAATGCCTATCCTCAATATTAACCTTACAGGAGATTACACGGTACAGCAGCTTAAAAAATATGCCGAGTACCTTCAGGATAGAATTGAAATGCTTCCTCAAATCAAAGAAGCCACTATTAGGGGTGCCGAGGATATGGAGATCGAGGTGGCCCTGGATGTGTATAAAATGACAGCCTCCAAGGTAAGTTTTAATGATGTGGTTAATTCAATTAGTGCAGAGAATCGCACGATCTCTGGGGGAAATATAATTTCTAACAGCGTACAAAAGAATATAAGGATCATTGGAGAGATTGAGAATCCGCGGGAACTGGAAGATATTGTAGTTAAGCGGGATGGAGGAAATATTTTCCTTAAAGATATTGCCCAAATAAGGTTCCAGGAAAAAGATCCTACCACCTACGCCCGGGAATATGGAGATCCGGTTATTATGCTTGATATTAAGAAGCGGGCAGGAAAAAATATGATTGAAGCTGTAGAGGAGATCAAAAAGATCGTGGAACGGGAAAAAGAAGAGTATTTCCCCGATAATATTGAAATCACCCTTACCAATGACCAATCAATAAAAACCCAAAACCAGGTAGATGACCTTGTTAATAACATCATCTTTGGGGTGATCCTCGTAGTGGTGGTATTAATGTTCTTCCTTGGGTTCAGGAATGCGTTGTTTGTAGGATTTGCCATCCCCTTGTCAATGTTCCTCTCATTCATAATACTTTCCAGTATGGGGCTTACCCTTAACACCATGGTTCTTTTCGCCCTTGTTATGGGGCTGGGAATGCTGGTTGACAATGGTATAGTGGTAGTTGAGAACGTATATTCCCTTATGGACCAGGGAATGCCCAGATTAAAGGCGGCAAAACAGGGTGTAGGTGAAATTGCCTGGCCCATAATTGCTTCTACCGCTACTACCCTGGCTGCATTTTTCCCATTGGGATTATGGCCGGGAACCATTGGAAAGTTTATGATGATTTTTCCTATGACCCTTTCGGTAGTTTTGGGTTCTTCCTTATTTGTGGCCCTTATTATTAATGCAATGCTTACTTCGCGCTTCATGCAAACCGAGGAAAATGAATTCACCAAAGCAAGACTTATTCGTTTTAGCGGGATACTTGCAGGAGTGGGACTTATCCTGGTGATACTTGGATTTGTAATGAATACCGGGGCCTTCCGCGGAATTGGAAACTTAATGATCTTCGCAGCGATTATGCTGTGGATCTACAAATATTTCCTTTCACGTGGTGTAGATTACTTCCAGTTCAAAGCTCTGAAAAAACTTGAAAACACCTACGAGCGCACCCTTAAATATGCCCTTCGGAAGAAAAAAGCATATTACTTTTTCTTCGGAACCCTGGGCTTGCTTATATTTTCCTTTATCCTGGTAGGGCTCGTTCAGCCTAATGTCCTGTTTTTTCCTGAAAATGAGCCTAACCAGATCATAACCTATATTGAATTCCCGGAAGGAACCGATATTGCCCGGACCAATGAACTCACCAAACAAGTGGAAGCCCAAGTCTTTGAGGTTATTAAAAAATATGAGGATGAGAATGGCTATAATTTCATGGTAGAATCTGCAATTTCGCAGGTAGGACTTGGGGCGGGGAACCCCCAAACCGATGGAGGGCAGCAAAGCGATATGCCACATAAAGGAAAGATCACTTTATCAATGAGAGAATTTAATGACCGGCGCGGGGTAAAAAGCAGCGAGGTATTAAGTGAAGTGAGAGCTGCCGTAAAAGATTTTCCAGGTGCTTCCATTATTGTTGAAAAAGATGCCGCAGGACCACCTTCAGGATATCCAATTAACATAGAACTGAAGGGGGAGAATTATGACGAGATGCTAACAGAAGCCGAAAATATTCGCAATTTCATTAGAGAACTCAACATAGCCGGTATTGAGGAATTGAAACTTGATGTAAACAAATCCAAATCTGAACTTGATGTACGGGTAGATAGACGTAAAGCCGGCCAATTGGGTGTTTCTACTTCAGCCGTTGGCCAGACTCTCAGACGGGCTATTTACGGGGAAGAGGTGTCTACTTATAAGGAAGGAAGTGATGATTATGAGATCAACGTAAGATTTAATGAAGATTTGAGGTATAATGAAAATGCCCTGTTCAACCAACCTGTTACCTTCAGGAACAATTCGGGGGAATTGGTGCAGGTTCCAATTTCCTCTGTAGTGGAAAAATCCTCGGTTACCGCATTTAACTCCATAAAAAGAAGAGATTTAAAACGCGTAATAACCTTATATTCCAATGTACTGGAAGGCTATAATGGCAATGCAATTGTAGAACAGTTAAAGATAGCCATGAATAGTTATGACCTTCCGCAAAATATGACGGTGGCATTTACAGGAGAACAGGAAAAACAAGCAGAGAATATGAACTTTTTGCTGAAGGCTCTTCTTATTGCGCTTGGAGGGATCTTATTGATCCTTGTCGCCCAGTTTAACTCACTTTCAAAACCTGTCATCATTCTAATGGCGGTTATGCTAAGTCTTGCCGGGGTATTCCTGGGTATGGTAACCTTCCAGATGGATTTCATTATAATCATGACTATGATGGGGATTATTTCCCTTGCGGGTATTGTAGTGAATAATGCGATTGTACTTATAGATTACACCCAGTTATTAATAGATCGCCAGAAAGATATCCTGGGTTATGAGCCGGAAGACCTTCTTACCCGCGAAGAATATTTTGACGCTATAGTAGCAGGAGGGAAATCAAGATTACGGCCGGTATTATTAACAGCAATAACTACCGTTCTGGGATTAATACCTCTCGCCGTGGGGCTTAACATAGACTTTTTCAGCCTGTTCATAGATTATGACCCCAAGATATATGTAGGTGGTGATAATGTGAAATTCTGGGGTCCATTGGCCTGGACCGTTATATTCGGGTTGGTTTTTGCAACTTTTCTCACGCTGGTGGTAGTACCTGTAATGTTCTACCTGGTAAACAGAAGCAAGGTTAATATTCGCAATAAAAGAGTTGAACGAAAAAGACTTAAGGCAATAAAAAATCAGGAGTTGCAGAGTTAAGTGGAATTTTAACTTCGCCCGAAAGGGCCAGACTTAACTCAATTTTTAAACCCGCACTTTTTTAAAAGAAAAGTGCGGGTTTTTGCTGTATTGGCCTTTAAAAAAAAAAAACAAACCTGAAGTTTTCACTTCAGGTTTGTTTAAACTGCGCAGGGCTTTTTAATTCCTGGTTATAAGAATTCCCTGCCTTTTATATTCTGTTACTTCAGCAATAACATTATTGCGGTATTCTACTTCTGTTAAAACATCAGGAGACCAAAAAAACCATTTGCCCATCTTGACCCCTTCCTCGTACCTGGCAAGGGCATTCTTCTTACCGCTTTGGTCAAAAGAAACCCATTCCCCGTGGAGTTTTCCTCCCTTGTACGTACCTTCCTGTCTAACACTTCCATTTTCATAATAATATGTTCCTTTTATTAATTCACCCTGTATTTCAAATTTGGGTTCTATTTCTTGCGCGCTCAGCACCGGTGCCATTAAAAAAGCACCAGCGGCGTAACAAAGTTTCATTAGGTTCATAAGCCCGCTTTTTCTCAAAGTGCTATAAATTTAAAAATTACTTTACAATTACGCAAGGATTTGGTAACATTAAATTAACATTGGACCCTAATGCGAAAAGTCGAATTCAAATATTTTCCTGGGTAACAGGAAACTTTTGAAGGCTTTATTCCTTTAGAACCCATGATTACTTCTTACTTTTGCCTTTCAATTTTTCAAGAGCATATTATGTATAGAAGTCATACCTGTGGTGAATTAAGAATTGCCAGTATAGGAGAGGAAGTAACCCTGGCCGGATGGGTGCAGAAAATAAGAAATAAAGGTTTTATGATATGGGTAGACCTTCGGGACAGGTATGGGGTTACCCAATTGATCTTTGATGAGGAGAGAACTTCAGAAAAAATGATGAAAGAAACGGCCAATTTAGGTCGGGAGTTTGTTATACAGGTAAAAGGGACCGTTATTGAACGCGAATCCAAGAACCCTCAAATGCCTACAGGAGATATTGAGATCCTGGTTTCAGATTATAAGCTGCTGAATGCTTCCCTTACCCCACCTTTTACCATTGAAAATGACACTGATGGCGGGGAAGAGCTTAGAATGAAATACCGGTACCTGGACATTCGCCGAAATCCGGTAAAAGAAAATCTTATGTTTCGTCATAAGGTTGGAATGCAGGTGAGAAATTATCTTTCCAACCAGGGGTTCATCGAGGTGGAAACTCCCTACCTCATCAAATCTACGCCTGAAGGGGCACGTGACTTTGTAGTTCCAAGCCGCATGAACGAAGGCCAGTTTTATGCTCTTCCCCAATCGCCACAAACCTTTAAGCAGTTATTAATGGTAGGTGGTATGGATAAATATTTCCAAATAGTGAAATGTTTTCGCGATGAAGACCTGCGGGCAGACCGGCAACCGGAATTTACCCAGATAGATTGTGAAATGGCCTTTGTGGACCAGGAAGATATTCTTAATATTTTTGAGGGGTTTACAATACATTTATTAAAGGAAATAAAAGGGGTAGAATCTGTAAACTTCCCAAGGATGACCTATGCTGAAGCTATACAAAAATATGGGAATGACAAGCCGGACATTCGTTTCGGGATGGAATTTGCCGAACTTAATGAGCTTGCCAAGCACAAAGGTTTCAATGTTTTTGACCAACAGGAATTAATCGTAGGAATAGCCGTTCCCGGCGCAGCAGCATATACACGAAAAGAAATTGACGCCCTTATTGAATGGGTAAAGCGGCCTCAGGTAGGAGCTACCGGGCTGGTTTGGGCAAGATATAACGAAGATAAAACCTTAAAATCCTCTGTAGATACGTTTTATACTGCCGAAGATCTCAAGGAATGGGCAAACGCAACAGGAGCAAATCCCGGAGATCTAATCCTGGTAATGGGAGGCAATGCAAACGCTACCCGTGCCCAGCTTAGCGCATTGCGTATGCACCTTGCCACGCAATTGGGATTAAGAGATCCAAATGTATTTGCCCCCTTGTGGGTGGTGGACTTCCCGCTTCTGGAATGGGATGAGGAAACATCGAGATATCATGCCATGCACCATCCTTTTACTTCACCAAAACCCGAAGATATTGCCCTTTTGGAAACAGATCCTGGTGCTGTACGCGCCAATGCCTATGATCTGGTTTTAAACGGAAACGAAATTGGAGGTGGTTCAATAAGAATACATGACAAAGCCACACAGGCGAAAATGTTTGATTATTTAGGTTTTACCCCAGAACAGGCAAGGGAACAGTTTGGTTTTCTTATGAATGCTTTTGAATACGGCGCTCCCCCTCATGGCGGAATTGCATTTGGATTTGACCGGCTTGTATCTATACTTGGAGGCCAAGAGACAATCAGAGATTTCATCGCTTTCCCAAAGAATAACAACGGTAGGGATGTTATGATAGATGCCCCGGCAAAACTGGATGAGGAGCAGTTAAAAGAACTTCATCTCCAGGTGAAATTATAAATTTTTAAAATCCTGCTTCCCGCAGGATTTTTTATATTCACCTATTAATAATTTTTTGTGTGAGCATAAGAACCAAAGAACTGGCAGATAAATTTGCCCTGTGGAAAACCCAACACCTTACAAATCATCAATTCCTGATGCTGTTAAGCGCAGTTATTGGATTTATTGCGGGCCTGGTGGCAGTAACCATTAAAAACCTCACGCATTATATTCAGCAATTATTGGAAGGGGAATTAATTATTAATTACCATACGGCCTTCTATTTCATATTTCCTGTAATAGGACTGGCGCTTACAGTACTTATAGTTAAATGGGGCCTACGCCGGGAAATAGGAAATGGTATTCCCACAACCCTGCATGCTATTTCACGGCGCAAGGGAATAATGCAAAAATTCCAGATGTATGCCTCATTAATTACCGCTCCTCTTACGGTAGGCTTTGGAGGATCTGTAGGATTGGAGGCACCTACCGTGGTAACCGGTGCCTCTATAAGTTCCAATATTTCAAGGTTTTTTAAGATGAACCAGGCTTCCAGAACACTTTTAATAGGTTGTGCCGCCGCCGGTGCTATGTCTGCCTTGTTCAAGGCACCTATTGCCGCCATAATTTTCGCAATTGAAATTTTTAGTCTGGATCTTACACTTATTTCCATGATCCCCTTATTGCTGGCATCGGTTTCGGCAATACTTACCACTTATTTCTTCTCTGGGTCAGATATTATACTCCATTCACAACTTACAGATGAATTTGAGATTGGCCAAGTGCCATTCTATATTCTACTGGGTGTTTTCGCCTCATTATTTTCTATTTATTTCACCAGGATCTATTTCCGGATAAATAAATTTTTCAGCAATATCGTCTCCTCTTTAAACCGGCTGCTCATAGGAGGTTTTGCCCTGGGGGTCCTCATTTTTCTAATACCTCCCTTGTATGGAGAAGGATATGATGTTATAAATAACTTGCTTCAGGAAAATTATATTAATGCCTTAGGTAAAAATGTTTTTGAAGCCTATATGGACAATATTTGGGTTGTAATAGGCCTGCTCGCCGGATTGGTTGTATTTAAGATAATTGCTACCTCTTTAACTATGGGTGCCGGAGGAGTGGGCGGGATATTTGCACCGGTCCTTTTTATGGGCAGTGCTATGGGCCATTGTTTTGCATTGATCATTAACAACCTGGGGATCTTTAAAGAACCCCTTTCAGTAAGCAACTTTACCATGGTTGGAATGGCCGGGCTTATGGCCGGGATCATGCACGCCCCCCTAACCGCCATATTCCTTATTGCCGAACTCACCAGCGGATACGAACTTTTTGTTCCCTTAATGATAACTGCGGCAATTTCCTTTATGATCACTTCGCAATTCCAGCCTCATTCGGTTTATACACTGGACCTTGCCTCCCGGGGAGAATTGATCACCCATAATAAAGATCAAATGGTATTAACTTTGCTGAATATCAGGCAGGTGATCGAGACAAATTTTGTAACCCTTAATGTTGACGCTACCCTGGGAGATATTATTCATAACGGAGTGATCAAATCTTCCCGCAACCTGTTCCCCGTGATTGATGAAAATGAACATATTGTGGGAATTATATTATTGGATGATATAAGGCCGGTAATGTTCAACCAGGCTTTATATGATGAGATTAAAGTACGGGAACTTATGCAGGAAGCGCCGGAGGTTATTGACCTTAATAAGGATCGCACTAAAGATATTATGAGAAAATTCCAGGAAAGCGATGCCTGGAACTTACCTGTAATAGAAAATGAAAAGTATATTGGATTTATATCTAAATCCAAATTGTTAACCGCCTACAGGCAAAAATTAATCGAAGTAACAGTCTAGAAGTATGTATTTAATAATGAAAATCTTAGGAATTTTAATTCTCCTTGCAGTGGGCACAGGGTTTTATTTTAGAATTAATGATGACTTTGTAATGGGAGACCGCATTATAGGATTGGCAGTCCTGGCCTTTGCATTTATACTTATGCCTATTTTTTTATATGTAAGATGGAAGGGGAAAAAATTGGAAGATTATACACTTTCCGATAAAAATATGAAGAAAATGAAGGACAGAGGAATTGATTAACTCCCTTATAATCAATAACGTTAAAAAGAATTTTATTTTAACTATAGTTGATAAATAAAAATATGTAAGTTTGTGCTTTATTAATTATTTATTTTTTTACAATGGAAGGTACAGTTAAATTTTTCAATGAGTCTAAAGGTTATGGATTCATTACTAACGACGAAACAGGAAGAGACATTTTTGTTCACGTTACAGGTCTTAATGGTGAGACTTTGAACGAAGGTGACAAAGTTGAGTACGTTGAAGAAGAAGGAAGAAAAGGATTAACCGCAGCTCAGGTGCGTGTTATCAACGATTAATATATTTTTATATCTTAATTCGAAAACCTAACAACCACCCCGTCTAAGCAATTAGACGGGGTTTTTCTGTTTCAGCTGATTAATGAGGTAATAAAAAAATTCCATTCTTATAATGATTTATTTTAAAAATGGAATTCTGTTAAGCTTGAAATTCAAGTAGGATTAGTTTTTTAATCCTTCTATCATTGTGCTGGTTAATTTGGAAAGATCATATTCGTGTTCCCATCCCCAATCTTTTCTCGCTTCGCTGTCATCAATACTACTCGGCCAGGAATCGGCAATACTCTGCCGGAAATCGGGTTCATAAGAAATTTCGAATTCTGGAATTTGGGTTTTGATCTGGTTCGCCAATTCTTCAGGCGTAAAGGTCATCGCTGCAAGGTTATAGGAGGATCTTACCTTTATGTTTTCTGAAGGTGCTTCCATAATATCTACCGTTGCTTTAATGGCATCATCCATGAACATCATGGGCAGCCCGGTTTTTTCAGAAAGGAAAGAGCTGTATTTTTTATTTTTGATGGCTTCGTGGAAGATCTCAATAGCATAATCTGTTGTGCCGCCACCAGGAAGTGTCTTATAGCTTATAATTCCCGGGTACCTTAGGCTTCTCACATCTACGCCATATTTGTTGAAATAGTATTCACACCAACGCTCTCCCGTTTGTTTTGATATCCCGTAGACTGTACTAGGCTCCATAACTGTGGTTTGGGGGGTATCCTCCTTTGGAGTTGTAGGCCCAAAAACGGCAATACTGGATGGCCAGAATACCCTGTTCACCTTTTGGTCTTTTGCCAGATTTAAAATTATAAACAGGGATTCCATATTAAGATGCCAGGCCTTCATTGGGATCTTCTCTGCAGTGGCACTTAGCATTGCAGCCATTAAATAAACATCGGTGATCTGGTGCTTAGTAATTATTTCTTCAATAAGATCCTTATCTGTGGCATCGGCAATTTCAAATGGACCCGAAAACATAAGTTCCTCACTCCCATCTTTTATATCACTGGCAATAACATTGTCTTTTCCAAAGAACTCCCTTAATTTTAAGGTAAGTTCGCTGCCTATTTGACCTGCAGCGCCAATAACCAATATCTTTTTAGAATCCATTTTATATAATTTTTCTAGCGCAAATATATTGATTTCATAAAAGATGTGAGCTGGATTGCCGTAAAAATGAGAATTTTGTTCCCCTCCTTAATTTTATATTTTTAGAAAATGATTTACTTAACTTTGTCTTTCAAGCACCTATATGAAAATTGTATTTCAAATTGTCCTTTTGCTCCTTATTACTGGGTGTAATGAGAGAGGAAAATCTACCGGACAGCAACCTGAAACCCTTAAGGATACTACTGCTTTCAGCAAACTTCTGAACTACCCCAATGAAGAAGTAATACTTTTACCCGAAACAAATGAAATTACCTCAGAATGGCTGGCATATATTACGGCCCAGTCTGAAATTGAAAATTTCAGGACCTATACCATAAACGAAGTTATATCCAATGCAACGCCCATCGCAGAAATTATGGAATCGCTTAAAGGAACCGTTCCGCCACAATTCGTTACCAATGGGGTACAAACGCGGCTCTCGGTGCTATACACTAAAGCCCGTGTGTTAGAGCGCTTGTCCAAAAAAAGAAATCCAAATCCAGAAGAAATAGCCGCTACAGCACAGGAGATCCCGGTAGAATTTAATAATTTCAAGATCCAGCTCAATGAGATATTCCTGAAAACACTTGAAGATTTTGAAGCTGAACTGGATGCTTTTGACCCAAATGAGGAAGATTCATCTCAAACCCAAATACCCCCGTTACCGGGAGCTACCCGTGACCGAAAATAATTATCCCTTTCAATTTCATATTCACCAGATCTCATTATCATGAAAATAATCCAACTACTTTTTATCCTTAGTATCTTCACCAGCTGTGAATTCTCTACTACCACCACTAAAACAACTACTTCTACTGAAGCTGAAACTTCACAACCGCCTGTGAATACAGAGGAGGCAAGAGAGAATATTGATACAGTTTTGGAGAAATGGCATAAAGCCGCGGCTGAAGCTCAATTTGATCCCTACTTTGAACTTATGGCCCGGGATGGGGTGTTCATAGGAACCGATGCCACTGAAAACTGGCAAAATCAGGAATTTCGTGACTTTTCAAAACCCTATTTTGACAAGGGAAAAGCCTGGAGTTTTTCCACGATCGAGAGGAATATTTACATTTCAGAAAATAATCAAACTGCCTGGTTTGATGAACTGCTAAACACCCAAATGGGAATATGCAGGGGGTCAGGGGTTTTGGAACTGGTGGATAATAACTGGATAATCAAGCACTATATTCTTTCAATCGCAATTCCCAACGAAAATGTAACAGAGATCGTGGAGATCAAAAAGGATTTCGATAGCAGCTTTATCGCCAAATTTGATAAATAGGCTGGCACATGCTGTATTTTCCACAAAAACCTTTCTGTATTTAATCTGCTGTTTTTTATTATTTTAGCGCATAAATTTTAATCAAATAATTGAGAATGAAAAAAATAACCAATGCTATGATCCTGTCATTTATTGGCGCAGCGGTGGTAACCGGATGCAACAATGATGATAAAAAAGTAGTTGTAAAGGAAGAACCCCGCGGGATCAACCTGGCCTATATGGACACTACGGTAAGCCCCAAAGATGACTTTTTCAGGTATGTAAATGGAAAATGGGTAGACTCTACAGAGATCCCGGGAGACCAGACCACCTGGGGGAGTTTCAATGAATTGCGCAAGAATACAGATTCCAGCGCGCTTGCCCTGTTAGAAAAAGCTTCGAAAGACAAGAACCTGGACGCTTCCAGCGATCAGGCAAAAGCTGTGTATTTATACCAAAGCATTATGGATACGGTTGCCCGTAACCAAAAAGGGGTTGAACCTTTAAAGCCTTATCTTGAAAAAATAGAGGCTATTACTAGCAAGGAAGACCTGCAGAAATATTTAACTGAAATGCAGCAATATGGTGGTGCCGGTTTCTTTGGATTTACCGTACGCTCTGATGCTAAAGACAGTAATGCAAATGCTGCGTATTTATATCCATCTGGCTTAGGATTACCGGACCGTGATTATTACGTAGGGGAAGATGCAGATTCTAAGGACATTCGTGAAAAGTATAAAACCCATATTACCAGAATGCTTCAGTACCTGGGTGATTCGCAGGAAGTTGCTGCTAAAAACGCTGAAACTATTCTTGCTTTTGAAACCAGCCTTGCAAGACCGCAACTAGATAAAGTTGAAAGACGCGATGCCCGCAAAACTTACAATCCAATGTCTGTAGAACAGTTACAAAGCCAGGTAAAGGCTATTAACTGGAAGAATTTTTTTAATGAAATTGGTGCAGCCAATGTGGATACCGTTATCGTTGCACAGCCTAAATACATGCAGGCCCTGCAAACCACTTTTGCCGGAAACAATGTTGCCGACTGGAAAACCTACCTGCGTTGGAATCTTTTCAATGATGCATCCTCCATGCTTAGTATAGAGATTGAAAAAGCAAACTGGGAATTTTACAGCAAAACTTTACAGGGAGCGAAGGAACAACGCCCAATGAAAGAACGCGCTTTGGCTACTGTAAATGGTTCTTTGGGGGAAGCCCTTGGAAAATTATATGTAGAGGAAAATTTCCCGCCGGAAGCTAAAGAGAAGGCCCAGGAAATGATTGCGAACATTATCAAGGCATTTGAAGTAAGGATAAACAACCTTACCTGGATGAGCGACAGCACCAAAGTAAAGGCTATTGAAAAACTGGGAACTACTGTAGTAAAAGTTGGATATCCCGATGAATGGAAAGATTACAGCGAACTTGAGATCTCCAAACCGGGTGACAAGGATGGTTCATTTTTCCAGAATATGTTGAACGCCAGTAAATGGAGAGTTAAGGAAACAATGGCCAAACTTGGTAATCCTGTAGATAAGACCGAGTGGTTCATGCCTCCACAAACTGTAAATGCATATTACAACCCAAGTTATAACGAGATCGTGTTCCCTGCAGCTATACTTCAACCGCCTTTTTATGATTATAAGGCAGATGCAGCTGTAAATTACGGCGGCATTGGCGCAGTAATTGGCCACGAGATCTCTCACGGTTTTGACGACAGTGGCTCAAGATTTGACTCACAGGGTAACCTGAATAACTGGTGGACTGAAGACGACCTTAAGCAATTTGAAGGTCTTGGGGGCGCTCTTGCTGACCAATACAGTGCAATTGAGGTTTTAGACAGTGTATACATAAACGGGAAATTCACCCTTGGGGAGAACATTGGAGATCTTGGTGGTGTGAATGCCGCTTATGACGGACTTCAAATTCATCTGAAGGAGCACGGAAATCCGGGTAAAATTGACGGTTTCACACCAGAACAACGATTCTTTATGTCCTGGGCCACTGTATGGCGTACCAAAATGAGAGATGAGGCCTTAAGAAACCGAATTAAAACCGATCCGCATTCACCGGGGATGTACCGCGCATTTGTACCTCTTCAAAATATAGATGCTTTCTATAAGGCATTTGATATTAAAGAAGGTGACAAAATGTATGTAGCTCCTGAAAACCGGGTGCTTATCTGGTAATACTCATTTTCCAATAATACCTAAAAAGGGCCGCAGCAATGCAGGCCCTTTTTTATTATATACTACCCCCCAGTAAAAATTAAGTAATTCCCGGAGTAAAAATGATCCTTAATCAAGCAAACTTTTACTAAAGACATAGCCTAACTCCTCTTCTAACCTCAAAGCTTTTATGAGTTTCCCCTTTGAGGGGGTTGAATGATCAAATTCCGGGACCGGTAGATTTTTTGCCCTGGCTACAGCGGTATAATACTCTTTCTTAGATGGATGATCCGGATGAACTCCAAGGAAAACCCCTTGTGATCCTGAACTTATCACTGCCATAATAATCCCAATACAATCTTCCAGATGAATAAGATTAACCGGGGCTTCGGGATTGCTGATGTCTTTCCGGCCGGAGAGGTATTTGACGGGATGCCTTCCCGGGCCAAAAAGTCCGCCAAACCTTATAATACTGAGAACATTGATTCCAGATTTTTTTAAAAGAGTTTCGGCTCCACGCAGTTGTAATGAATTCGCAGCAGTCGCATTGGGAGCATCCTCCTCATTATATTCCGGAATATCTACTCCATCTTCATATACCGAAGTGGAGCTTATAAAGATTACTTGTTTCACAGAAGATCTATCCAGATATTCAGTTATTCTTCCTGTTTTTCCCGCAAAATTGGCTTCAGGGTCTTTCCGGGTACCGGGGGGAATATCGATAATGAGAATTTCAGCATCACTTAAAAAGGAGGTTAGATCTCCCTGAACCCCTTCCTCATAAACTTTTATTTTATAAGGGATGACCCCTTCAGCTGTAAGCCGGGACATTTTATCCATGGAGGTTGTAGAGCCTTTCACTGTATGCCCTTCTTCCAGCAATCTTTTAGCTAAAGGTAATCCCAGCCATCCGCAACCTAAAACAGATATATTCATACACGCTCTTCTTATCTTTTTTCAACATCCACTTCAAAACTACAATATTTAGCTTAAGGCAGCCGCAGGGTTTGCTTAACAATAACAGCATCATTAAGAACAAATGGCCGTGGGATCATTGTTTTCTCTCTTGGAGGTACATTAAGTTCCGGATTATCCAGCAGGTCATAACTCGCTTCATATAATGTAAATTCCGGTAATTCCTCAGGAGCCACAACAAATTCCAGTCTTAACGTGTCTCTGTTGGTCGCATGGTAAATAAGCAGCCTCTCCTGCCATCTTTTAGTAAAAATGTGAAAGGCTTGCTTCCCAAGATTTACCTCCCCTGCCTCCAGGTTATTGACTCTAAATTCCTGAAAATTCACATTCCTGTCAGCAAAAAGTTCCATCCTGTTTATTCTTCGGTTAGGAGCTATTTTTAGGGAATATCTTGCAAATCCTAAGGAATCTGTTTCTTCAATTTGATTGAAAAGAATCCCCGGCCGGGCGAGCGGAATTGTGGGGGCTTCAGCTTTATAATTAAAATTAGAGCGGTATTTACTGCTAAACCCGGCTTCATGTTCCTTAACCTGTAAAGGATCTTTTCCGAAGAAAGGCTTAGTCCAGTCATCAATCATCTTATCATAGGAATTCCAACTGGCTTTTTGGGTATCGTTATCCAAAATATACACCAGACTATTGGGTTTTGGCCTATTTTCATTGAAAGAGGATTTAAAATGAGCAGTGATAAAAAGAATATTAAAAATTAGGAAGCAAAATAATCCCAATGCTTTTTTCTGAGTAAAATATCCAAAGACCGGCAGAAAAAGGCTAAATAATAAAGTGGTAAGAATTGCAGCTACAAACAGGATTTTAAGACCCAGTGCGACCGGGAAAATTGGAATGAACGGTAGCAGGATAACGAGGGCAGGCAGGCTCAAAAAAAACATTAAAAACAGGTTTGGCCTTCTATAACGCAGCATTAGCCCTAATTGCAGAATAGCAAATAACGCAGGTATTATAAAATAGGCAGCACCTTTCAGGAAAACAGCGGTTAATAAGCATAGAAACAACCAAAAGAAAAGCGGAAATACGAAAAATTCTGTCTGTTTCCCGGCAATTCGGAATTTATGATATACCATAAAATTAATGCACAGGCTTAGAAAGATCGCTGCCGCAATATACCAGTACCCATTATAGGTAAATCCATGTTCCATTTCAGGATATTCTGCATAGATCATAAATCCAAATTGCCAAAGAAGAAAGACCAGAATCGCTGATCCAAATAGGCTACCCAAAAATGCTAAACTCCCCTGAAAAATAGCTTTATAATTGAAACGCTTTCTGTAAACTCCATACCCCGTCACAACCAGGAAAAAGATAAAAGCAAGTATAAGTATAGGAAGTATCCAGGCAAAGGGATAGGTTACTATCTTACCTCCAGGAATACTGAAATAAATAAGATCCTCATTCGACTCCAGAGAAGAGAGGTTGGCATTTTTAAAATAATTTAAAAGCGGTACCAGATAACTGCCCTGATGTGCGAGGGTTTCCATATCCAGATTTTCAGGAATATCGTTGGCGGTATGATAATCATAATGGTCATCTATAAAAGCGAAGTTAAAACCGTTTATATTACCTTCTTCCCGCAAAACGGTAAGATCTGTATCATTTGGCAGCATTTTATAGACACTATAAGCCAGGGAATTTGTAACCGGAAAGCGTGGATTGGCCTTTATAAACTCTTTTATCAATCCCGAATTCCCCTTATTGGTCTCCAGAAGCATAAAGGAATTCCCGCCGCTTCCGCGAGCTTCAAAATTCAATGCAAGCCCAACATTCCTCGCCCAGGGATGCTTTTCAACAAAAAGACGTGCCCCAAGAAGGCCAATTTCTTCCCCATCAGTAAAAAGAAGAATAATATCATTTTCGTGGGGATCGCCTGCGGCCAGCATCGCTCTAACAGCTTCAAGGATTACCCCTATCCCGCTCGCAGCATCACTGGCACCAAAGGAAGAGTGCCCGGCACTATCATAATGAGACATTAAAAGCAGGTCTTTTCCTCCGTTCTTTTGATTTCCGGGAATACGGGCCAGGATATTTTTGGACAGGGCAATTACGCCACTGTTATCAAGGCTGTAACCTTCCTGGGTTTGCACTTCCAATCCCATATTTTGCAGCTCATTCACTATGTAATTCCTTACAAGACTGTGAGAATTACTTCCCAGGTAATGAGGGGCCTGCGCCATACTGTTAACGTGACCAAAAGCCCTTAGAGTTGAAAATTCTGTTTCAGGAACATCTGCCTTTTCCACATTTCGCGGCATGGTGGAAAAGAACAGAAACCACACAACACATACCAGTAATAAGAGGATTATAAGGGGGGAAATTTTTTTCAGCATAGATACAGGGATCAACAAGGCTTTAAAGATAAATAAGATTAGCCGAAAAAAAGAATTTCAAACCGGCGCTTCCCAATGATTAAAAAATTGATTATATTGAAACAGTTAACAATCAAAAACTTAGCGTCATGGGTATTAAAAGTTTTCAGGGAAAAAGGGCGGAACCGGAGAAAATAATGAGCTTACCAATTCTCGTGGAAGATTACATGAGTCATTCTCTCATCACCTTTAGAAAAGATCAATTGGTGGTAGAAGTTATGGAAGCTCTTATTAAACACAAAATATCAGGCGCCCCGGTGGTAGATGAACACAATCGGCTTGTAGGAATAATTTCAGATGGAGATTGTATGAAGCAAATTTCGGAAAGCAGGTATTATAATATGCCAATTGGGGATATGCAAATTGAAAAATTCATGGAAACCAATGTGCCAACAATAGATAGAAAGGCCAATGTATTTGATTGTGCTTCCCTCTTTTATAAGCACAATTGCCGGCGGTTCCCAATTATTGAAAATGACAGATTGGTGGGCATGATAAGCAGGAAGGATATCCTATGTGCCGCCTTGAAGCTACGCGGGCAAAACTGGCATTCCTAAGTGCGTTTCACCAGGGCATAAAAGTCCCCGTCCAGCGGTAAATAACCCTGGTCATACACGAAATAATAAACGGTGCCTGTTTTGGTAGTATAAATACTGGTAAAATAATCAAAACTAAAACCTTTAGCCAGCAGTTTTGTTCTGCTGGTTTTTGTTTTATCAACAGGATTGAGTTCCTCGAGTATCCGGTAATTTTTTCGCAGGCGGTTATTAATATTGCGAACCATGTTGCTGCGGTCCTTATTGATCTTATTGTTATAGGCATTACGGCAGCCATCGCTGCAGAATTTCTTATCTACCCGACCAACAATCTTATCCTCGCACTCCAGACAAGTTTTTTGCATAATTAAAGATAGAAAAAAATATTTTTAGTTTTAATATTTCCCCTTGCGCTGTTAGGTTCCCAGACTTTCAATAAGCCAGGAAGTTTTTATGCATCATGCATATATTTATTTTAAAACAAACACAATTGCGGTTTAGAAAAATATTGGAGAAGGGCTATTTCATCAAACGACAAGATGTTACATTTTTACACTACCACAGCGGCAAATGTTTACTACTTCTTTTTAAAGAGATTTAAAATAGTTTTCCCTATCTCATCCAGGGGCTCCAGTAGAGAAGGATTTTTTCTATCTATAGCAGTAATTCCTATAAACCCAACCTGGATGGGGTAAATTAAAATAAAATTTTGGCGGGTAAAATATTTATTTAAATAAACCGGAACCTGGGCCATGTTTTCTTCATAGGAGGGTTTACCCTTAAGGCTAAGAACTATGATCAAATTATCATCTTTCTTACAATACCCTGATATTATAAGAAAATCATTCCAATCTGGAAATTCTATAAATTCGCAATTAACCGGATGTATCTTTTGAACTTGCTTTATGTAATTGAGGGTTTCTAAGGAGCTGTAGAAAACCAAGGTGGTTCCTGTATTTCGAGCAATATTCCAAACTTTTAATAGCCAGAAAGGGAAGCCTGTTTCTTTTTCAGCCAAATCGGGCACAAGCACGTGGTGTCTTTTAATTGTGCTTAAAGGTTGGAAAGCTTTATAAATAAAAGTGGTTGTCCGGGAGCGCTCAAGTATACTTTCAGTAAGATTTCCTAAAAATGAATCTGAAATTTCAGATTTTACATGAAGACCTAATATTAGGTCACTTATATTATGTTCCCGAATGGCACTTTTAATTCCGTTACCAATATTTTCATCATACCTTAAAAGTTCGGTTAAAATATTATCTGTAGATGCGGCTGCAACTGCAGCTTTTACAAGTAATTTCTTTGCATTCTTATCGGCATAACCATTTACAGAATTATGATCGACGATACTTAAAGCAAATAGGCCCTCCTTGTTACTACGGGATTTAATGGTAACTCCCAAATTAATAAGCTCATCTGTAGTATCAATATTACTAATGGGTATCAATATCCTTTCGTGCTCGTTCTCTCTGTCATCCTCAGGAACTTCAGACAGGGATAGATTTCTGGCTCCTCTCTGTGCAACAAAGGAGGCAATAGTACAGGTGATAAGAATCATTAAAATGGTTCCGTTTAGAACACTCTCATTTAATAATCGAATAGGTTCTCCTCCGGCAGTTTCACCAATTATAATATTATATCCTACCAGGACCGCAGCCAGAGTTGCCGCTGCCTGCGCATTGCTTAAGCCAAAAATTAGCCTTCGCTCATCCAGGGTGAAATTATAGGTTTTTTGTGTAAGCCAGGCGGCTATGAATTTTGCAGCAGTAGCTATAATGGTCATTACCGCAGCAACTTTAATAGTATCCAGGTCCTGGAAGAAAGCACGGTAGTCTATAAGCATTCCCACCCCTATGAGAAAAAAAGGAATAAAGATCGCGTTCCCTACAAACTCAATTCTGTTCATTAGAGGTGATGTTTGGGGTATTAACCGGTTTAATGCAAGGCCGGCAAGAAAAGCTCCAATAATAGCCTCTATCCCGGCAAGTTCTGCAAGTACAGCTCCAAGGAAAACCATAACCAACACAAAAATATATTGAGAAACATTATCCTCATAATGTTTAAAGAACCACCGCGCAATAACAGGGAACAGAAATATTACTATTAGCCCGAATATAATTATGGAAATGGTCAATCTCACCCAGAAAGTGGTATTAACTTCCCCAGCAGACATTCCTACGATAACCGCCAGTACGAGAAGGGCCAGGGTGTCTGTAATCATTGTACCACCTACTGCCACATTTACAGCCCTGTTTTTAGCAACTCCCAGTTTACTTATTAAAGGATAGGCAATAAGAGTGTGAGATGCAAACATACTGGCCAGAAGAATGGAGGTTAGCAAGGAAAACTGCAAAATATAAAGCCCTCCTACGATACCCAAAGTCATTGGTATAATGAAGGTGTATAAACCAAAAACTATACTTTTTTTACTGTTCTTTTTAAAATCTACCAGATCAATTTCTAAGCCTGCAAGAAACATGATGTATAACAATCCTGCTGTTCCTGAAAGAATAATACTGGAATCCCTTGCCATAAGATAGAATCCATTAGGCCCTATTACAGCTCCCGCAATGATCAATCCCAGTAAATGAGGGATCTTTATC
This sequence comes from Antarcticibacterium arcticum, assembly GCF_007993795.1. Taxonomy (GTDB): domain Bacteria; phylum Bacteroidota; class Bacteroidia; order Flavobacteriales; family Flavobacteriaceae; genus Gillisia; species Gillisia arctica. The sequence continues at coordinate 3,023,334 of NZ_CP042476.1, read as the reverse complement.
TTGTTAAGAATTATGGGAGCAAATAATATAATTACAAGGATTAACAGAAATTTTAATACCGGATTGGTAAGAGGTAGAGTTGCGTCGTAAATATTTAAAAGAATCATCCGGGTGAAAAATTAAGCCTGAAAGTACCAGGCCTACTAAAATACAATTTAAACCATTTCCCGCAGCAATGAGAAATCGTCATAATAGACATATAGAATTGGTGTTTTTCTCTAAATCCCTTCAAGCTCCTCAACTTCCAGTTCATAATCATATTGCAGATCTTCATGGAGCGCAGAGATGATTTTTTTTACGGCAACAAGTTGCCTTTGATAAAGATTTAGCAAGGTGGTGTTCCTTTTTATGGAAGGTTTAAAATCCTTCAACTTAGAACAAAAATATAAAAGCAACTCGGCCTCTGTTTCTTTCTTTAAAGAATAGCGGCTATACTTTTTTATATTTCGCAGGATCTTCCTAACGCTTTTCTTTATAAAAAAGAAATTTTTCGTGTTAATAGCATTAAATTCCAGATCTATTTCTGTCTTGATATTTTGTATATACTCCTCTTCATCAAGCGATTCAAAAAGAAGATAAGTAAGCAATTCTTTATTCTCCTTTTTAAATTTTGATAATCTTAAACACAATTCCAGCAACTCCCCGGGAGAGCGAAAAGACAATTCTTTTTTTAACTGACTTACAGTTGCTGCTTTCATAAGGTATTACTCCTAATTTTTATTTTACCTCCACTTTTTCTGAATAGGCCATGAAAGAATCCTGCAGGCGTTCAATTTTCCCATTGAAATCATTTGCAAATACAAGATACTGGCATTTGGTAATGTGTTCAGGGATCTGGATAAGGTTGGTATAGTCACGGTTTCCTGTCAATAATTCTGCATCATCAACAATAAACAATTTTAGCTGGCTCACATTAATTCCCGAAAGTTTAAAGAGTTTGTTTAGCTTGGCGGGAGTAGCGATCACAATATCTACCCCTTCATAAATATCACCTTTTTGAACATCAATATCGGGTTGGTCATAGGCGGCATATATTCTTAGATCCATATATCTTGTAAAGATCTTGAACTTTTCTTCCAGCTCCAATGCAGCTTCCTTGTCTTTCACAAAAATAAGTGCCCGTGGCGCGTCCTCAAATGCCTCACAATTTAATTTCTGAATGGTACTGATAATAAGTGTTGTAGTCTTCCCGCAACCGGCAGGTCCAATTCCAAATAGGTTCATTCCGCTTTTGATCCTGGATAATATTTTTTTCTGAAACGGCAGTGGCTCTTCATAGCCCAATCTCTCAAGAGCTTCCAGCAGGGGTTCATTCAATTTTTTAAAAGCCATAGTGTTATTTTAAATTCAGAAGGTTGATAATTATCTCCCTTATTTGCAAACTTAGGCCAATATTCCCATCTTTTTAGTTTAGCAGGGCTTTTTCCCTTTTCGCAACAAAAAATTTATACACTTCCATAACCAATAATATTGGTATTGCCAGTAAAAGGATATATCCCCACTCAGTAAAAGTGATAGGTTCAATTCGCAGGATCTTTTGCATAAATGGGAGCTGCATGCTTAAAATGTGGATTCCCTGAGCGGCAATTACTCCAAAGATTAGAATGTAATTTCTGCTTATAGGCACCCTGAAAGTTGAAATCCTCTCTGACCGGCAATTGAAAACGTGTAAATTCTGCATAAACACCATGAGCAGTAGCACAAGGTTGCGGGCGTATTCCTCCTCCAAAGATGTATACCGGTTTAGCCAGAGCCAAAAACCAAAAGCTACTGTTGCCATAGTGAAACTTGCAACCAGCGTTTGCCTTATCATTGATTTATTAAAAATACGCTCAGAAGGTGGGCGAGGCTTCCTTTTCATGGCGCCGGGTTCCCCACCTTCAAAAGCCAGCGCTACATCCTGGATCCCATTGGTCACCAGGTTTAGCCAAAGCAATTGTACCGCTATCATAGGCAGCGGGAGGCCCGCAAGAAGGGAACTAATAAAAAGAATTCCCAGCGCGGCACCAGTAGAAATAAGAAGATAGATCACTTTCCTCACATTATCATATGCAAAGCGTCCCTCCTCTACACCAGCCACTATAGATGAAAAATTATCATCTACCACTATCATAGAGCCTACCTCTTTGGCAACATCTGTCCCGGAACCCATGGCTACTCCAATATTTGCCCTTTTTAAAGCAGGGGCATCATTAACACCATCGCCCGTCACGGCTACAAATTCTCCCTTCTCGATTAATACATTTACGATCTCCAGCTTTTGAGTGGGAGACACCCTTGCAAATACTGTTGAAGAGGCCACCAAATTGCGGAAAGCCAAAGAGCTTGAAGGAGAATTATTTTCAAGCATTTTACCTGTAATTACAGGCAAATCCTCAGCAGAAATTCCCAGTTCTCCCGCAAGGGTTTTAGCGGTAGAAGGATGGTCTCCTGTGATCATAATAACCTTAATACCTGCTTTTCGGCAAAGATCTACCGCGTCCCTGGCTTCCGGTCTCAATGGATCAATAAAGCCCACGAGCCCGTTAAGGGTCAATGGAGGGAGATCTTTTGCTTCATAATTATCCTTATAAGCCAGATTTGGACTTTCCCCACTGGCAAACGCAAGGACCCTGAAACCCTGCATTGCTGTTTTCTCTGCCAGAGCGAGGATATTCTCCCGAAGGAGAGGAGAAGGTATACCGTTGACTAACATTGAATCGCAAAAATCCAGTACGGTTTCAACGGCTCCCTTTAATTCTATGTTCACTTTTTCATTATGACAAATTGCAGCTGAAAATTTATTCTGCGATTCATAAGGAATTTTAATCACCGTGTTCTCCCCGGCGCACATTTCTTCAGGCACCAATCCCAGTTTATAAGATAACCCAAGCAAGGCCACATCCATAGAATCTCCGGCATGCTCCCAGGTTTCCCCATTATTAACCAGCAGGGCCTCATTGGCAAAGACTGCGGTGCGGCATATTCTGTATAGTTCACTTCTTTCAGAATAAAGTACAGGCCTTAATGGATCTTTTTCGCTGTTCACATTGCCATTACCGTTGTAGCCCTGCCCCGCGACATGAAATAAACTGCCATCAGGTAGCAGGATAATCTTTGCCGTTTGTTCGTTTACAGTAAGTGTACCCGTTTTATCACTGGCTATTACGGTACAGCTGCCCAAACTTTCTACCGAGTTTAATTTTCGTACAATTACATTGCGCTTTGCCATGCGTTTTGTGGCGATTGAGAGGGCCACTGTTAGTGCTACGGGTAACCCCTCAGGTATTGCAGATACGGCCAGTGCCACCACAACAAAGAAAATTCCTATTAATTCCATACCCTGTAGGTACAGCAGTGTCCCTACAATAAGGCTTACAACAAGGAGAAAAATTCCTATCTGGGCGATAAATTTATCCATTCTTTGCACCAAAGGAGGTTTGGCCGACTTTGACTCTGTGACATTCCTGGAGATTTTACCTACTTCGGTAAGTATTCCGGTATTGACGGCAACCCCCCGACCTCTGCCGTTCATTACTGTAGAGCCGGCAAATGCCATATTGGATCTTTCGGGAACTCCACATTGGTTTTTTAGGGTGCCAAGGCGTTTTTTTGCGGCAATAGATTCTCCGGTTAAAAAACTTTCATCTATTTCCAGGTTATTGGCCTCAAGCAACCTGAGATCTGCCGGAACTTTTATTCCGGATTCCAGTAAAATGATATCTCCGGGAACCACTTCTTCTGAAGGAATTTCCTTCCCCTTCCCGTTTCGTAGCACCCGGGCTTTAATTTTTAAAAGCTGTTGAAGGGCAGACGCACTTTTTTCAGCTTTGAATTCCTGATAGGCTCCCAGCGCACTATTAATAAAGATCACCAAAAAGATAAAAATGGCATCCTCCACTTCTCCTATAGCAACTGAAGCTATCGCGGCAAGAACAAGAATAAAAATTAGCGGATTGAGAAGCTGGTGCAAGATAATCTGGACCAGAGTCATCCTCACCCCGGCTGGAAGCCTATTCTCCCCGTATTGAAATAACCGCTTCTTTACCTCATCCTGAGACAAACCCTGGGCAGAGGTTTTAAGTTCTACCAGTATTTGTGCAATATCCTTATCATGCCAGGAATTGCGAAAGTTCACCTCCTTATTTCTCATAATTAATTTTTATTAATGAAGATTCTATTGCAAAAAATCTTCAAATTCACTGGTGCTAACAGGCGGAGACTGCAATCCGGCTTTGGATCAATCTTATTTCAATAAATGTTGGGTAAGGGGATTTTTAAAAATTATGGGAAGACTAAAATAGTGATTTCATAGCAATTTACTTCCTGAACATGAAATGATATTTATCACTGAAACAGGAATTTAGCCGGGTTAAAAGAAGGTGGTTGAAAGCTGTGTTTTACAAAAAACCTAAAGAAATTTTGAGCGCATATCCATTTACAAACGTTTACAAACGAATGTAAATGAAAACAAACCCTTATCTACCGATTATCCTTTGAGACCCGCCATAAGTTTGTCCTGTTGAAATGAACCAATGATTTTCAACTGCAATAAAATTCTATGGTTATGAGCACTTTAAGAAACAAAGTACAATTGATTGGACACGTAGGTAATACTCCTGAGATCCTGAATCTTGAAACCGGTAAAAAACTGGCTAAATTCTCCATTGCCACCAATGAGTCTTACAAAAATTCCAAAGGAGAAAAAGTTACAGACACCCAGTGGCATAATATTGTGGCCTGGGGTAAAACCGCAGAACTTATTGAAAAGTTTGCGCCCAAAGGAAAGGAAGTGGGAATAGAAGGAAAACTTACCACCCGCAGCTATGAAGATAAGGAGGGTGTTAAAAGGTATATCACAGAGATAGTGTGCAGTGAGCTGTTGTTAATGGGAAAATAATTGAAATTGAATAATGGGACTTTAGAAAAGGTACGGGTTACTAAAATAGCCGGTACCTTTTTTATTTGCCTGAGTATAATTTTAAAAATAAATATTCTGTGCCAGTCTGTATGTATTGGCGTGAGCTTCAATAATAATCTTTATATCGGGAGAATATCCCCCGCCCATACTTACCTGCACAGGAATTTTAAGATCGTGACATACCTGCAGGACAAAGCGGTCCCGTTCCCTGCAACCCTCGATTGTGCAACCCAACTTCCCCAGTTTGTCGGTATGAAGAATATCAACTCCGCTCAGGTAAAATATAAAGTCCGGTTTCTGTTTTTCCAGTAAGCCCGGTAAAGTATCTTTTAAAACGCTTAGGTATTCATCATCTTTTGTCCCATCGGGAAGATCAATATCCAGGTTAGACTTTTCTTTTTTAAAAGGATAATTATTCCTTCCGTGCATTGAAAATGTAAAGACAGAAGGATCTTCTTCGAAAATTTTTGCGGTGCCATTACCCTGGTGTACATCAAGGTCTACCATAAGGATTTTCTCTGCCAGTTTATTATGCTGAAGATATCTTGCGGCTATCGCCTGGTCATTCAGTAAACAAAAGGCTTCCCCGTGGCCGGAGTATGCGTGATGTGTACCTCCTGCAATATTCATAGCAATCCCATATTGGAGTGCAAGTTCTGCTGCTTTTATAGTTCCACCAGCAATTATGAACTCCCTTTCAACGAGGCCCTTAGAAAGCGGAAATCCTGTTTTGCGCGAAGCACGGGCATCAATTTTAAGATCCTTTAATTTCTGAAAATAATCGCGGGTATGGACTCTCAAAACATCTTCCCCGCCTGCCGTCTTCGGTTCAAAGAAATTTTCTGGTGTGCATGTGCCTTCATGTAATAATTGCTTTGGCAAAAGCTCATACTTCTCCATAGGAAACCTGTGTCCTTCGGGCAAAGAATGCTTGTAGATAGGATGACAGGCGATTTTGAGCATTTGATTTTCTAAACTAATGTTAGTTCGAGCGTCGAGAACCAACTGGTACATACAATTCTCTTCTTAACCAAAGACCTCTTTACTACGCTCGGAATGACAAATCATTACTACTCCGGCTTATACTTATGATGGGTAGCATTTCGGCATTCCGCTAGTATTTGTAAAAGATCGAACTCTCCATTAATTAATGCCCGTTTCTTTTGAGCACTCCATTTTTTAATTTTCTTTTCAAAATAAATAGCCTGAATAACATCCAGAAATTCTTGTTGAAACTTAATTTCCACAGGCCTTCTTTTAAACGTAAAGCAATTTTTATTTAAGCCAGAATTATGTTCCTCTAACCTTCGTGCCACATTATTGGTTATACCTGTATAAAGTAGTTCGTCAATGCATTCTACAATATATACATAGTACAGTTTCATAACTTAATATTTATTAGTTGCACTAAATGTCAGTTCGAGCGCTATCCATAACGGTGTAAGGTTGTACTACCATCATAAAAAGACCCCTCGACTGCGCTCGGGGTGACACCCGTTCATGAATCCTAAATTTATCCAAAATGTCAGTTCGAGCGCAGTCGAGAACCAACCTTTACAAAGAACTCTCTTCTTAACTAAACACCCCTCGACTGCGCTCGGGGTGACAATACGGTTTAAAGACCAAAAACTACGAAATTACCGCTCCATTATCCACCCCTTCAACATCGGGGTTCAGGAATACCAGTTTTCCTTTGGGGTCTTCGGTCATAAGGATCATTCCTTCGCTTTCCACTCCGCGTAATTTGCGGGGGGCGAGATTGAGAAGTACTGTCACTTTTTTACCTATAATATCTTCGGGTTTAAAACTTTCAGCAATGCCTGAAACAATGGTGCGCACATCGAGTCCTGTGTTCACTTTTAATACCAGTAACTTATCCGCTTTCGGCATTTTGGTGGCTTCAATAATAGTTCCCACCCTCAGGTCCATTTTTGAGAAATCCTCGAAAGTGGCAGTTTCCTTTTGTTGTGTAACTTTCTTATTTTCGGCTTCGTTTGCTGCTTTTGTGGCTTCCAATTTATCTAGTTGTGTTTGAATTTGTTCATCTTCTATTTTGCTGAAAAGCAATTCTGCTTTTCCAATACGGTGCCCGGGAGACAGCAATATCTCTTTTGTTTCAATTTCATTCCAGGTGGTTCCTGAAGTCGCATTTTCCTGCTCCATATTCAAAATTTTCTTCAGTTTGGCTGAAGTAAACGGTAAAAAAGGCTCGCTAAGGGTGGCGAGTGCAGAAGCTATTTGCAACGCAACATTCATTACGGTTTTTACCCTCTCTCCCTCTGTTTTGATAAGTTTCCACGGCTCCTCATCGGCCAGGTATTTATTCCCCAACCTCGCGAGGTTCATTAACTCACCCTGCGCTTCGCGAAAGCGGTATTTTTCTATGGAACTTGCAATTACAGCAGGATATGCTCTTAAAGTAGCAAGGGTTTGCTCGTCAACTTCAGAATAGTTTCCCGCTGCGGGCACTTCTCCTTCATAATACTTATCTGTAAGCACCACTACCCTGTTTATGAAATTTCCAAAAACAGCTACCAGTTCATTGTTATTCCTGGCCTGAAAATCCTTCCATGTAAAATCGTTGTCCTTGGTCTCAGGAGCATTGGCCGTTAATGCGTAACGCAAAACATCCTGCTGACCAGGAAAATCTTCCAGATATTCATGAAGCCACACCGCCCAGTTCTTGGAGGTGGATAACTTTCTGCCTTCAAGATTCAAAAATTCGTTGGCAGGAACATTTTCCGGGAGAATATAGGATCCTTCTGCCTTCAACATTATTGGAAATATCACACAATGAAATACAATGTTATCTTTCCCAATAAAATGCACCAGTTTGGTGTCTTTGGCTTTCCAGTAATCTTCCCAGTTCTTTCCTTCCCTCGCTGCCCATTCCTTGGTTGAAGAAATATATCCAATAGGGGCATCAAACCATACGTACAGCACCTTTCCTTCTGCACCTTCTACAGGAACGGGAATTCCCCAGTCCAGGTCGCGGGTAACCGCGCGCGGGCGAAGGCCATCGTCTATCCAGGATTTTACCTGCCCGTACACATTCACTTTCCAATCGCGTTTGTGACCTACCAGAATCCAATCCTTGAGCCAGTTTTCATATTGATCCAACGGCAGGAACCAGTGTTTGGTCTCCTTCATTGTAGGCACTGCCCCGGTAATGGCCGACTTCGGATTAATAAGATCTGTGGCATTAAGCGAACTACCGCAGGTTTCACACTGGTCGCCATAAGCTTCCTCGTTTCCGCATTTGGGGCAGGTTCCTGTCACAAAACGATCTGCCAGAAATTGATCGGCTTCCGCATCGTATAATTGCTGATTGGTCTCTTCAATAAATTTTCCTTCCTCGTATAATTTTTTAAAGAATCCTGAAGCGGTCTCGTGATGAATTCCGGCAGAAGTGCGGGAATAATTATCAAATGACACCCCAAAATCAAGGAAGGATTGTTTAATAATACTGTGGTATTTATCTATAAGTTGTTGAGGGGTTATTCCCTCTTTTTTGGCCTTCATGGGAATAGCTACCCCATGTTCATCGCTACCGCACACAAATGCGACATCATTTCCCTGCATTCTTAAAAATCGCGCATAAATATCTGCAGGCACATACACCCCTGCTAAATGCCCAATATGTATGGGGCCATTTGTATAAGGTAAAGCTGCGGTAATAGTATATCGTTGTGGAGTAGTAATCATTAATTCCTTAAATTTTTGAGGGTGTAAAGGTAAGCAACTGCCAAATATTACACGTTAAATTCTTGTAAAAGACAATGCTGGTGCGGGAAATGTGTCTAATTTTAGCCCCTACTTAAACTAAAAAAATCTTTTCTTTCCTCCTGGGTTATGGGTGAGGAAAGTGCAAATCGCCGCATAACGCGGGGAAAATATTGAAAGTATGAAAAAACTGATCGTATTAATCTGCATTTTAATATTTGCTTCCTGTAAAAGTTCTAAATCCTCCGGCACTTCTGAAGACGTAGTTTCAAGCGGAAATTCTGTTAAAAGCGATAGATTTTTAATTGAAAACCTTTCTGAAATGAATTCGGAAGCCATAAATGCTGCCTATTCCGACGCAAATATTACCGAAGATGTAGGAATATTTGATGAGGGCACTGAAGAAAGAGCCTACACCATACTTTACCCCAATTCTCCTGATGAGATCCATATTACCTGGGAAGATGCGGATAAAAACAAAATTTACGATATCCGGTTTTCTGAAAGCGGAAAATGGAGATCATCAACTGGCATTAAAGTTGGCACCACTTATAATGAGTTAAATGAATTAAATGAAAAAGAGGTGTCTTTTTACGGATTTGGATGGGATTACAGTGGTGCCGTAAACTGGAATGACGGAAAATTTGAAGACAGTAACTTATTCGTGTTTCTTGAGGCGAAAAATATACCGGGAAAATTTTACGGAGATCACGTAATTAAAGCAAGCCCGGAAGAGATAGCTTTAATGGATCTCAAGGTGAAAACTATTATGTTTAAAAGGTAGCATCGTCTTTAGGACGCGAAAACCGCCTGCAGAAGTTATAATTTGTTGAAAATAAAGTACATTTAAAATTCCCTTCAATAAATAATCTGCTTCATGGCTGCACATAACGAATTAGGTAAAAAAGGAGAAGAACTTGCCGTAGAGCATCTCCGGAATAAAGGTTATGAGATAGTTGCCAGGAACTTTACTTTTCAAAAGGCAGAGGTAGATATTATTGCAAGAAAAGACAATATACTGTCTATCATAGAAGTAAAAACCCGCAGCACTCCGGACTTTGGGGATCCCCAGGAATTTGTAAAAGCCAGGCAATTACAACGCCTGGTAAAAGCAGTAGATCATTTTGTAGAAGAACATGACCTCGATGTGGAAGTGCGGTTTGATATTGTAGCCATTATTAAAAATAAAGCAGGCACCAGAATAGAGCATATTGAAGATGCATTTTTAGCGTTCGAATAAAATAATCATAGTATAAACTTCATAGTTCCCAGGAAAATAATTTAATAACCAACACCCCATTTAATCTCCCCAAAGCCTGCCCTACCCCATGAAGTTTAACCTAATCCTTGTTTTCATTGTTTTATTTATGGGGGCCTGCCCCCATGGTTTTTCGCAGGGAAAGAAAAATGAGGATGAAAATTTAAAATTATATAAGGGAATAGAAGAGTTTTCAAAAAAAACCAAACTCACAAAATTTATTCATAAACTGGTTTTCAGGCCAACCGGCAGCAATCCTCAGGCAAATTTTCAGAAACGACAGGAACGAAGTTATAAAAAATACCACGGGAAGATCATCAGGAATATTGAAATTAATGTTCTTGATCCTTTTGGCAGGGTTCTAAAAGATACTGCCGGGAGTGGTGAAAGCTGGATAGAAAAAACAGGTAATTCCCTGCACATACGAACCCACAAAGGAGTTATAAGGGACCTGCTTCTCTTTGAACTAAATAAACCCCTTGACAGTTTGTTAATAAGGGAATCTGAACGTTTAATAAGGAGCCAGTCCTTTATAAGAAGTGCAGCCATCACTGCGGAAAATACCACTGCATCAGATTCTGTAGATGTTTTTGTGCAACTCCAGGATGCCTGGAGTATTATCCCCGAAGGTTCCTTTTCTACCTCAAAAACGACTTTAGGAGTAAGGGAAAGGAATTTCCTTGGTACCGGCCACGACCTGAGAACCCATTTTACCAGGCATTTTGAACTTGGAGAAAATGCTTATGACGTACAGTATACCATACGTAATTTTAAAAATACCTTTATAAACACCAGCCTTGGTTACAGCTCTTTTCTGGATAATTCCTACTATAAAGGGATCAATATAGAAAGGATCTTCTACTCTCCTTTTGCAAGATGGGCAGGCGGAATTTATCTGGACCAACAGCTTAGAAAAGATTCTCTGGCAACAGATGCTTATGAAATGAGCAGTGAGCGGCTGCGGTATAACACATACGACTTTTGGGGAGGTCATTCTTTCCGGATCTTCAAAGGTGCTTCTGAAAATGACCGAACCACCAACCTTATAACTTCAGCAAGGCTCCTAAGGGTAGAATTTAAGGAAAGTCCCGGCGAGGAAATGGATCCTGATAATTTTTTCTCCAGCGAGACCTTTTATATGGGAAGCCTGGGAATCTCTTCCAGGCAGTTCGTGAAGGACCAGTACATCTTTAATTACGGGATCATTGAGGATGTGCCCGTAGGAACTATTTACGGAATAACCGGGGGTTATCAAAAAAAGAATAATACTGAAAGACTTTACCTTGGCGGCCGGGTAGCGTATGGCAACTATTTTAGCTGGGGGTTTATAAGCAGTAATTTTGAAGCCGGAAGCTTCTTTAGAGGGGAAAAAGCAGAACAGGCAACCTTCTCTTTTCAGGCCAATTATTTCACAAATTTGATAAATATAGGACCTCACTGGAAAGTGCGGCAATTTGTAAAACCACAGCTTTTATGGGGTAGCAACCGCTTAAATACTATTGGTGACAGGATAACACTTAATGAGAATGGCAGTTTGCTGGGATTATATGGCGCCAATTTCCCAGAACTGGAGGGGATTGGGATCCCGGGATATAACAGCAGGCTTTATGGTTCCCAAAAGTTCCTTCTCACCTTCCAAACCCAGTTCTATTCGCCCTGGAACATGTGGGGTTTTCGCCTTAATCCTTTTTTAAAATATTCCTTTGCCATGTTGGGCGATAAAAACAACCGTCTCCCCAATGGCAAGGTTTACAACTCAATTGGAGCAGGTTTTATAATAAGTAATGATTACCTCGTATTTGACGTTTTCCAACTGTCCTTTGCGTTTTTCCCCCGCATGCCCGGACAGGGATCTGACATATTCCGGTTCAACGCCTTTAATACTACCGATTTCGGATTTCAGGATTTTGAATTTGGAAAGCCCCGAACTGTTTTGTACCGTTAACTGAAGTGAGAAAAAGGGACCTAATGAGAAGACCTCACAGGTTTTAAAAACCTGTGAGGTCTTTTCCAAATAATTTCACTAATAGGCCTTTTAGGAAGGATTATTTTCCTTCAACCTCCTCCTTCACCCTGATATCTAAAGGCTCCAAAACTTTCAAAGCCCGCTCCACTGAAGTGATCTTCTCAAAAGTTAATAAAAGCCTCAACCCGGCCCTGGTTTTCTTCTCCTTCATGGTACAGGAATTCGAATGAGTTTGAACGTATTGCAGTACCCTGGTAAATGCAGAGGTCTGGTAAAAACCAGATTGTTGATCGGCAATAAAATAGCCTATTAATTTGCCTTGTTTCATCACTACTTTTTCCAAACCAATGTGGGACGCGATCCATTTTATACGCACGCTGTTCAAAAGATCTGCGGCCTGGGTGGGCAATTCTCCGAAACGGTCTACCAGTTTAGCTTCAAATTTTTGCAGTTCTTCTTCGGTCTTCACTCCGTTTAATTCGGTGTAAAGATTTAATCTTTCTGAAATATTGTTGATGTAATCATCAGGAAACAGCAATTCGAAATCGGCATCTATCTGGGTGTCTTTCACAAAGACTTTGTCTTCAATATTCTCAGATTCCGCATACAAATCTTTAAACTCATTTTCCTTGAGCTCTTCAATGGCTTCATTTAATATTTTCTGGTAGGTGTCAAAGCCTATTTCGTTGATAAATCCGCTTTGCTCGCCACCCAACAGGTCTCCCGCCCCGCGGATCTCAAGATCCTTCATTGCGATATTAAACCCGCTGCCCAGTTCGCTGAACTGTTCCAGAGCGGTGATTCTTTTTCTCGCATCATCTGTCATTGCCGAGTATGGCGGAGTGATAAAATAGCAAAATGCCTTTTTATTGCTTCGGCCCACGCGCCCCCTCATCTGGTGCAGATCTGAAAGTCCGAAATTATTGGCATTATTGATAAAAATAGTATTGGCATTGGTAACATCAAGACCACTTTCAATAATAGTTGTGGAAACCAGTACATCAAATTCGCCGTTCATAAAGGAAAGCATTAAATTCTCCAGTTTCTTTCCTTCCATTTGCCCGTGGCCTATACCAACTTTAGCATCGGGCACCAGTCGCTGGATGAGACCCGCGACTTCTTTGATATTCTCAATCCTGTTGTGAATAAAGAACACCTGCCCTCCCCGCTGGATCTCATACGAGATCGCATCGCGGATACTTTCCTCTGTAAACCGCACCACGTGGGTTTCAATAGGGTAACGGTTTGGTGGCGGGGTGGTAATTGTACTAAGGTCCCTCGCGGCCATTAAGCTGAATTGTAGTGTACGTGGAATTGGCGTTGCCGTTAAGGTTAAAGTGTCCACATTTTCCTTGATGGTCTTCAGCTTATCTTTTACAGCAACTCCAAATTTTTGTTCTTCGTCTACAATAAGCAATCCCAGATCTTTAAATTTAACCGTTTTGCTCACCAGCTGGTGTGTTCCAATAATGATATCCACCCTCCCGTTCTCAAGATCAGCCAGGGTGTCCCGGCGCTCTTTCGCGGTTCGGAATCTGTTAAGGTAATCTACCGTAACCGGAAAATCCTTCAGCCTTTCAGTAAATGTTTTATGATGCTGGAATGCCAGAATGGTTGTGGGCACTAAAACTGCCACCTGCTTGCCATTATCTACCGCTTTAAAAGCAGCGCGAATGGCGACTTCTGTCTTTCCGAAGCCAACATCCCCGCACACCAGGCGATCCATGGGGCGTTCGTTTTCCATATCTTCCTTCACCGCCGCCGTCGCCGTTGTTTGGTCTGGAGTATCTTCATAAATAAAGGAGGCCTCGAGCTCGTGCTGCAAGTAGGAATCGGGCCCAAAGGCAAAGCCTTTTTGCAACCTTCGTTTGGCGTATAACTCGATGAGATTATAAGCAATATGCTTTACGCGCGATTTGGTCTTTTCCTTTAAGTTCTTCCAGGCATTGCTACCCAGCTTATATATTTTTGGCGGTTTCCCGTCCTTGCCGTTGAATTTTGAAATCTTGTGCAGGGAGTGAATGCTCAGGTACAAAATATCGCGCTCGCCGTATACCAACTTGATCGCTTCCTGCATTTTTCCTTCAACATCTATTTTTTGAAGCCCGCCAAATTTCCCTATTCCATGGTCAATATGAGTAACATAATCGCCCACTTCCAGGTTGGTAAGTTCCTTAAGTGTTATCGCCTGTTTTTTAGCATAGCCATTCTTAAGCTGAAATTTGTGATAGCGTTCAAAGATCTGGTGGTCTGTATAACAGGCCATTTTTGAAGTATGATCAATAAAGCCCTGAAACATAGAAAGCACAGGGGTATGGTATTTCACCTCCCGCTCCTGATCGTCGAAAATATCGTGAAAACGTTTCGCCTGCTGCTCGCTTACGCAAAAAATATAATTGGAATAACCCGCCTCTGTATTTTCAATAAGGTTGTCTATCAACAGGTCGAACTGCTTATTAAAAGAGGGCTGGGGTTTCGTGTTGAATTCGATAACCTCCTGCGCACCAAGGTATGATTGCGTACTGAGTTCCACTACATTAAAATCCAGCATCTGCCTTTTGATCATCTCTGCATTACAAAAGAGCTCCTCAGGCGTGCTGCGTTTTATTTCTTCTGAAGTGGTTTTAAAAGCCTCCACCGCTTTGCTGAAGAGTTTATCCATTTGCGCGGTAAACAGGTCGAGATCCTTTATGAATACCGTAGTATTTGCTGCGATATACTTCAGAAAACTTTCGCGCTTCTCATCCAATTTTTTGTTCTCCACATTCGGCATTACAGAGATCTTCTTCACCTGCTCTGTAGAAAGCTGGGTTTCCACATCAAAGCTTCGCATACTGTCTACCTCATCTCCAAAAAACTCGATCCTGTACGGTTCATCATTGCTGAAGGAGAACACATCTATGATCCCACCCCTTACCGAAAATTCTCCAGGCTCTGTCACAAAATCTACCCTTCTAAACTTGTACTCAAACAACACCTCATTCACAAAATCCAGGGAAAGATGATCTCCCACAGCTATTTTAAGGGTGCTACGGTCCAGCTCTTTCCGGGTTACTACTTTTTCAAAAAGCGCATCGGGATAGGTAACAATAATTGCTGGTTTCTTACGGGAATTTATCCGGTTTAAAACCTCAGCCCGCAATAACACATTGGCATTATCTGTCTCCTCCAGCTGGTAAGGACGGCGGTAACTGCCCGGATAGAAAAGCACATTTTTATCCCCCACCAGTTGTTCCAGGTCATTGAGGTAGTATGCAGCCTCTTCCTTGTCATTAAAAACCAGTAAAAAGGGCATTTCTACCTCTTCAAATGCATCGGCAATTGAAAAAGAAAGTGCCGAACCAACAAGGCCTTTCAGGTGAATTTTCGTTGTATTTTTTGAGGACTGGACGAGGGAATCCCGCAGTTTCTGTTGTGGCAGAGACTTCGCAAAATTTTGGGCAATAGAAGTTTTACTCATTGAGGCAAAGGTAATTCCATCATTTTGCCTTTACAACACCTCAAGGCTTTTTTTAACTTTTGATTAGGGCTGAAAAAAATACTTTTGAATAAATCACAATTACAACACCTTCTTTTGGGGATTTTGCCAGGTATTAAATACCGAATAGACAATTATTTCTGTTTTCCGAATCTCAAAAATAATCAGGTATGGAAATTTTTTAATAAAGGCCTCACGATATGGCATTCTCTTTAGGGGGAACTGCTCGGGGGTCTTCGTGATTCTTATAAAATAACTTTCAAGATGTTTTATAAATCTTTCACCTAATCCCGCCTTGACGGATTCATAATAGAAATAAGCCTCATTAATTTCGTCCTTAGCCTTAGGAATTATTTTAATTTTATAGATCATTTTTTGGAAGCATTCCTAATACTTTCCTTTACCTCATCCCAGGTATAAGAATCTTCCGGGTCTCCCAAATATGCTTCTCTTCGCCTGTCAATCTCCTCATAATCTTCTTCATATAGTTCCGGTTGATTTTTCTCACCTTCCAGATAACTTTCTATTAAGGCCTTGAGAATTTTAAGTAGTCGCTCATCGGCTTCATCAATATATTTCAGGACGGTCTTTTTCAGGGCTTCGGCTTCCATAATAATTATAAAAAATCGGTTACTGTCAATTTAAGCATTATATTAAAATTATAGAAAATTATTTTACCATTTTAATAACAGCATAACAGCCGCAGTATGGGTAAATTTCCACAAATTAACCCTCCAAATGGCATTTAAGGATTACGACGTATTTATAATTGGTACCGGTACAGCCGGAAAAAATGTGGCGAAAGCCTGCGCAAGCGCGGGATTGACTGTGGGAATGGCAGATAATCGTGAATACGGAGGCACCTGTGCCAATGCCGGCTGCGATCCTAAAAAAGTGCTGTTGGGGGTAACAGAGATCCTTGAAAAGGCTGAAAAAATGCTGGGCAAGGGTATTACAAAATTACCAGGGATAAGTTGGGAGGATTTGATGCTTTTCAAGTACACTTTTGTGGATGCTGTTCCCGCTGCAACAGAGAAGAACTTAAAGGACCTGGGAATCGACCTGTATCACCAGTCCCCTAAATTTCTTGATGAACAAACTTTATCTGTCGAAGGAAAGACAATTTCAGCCACCAATATAGTTATCGCCACCGGGCAGGTACCTATGGAACTTCCCATTCCGGGTAGAGAACTCGCCCTAATAAGTGATGATTTCCTGAATTTAAAGGAACTTCCCAAAAGTATGATCTTCATTGGGGCGGGTTATATTGGGATGGAATTTGCCCATCTTGCCGCACGATTTGGCGTAGAAGTTACTATGCTGGATTTTGCACCACGGCCCCTGATGAATTTTGATGAGGATCTGGTTAACCTCCTCGTAAAAACATCGGAAAACCTGGGAATAAAATTCCACTTTAATGCCGAAGTAAGCGGAATTGAAAAGTTGCGAAAGAATTTTAGAGTGAAAGCAAATCAAGGTGGAAGGGAAATTTCAGTGAAAGCAGAAATGTTGTTTAACACCGCCGGAAGAGTACCTTCTATTGCAGATCTTGATCTCGAAAAGGGAAATGTGGCCTTCAGCAAAAAAGGGGTTAGCGTGAATGACTTTTTGCAAAACATAACTAATAAAAATGTATTTGCCTGCGGGGATGTCTCAGATAGTGCCGGTTTGGCCCTCACTCCTCTTTCTTCCCTGGAAGCAGATGTGGTGGCGCACAACCTCCTAAATAAAAAAATGAAAAAGGCGGTGTACCCTGCGCAGCCTTCGGTGGTATTTACCCTACCCAACCTTGCTTCCGTAGGAATATTGGAAGCAGAGGCAAAGGAAAAGGGTCACGAGATCATTATTGAACATAAGGAGGTAGCAGATTGGTTCAATGCCAAAAGGATCAATGAAAAGGTGTATGCTTACAAGACTATTGTGGATAAAAAAACAGGATTGATCCTGGGCGCACATTTAATTGGGCCCGAAGCCGCAGAAGTGATCAACCTTTTTGCCATGGCTATTAACACCAAAACTGATCACGAAACATTAAAGGAGATGATCTTCGCTTATCCTACCTGGGGAAATGATGTAAAGGGGATGGTATAGCAGAATCAAGGTTCAAAATTCAAGGTTCAAAATTCAAGATTTAAACACCAAAACAGACAAACCTATGCACTAATCATCACTCACTATTCACTAATTTATCCCAACAATAAACTACAAACCCCAAACAAAAAACCTATTTACTCCTCACTACTCACTATTCCCTGTGATCCCCCTTTACCAACTTATACATAGGATTGGTTTTTCGGTTTATGTAGCCGTGATAAAGAGCATAAATTCCAATAATTACCGCCCCGCCTAGGGCAACATACCCAATAATGGGCATACGGTAACTATGCCTTACATAGATCGCGATGAGCGCCCAGATACCAACTGCAGCAAATTCGCGCATATTCCTTCTGTAGATGATCAAAAGGTTGATAAACACTGCTACAAGGATCATAATTATTGTCCATTGCCTTTCGGTAAAGATCCAGCCGTCCCAGCCAATTTTTGAGAGAAAGGAGGCTACATTGGCAATGGTTGCCACTGTGATCCAGCCTGCATATAAACAAATAGGCCACCAGGTAAACGCGATGGTGCTGAATGGCGCATCCCACTTTTCCATCCGGGTATTTCGTATCACCATAATAAGAGAGAACAGGATCACGAACATAAATATGACCGAGAGGCCTGTGAACTCAAATAACCACACCACTACCCAACCCGCATTGGCGAAATTGGCAAGGGCAAACCAGGGACCTGTTTGGGCAATAAAATCGGCATCCCGCTCACTAAAAAAAGCGCAATAGATCTGGTAACCACAATAAACAAGAAGAGCGATAAAAATAATTCCCCATATTGAGAAAGCGTAGCCCTGGGGGGTGAAAAGATTCCGGTATTCCTGGCTCAAACTGCCAATTGTATTGTTATTAAACTGAAGGGTTTGGGAAATGTAGTTTACAATAATAACCAATATCACTGAAAGTAAATTCAGAATGGTAAGATTTCGGGACATTCCAGGTACTTTGATAGTTAGTACACTAAAATTACCTCTTTTTTTGTAATTGCATACACCCTATCCCCAACATTTGGCCTTATCCAATAATTTCCGGTAAATTCACCGAAGGCCGGAAGTATCATTTGCACATCGCTTTTGTAAAAACACCGCAGCTTTAATTGCTGCCTTCCCACACCATTGAGTTTATAGCCCGGGTGTAAATGGCCGCAGATATTATAGTGTTCTTCCCGTTCTTCGGGATGGTGGGTGAGCAAAAAATCATCAATGATCAATTCAGGAAATATCCTGATACGAAGGGCTTCATATTTTAATTCTGAAATAATATCGTGATTTCCTATTACCAGCATTACCTGTGCAGAAATGTCCTGCATCCAGTTTTCAAAAAGATCCCATTCCAGGTTGAGGGAACTGTGAAACAAATCTCCCAGAAAACAAATACGGGATGGTTGAAAATAATCAACCACTTCAGATAAACGTTCAAAATTCTGGGCAATGGCATTCTGCGGAACTGCACTGCCATATTTTCTAAAATGGGAGATCTTTCCCAAATGCACATCGCTTATAAGAAGCATTTGTTTCTCTTCCCAAAACATTACACCGGAAGGATGTAAACTAAAATTTTGCCCTTTTATCTCAATTCTTTCTATCACGCGGCAAAAATATCGAATTTCTCTCTATTTTTCCCACTGAAGCAGCATCCGTTTTATGCGATCTTCCAGTTTTTCTGAAGTTAATTTTTCACGCAGTCTGTCGGTAATAATCGGGAAAGCAAAGGGAGTAGGTTTCTCACAGGCTTTCCAGATGATGTTTTGACTGGAAATTCTTTCCAGCGCCAGCCTTAATCTCCCTTCCTCTAATTGATGTTCAAAGGTTTCCCGGAAAGCCTGCAGGAACAAAAGATTTTCGGGTTCATAATCCCTGAAGACACTAAACAGCAATTGCGAATTGGCCTGTAAATGTTTGCTCTTGATCAATTTATTCGGAAATCCTGTAAACACCATCCCCGCAATAACGGCTATATCGCGAAATTTTCTTCGCGCCATTTCGGTTGAATTCAGGCTGTTGTTCAGGTCATTCATAAGGTAGGAAGAAGAAAAAAGATCATTATCCAGGACCTGTTGCATATCAATTTCCTGGTCAGAGAGTAATTCAAATCCGTAATCATTAAAAGCCAGCGTAAAACTTATGGGCGACAGCAAGCTAATGCGGTAAGCAAGCAAACTGCTTAATGCCTCATGCACGAACCGGCCCTCAAAGGGATAAAATATCGCGTGATAGCCTTCCCGGGTCTTAAAGGTCTCTATTAAAAATTCATTTTTCCCGGGAATGATAGATTCCCGCTGCTGCCGCTCGAAAATTGGCTGCAAGGCCGAAAGCTCACGGGACTTCCCGCCACCGGCCAGCGCCGATTCCTGGGCTGCATACATTTCCTCGCGAAGGAGTTCGCTCATTTGGGCTGAAAAACCCATCCTCCCTCCCAGCCAGCTGGGAACTTTGGAGTTCTTTTTCTTTGAGGGCCTTACCAGAACCTGCATTCCTTTGATA
The DNA here is from genome assembly GCF_007993795.1 of Antarcticibacterium arcticum. Taxonomy (GTDB): domain Bacteria; phylum Bacteroidota; class Bacteroidia; order Flavobacteriales; family Flavobacteriaceae; genus Gillisia; species Gillisia arctica. The sequence continues at coordinate 3,003,415 of NZ_CP042476.1, read as the reverse complement.
CGCGCGAGTTCCAGATTTCTCCCCGCAAAGGTAAAAGAGTCGCCCGGGGTAAGTTTGGAAATGAACCATTCCTCGATAGTTCCAATATAGCCCCCACTCATAAATTTTACGCTCAGCATAGCGTCGCTTACAATTGTGCCAATTTGCAGGCGGTGCCGCATCGCTACCCCGCGGTCATTCACCTTAAAAAGACCGTCTTCCTCGATCGCTACTTTTTTGTATTCGTCATAAGCCTGCAGGCTCTGACTCCCTTTTGTGATAAAATTGAGCAGCCATTTCCATTGTTCATCGGTTATTCCCTGGAAGCAGAAAGTAGCTTTGATCTCTGGATAAATATCCTTCGGAAAAAATCCGTTGGAAACAGCGAGAGTGGTTAAATACTGCACCAGGACATCAAAACTCAGCAAGTATGGGATCCTGTCTTCTACTACCGTTTCGCTCACTGCTTTTTGCAAGGCCGAAGCTTCTATGAGTTCAATTGCGTGGGTAGGGAGAAAATAAATAATGCTTTCTTTTCCCGGCTGGTGACCACTTCGTCCAGCCCGTTGAATAAACCTCGCCACACCTTTGGGCCCTCCTATCTGGATAATGGTTTCAACGGGAGCAAAATCTACCCCCAGGTCAAGACTGGAAGTACACACCACGGCTTTCAAACTTTCATTTCGTATTGCCTGCTCCACCCAAATCCGGGTCTCTTTGGCCATACTCCCGTGGTGCATCGCTACCTCGCCAGCAAACTCGGGATACAGGTGCATTAATTTCTGAAACCAAAGTTCACATTGCGAGCGGGTATTGGTAAAAATAAGTGTTGTTTTCGAAGCTCTTATAATGGGCACCACCTCAGCGATAAGGTGCATTCCCAGATGACCACGCCACGGAAATTTTTCCATTTTCTCCGGAATGATGGATTTCACGGTGATCTTTTTATTGAGATGAGCCCTTATCAATTCTGAATTCTGGTAAGCCGGGGACGCCGGTCCCAACAACACTTCCCTTGCCTCCTGCAGGTTTCCTATAGTCGCCGAAATACCCCAGATCTTCATCTTTTTTGACACCGTCTTCAATCGGGAAAGACCCAGCTCTACCTGCACTCCGCGTTTTGTTCCCAGCAGCTCGTGCCACTCATCAATGATAATAGCGTTGAGATTTTTAAAGGTCTTGTCATAATCTTTGGATGCAAGGAGCAGCTGCAGGCTTTCGGGTGTGGTAATCAACAGGTCCGGCATAGATTTTCTCTGGGCAGCACGATCTTTCATTGAAGTATCACCTGTTCTGATTCCAACAGTAAGCTGAGTGCCCATTTCCTCTGCAAATCGACTGGCGGCTTGTTCAATTTCTACAGACAGCGCCCGCAATGGGGTTATCCATATGGCTTTTAATCCCGGTTTGCGCTTGGTCTTATAATCGGGATTATTATTTATGTATTCCAACACAACAGGGATCCAGAGCGCATAGGTCTTCCCGCTCCCGGTGGGAGCGTTCAACAACCCGTTCTTCCCGTGGAAATAAGCTTTCCAGGTTTGTTTTTGAAAAGCAAAAGGCTTCCACCCCTGCCCCTCAAACCAGGATTCTGCTAATTTTATAAGTTGTGTTTGGTTCATTTGATCATCAACTTTTATTTTTTGCAAGGGTTAAATTTCCCGCAGATTTAAAAAGATTATAGCAGATTGCCGCAGATTTTTGGAAGTTGTTCTGCGACAATCTGCTTTTAATCTGCGGTATCCACGGGAAAAAATTCAAGGAACTAAATTTTTATTTATAAATCTGGTTCAAACTCCCCCTTCGGGGGTTGGGGGGCTTTTACTGTATCAACCCCTTCAAATCTTCTATAGTATTAGCTTCTTCTATCTTTTTATCCTGTCGCCATCGCAGAATTCTTGGAAATCTTGTGGCGACCCCGCTTTTGTGGCGTTTAGATTCGGCTACACCTTCAAAAGCAATCTCGAAAACGTGGTGTGGCACCACACTTCTCACGGGGCCAAAACGTTCGAGGGTGTTCTTCTTAATCCAGGCATCCACTTTTCTAAATTCGGCATCGGTGAGACCCGAATAGGCTTTCGCGAAAGTGACCAGCTCTTTTTTCTCCTCATCCCATAACCCAAAAGTATAATCTGTAAATAGATTGGTTCTTCTTCCATGACCACGCATAGCGTAGGTGAGGACCGCATCAATCGTAAGCGGGGCAACCTTCCACTTCCACCAGTCTCCCTTTTTTCTTCCTACCAGATATGGTGAGTCGAGTCTTTTAAGCATCAGGCCTTCCGATCGTTCTTCGCGGGCGCGTTCTCTTTCTGCCGCTACCTCATCCCAATGGGTAAAAGAAATGGTTTCTGAGAGGTGGAGCGGAAACCTTCCGGCAGGATATTCCGAAGAAATTTCAGAATACAGTTTTTCAAGTATTATCCTTCTTTCAGCATAAGCTATCTCCCTTATATCTTTTCCCTCCCACTCCAGCACATCATAGGCTTTCAGAATGACCGGGGTTTTTTCAAGGAGGGATTTAGAAACTGTTTTACGGCCTATCCGGGTTTGCAGGTCATTAAAAGTGCCTATTTCCCCTTCAGGAAACGGGAGGATCTCCCCGTCCAGCACCGTGCCGTTGGGGATGGCATCAATAAATGCGCGGAATTCCGGATATTTATCGGTCACCAGTTCTTCTCCCCTGCTCCATACAAATAATTCATCATTACGAATTATCACCTGCGAGCGAATCCCGTCCCATTTATGTTCTGCGGTCCAATCCCGCACATCCCCAAGGGCATCCACTTCATTTTCGATAGCATATGCAAGGTAGAATGGATAGGGTTTGGAAAGGTAATCTTCTTCATTTTCCTCGAGTATCAACTGGGTAAAAGTGATCCTGGCGGGATCCCAGTTGCCCATAAGTTTATAGGCGAGAATATCTTCATCTACATTGGTAGCTTTAGCAAGCGCGCGGGTCATTAATTTTTGACTTACGCCTATCCTGAAACTTCCCGTTATGAGCTTGCTGAAGACAAAGCGCTCGTAATAATTAAGTTCAGTCCAATTCTCAAATAGATATTGCTTTTTCTCCTCTTCGGTTTTTGATTTGAGTTCTATAATTTCCAACAGGTACTGGGTCAAGCTTTTTTCGGAATTGGTTTCAGATACCGGGATCACCAATGCAATGGTTTCTGCAAGATCTCCCACTATGTGATAGGAATCTTCAAACAACCAGAGGGGAATATTTGCCAGTTCTGAAGCCCAGGTTCTTAGTAAAGTAGTGTTAACCGGGCGGGGTGGGCGGCGGTGCGACAGGATGGCAATAGCCCAAACCTTATCCCTGTCATCTGCAACCCGAAAATACTCCGTGAGCGCCTCCACTTTTAAGGTGGTTTTATTGGTGCTATCCAGCTTACTAATAAGTTCTGCAAAATTTTTCATCCTCTCCCAGCGACCTCTCTTATTAAAAAGGGGCTATTTATGAATTACTATTTTTATTTGATGCTATTTTGACATTTGCTTTTTCCTCATCGGGAACAAGGTCATCTGCATTCTCACCCTTGCTTTCCATTTCTCCCATTTCACCTTCATATTGGGTTTCCTCTGTACGGGCATCGTATCCAAGCTCGCAGAGATATCTTGAAAAAATATCTGTATAGCCATGGGTGCAAATTACTTTCTCACAACCGGTAGCTTTTATGGAGCTCAATAATCCTTCCCAATCACAATGATCGCTTAATACAAAACCTTTATCTATTGCTCTTCGCCTTCTTGCTCCCCGGAATGCCATCCAGCCACTTGCCGACCCGGTAACATAGGGAACCATTTTCCTTATCCAGGGAGACCCATGGGCACTTGGCGGTGCCAGAACTATGTTGCCTTTCAATTCCTCTTTTTTTGTCTCTCGTGTGACCCTGATGGTTTCGGGCATATTTATCAAGGGTCTAACTACTTCAGTCATATTTTCTATAGCCCCATGGGTATATATCTTCCCTATAGATGGATCAAGATGTTTAAGCAGGCGCTGCGCCTTGCCCAGGGAATAACCAAAGAGTATGGAGGTTCGCCCGTCTTCCCGGTTTTGCTGCCACCATTCGTTTATCTTTTTCATCACTTCTACCTGGGGTGTCCAGGTGAATGCGGGCAGTCCAAAGGTGCATTCGGTAATAAAGGTGTGGCATTTTACAACTTCATAGGGTACTGCCACGCCATCATCTTCGGTTTTATAATCGCCTGTAAATACCCAAATCTCTCCTTTGTATTCTACCCGTATTTGGGAAGAGCCAATTATATGTCCTGCGGGATGCAGGGAAAATTTAACCCCGTTTATTGTAAAAGTTTCATTCCAGTCTTTACCTGCCACCTCTATTTCTCCAAGGCGGTGTTTAATTATAGGAACATTTGTATGATGCGTGATATACTGTTTGTGGCCCCATCGGGAATGATCTGCATGCCCGTGGGAAATAATGGCCTTATCTACGGGTTTCCATGGATCCAGGTATACATTTGCCACCTCACAGTAGATCCCTTTATTGTTAAAAGCTAATAATGGCTGCTTCATTTAGTTCTTTAAGAATTAATGAAATTATGAAAATTACAAGCCTTGCTCTTAGCGATTAAGAAAAGATTAGCGATTGTAAACCCTCATTTTTTGAATAATATTGATTTCAAATGCCTAAAGGTTTAAGTATATTTGTATCATATAAAAATTAAAGAAATGTCATTTTCAGATCTGTATGGCTCCGGGGAGCATGTTAGAAATTTAGGCCACTTTGCGGCTATTGTTAATATGGCTGCAATAGACGGGGAAATAAGCCAGCGTGAAGAAAAATTATTGCGCCGCTTTGCATCCAAACTTGATATAAGCGATGAGGAATATATTAAAGTGGTTGATAACCCAAATGCCTATCCAATTCACCCTCCCAATTCCTATGAAAGAAGGCTTTCTACCCTACATGACCTTTTTGTGATCATTTTTGCTAATCATGAAATGGATGAAGATGAAGCACATTTATTAAAAAGATATGCTATTGGCCTTGGTTTTTCCCAGGAACAATCTGAAAAGATCATTACCAGGTCAATCCAGATCTTTTCAGGAGAACTGGATTTCGAAGATTACAAATACCTGCTTACAAGATAAGGTCAACGTTCATTTTTGGCCATAAATTCTTCGGCTTTTTCCACCATTTTTGTACTTCCGCAGAAGAAAGGAATTCTTTGGTGTAATTCTGTAGGCTGTATATCCATGATGCGTCTAAACCCGTCGGTTGCTTTACCTCCCGCCTGCTCTACAATGAATGCCATAGGGTTGCATTCATATAACAATCGAAGTTTACCGTTAGTTGCCGTTGAGCTCTTGGGATAAATAAAGATCCCACCCTTGATCATATTCCGGTGAATATCGCTCACCATGGAGCCAATATATCTTGAGGTGTAAGGCCGGTCTTCCTTTTCCTCCTGGCAATATTTAATATAGTCTTTTACGCCCTGAGGAAAATGAACATAATTCCCCTCGTTTATTGAATAGATCCTGCCCGTTTCAGGAAATTTCATTTCGGGATGAGAAAGATACCAGGAACCCAGGGCAGGGTTAAGGGTAAACCCATTCACTCCCCTTCCGGTAGTATATACCAGCATAGTTGAGGTGCCGTAAATAATATAGCCCGCGGCAACCTGATTATTACCTGCCTGAAGAAAATCTTCCTTTGTCACCGGTGTACCCAATGGGGTCACCCTGCGGTATATAGAAAAAATAGTCCCCACAGACACGTTAACATCTATATTAGAGCTGCCGTCCAGCGGATCTATAAGTACCACATATTTATTCCGGTGATCATTATTACATCCCGGAATAGTTATAAAATCATCACTTTCTTCAGAAGCTATCCCACAAACTATTTCCCTGTTGGTAAGGGTTTGGATAAAAGTCTCATTGGCCATCACATCCAGCTTTTGCTGGTCCTCCCCCTGTACATTGGTTTCGCCATATGCCCCAATAATATCAACAAGGCCGGCCTTATTTACTTCATGGTTTACCACTTTGGCAGCCAGCCTGATGGAATTTATTAAACGGGATAACTCCCCTGATGAATAGGCAAAATCTGACTGATTTTCAATTATAAATTCACCTAAGGTTTGATTCTTTTTGGGCATTTTGATTTGTTCTGTTTTTTTGAGGTGGTAAAAATATTCAAATTATTAAGGTACTACAACGTTTTCGTGATTTATATAAGCTCAAGGTTCCTTATTTTTGAAACAATTAACATACGAATGGAATACACAATACGAAAATTTAAAAAGGAAGATCTGCCGCAAATCCTGGAACTCATAAAGGAACTGGCAGTATTTGAAAAGGAACCCGATGCTGTGGAAGTAACTGTGCGGGATCTGGAAAAGGAAGGTTTGGGAAAGCATCCCTTATTCACCTGTTTTGTGGGAGAACTAAACGGAAGAATTGAGGGTATGGCCCTGGTTTATTTCAGGTTCTCCACATGGAAAGGTCGAACAGTACATCTGGAGGACCTTATTGTGCGCCATGAAAAACGGGGAACAGGCCTGGGTGGTGCTTTATATAAAAAGGTAATCGAATATGCACTGGAGCAGGGGGTTAAACGATGTGAATGGGTAGTGCTGGACTGGAATACACCTGCAATTGATTTCTATGAACGCAGCGGGGCCACTGTGTTTAAAGACTGGAATACGGTGCAAATGGATGAGCAGGTTATGAAACGCTATATTGGGGGAAACAAAACTTAAAAAATCTTAAAAGCTGTCCATTCCAAGGTTAGTCCTTATTCAATTGCTAAATTTGTAAAAAGTCAATATAATGAACTATACAATAAGAGAAGCAAAACGGGAAGATATGCCACAGGTTCTTGAACTTATTAAAGAACTGGCAGCCTACGAGAATGCCTCAAAAGAGGTAGAGATTGGTTTAAAAGACCTTGAAGAAGAGGGGTTTGACAATGGGAACTTCAAATGTTTTGTGGCCGATGTTGAAGGAAAAATAGAAGGAATGGCCCTGGTTTATTTCAGGTTCTCCACCTGGAAAGGCCGCACCGTGCACTTGGAAGACCTTATTGTAAGAGCCTCCATGCGAGGCACAGGGTTGGGAGGCGCGCTTTATCAAAAAGTGGTAGAGTATGGTTATGAGAACGGAGTGAAACGAGTGGAATGGGTTGTTTCTGAAGGGAATAAAAACGCTATTGAATTCTACGAAAACACGGGAGCCGATATTAAAAAGAACTGGTACACCGTGCATATGGATGAAACCGGAATTAAACGGAATATCAAAAAATAGATATGGAGATATTCAAATTTGGAGGTGCTTCGGTACAAGATGCCCCATCGGTAAGAAATGTGCTTCAGGTGCTTAAGTTCACCGGATTTGATGATAAGGTAATTGTAGTTTCGGCAATGGGAAAAATGACCAATGCCCTTGAAATAGTGATAAGCAAATATCTGCAAAGCCTTTCAATTCCTTCTGAAGAAATTTCCGCTGTAAAAAATTACCATCTCAAAATTGCGGGTGAACTTTTTGAAAATTCACATCATCCCGTTTTCGACAGCATTGCAGTGCTTTTTTCTGAGCTAGAAAATTTTATGGAACACAATAAATCTACTCAATATGATTTTGTGTATGATCAAATTGTGTCTTTTGGAGAATTACTCTCCTCTGCCATTTTGAGTGAATTTTTAAAGGATAACGGTATATCCCATACGCTTCTTGATGCAAGGAACCTTATAAAAACAAACAGCACCTATCGCGATGCGACGGTGAATTGGGAACAAACCCAGGAGAATGTGTTAAACCAGCTTCGGCCCGGGAAACTTTATCTCACCCAGGGATTCATTGGAGCCGATGCTAATAACTTTACCACCACCCTGGGAAGGGAAGGAAGTGATTATACCGCTGCCATTATCGCCTATTGTATTAATGCCGATAAAGTGGTGATTTGGAAAGATGTTCCGGGGGTATTGAATGCCGACCCAAGGGCATTTGAAAATCCCGAGCTGCTCAAACAGATCTCTTATGAAGAAGCAATAGAACTGGCCTTTTTTGGAGCTTCGGTTATCCATCCAAAAACCCTGCAGCCTTTACAGCGAAAGGAAATTCCACTTTATGTTAAATCATTCATTGATCCGCAGGGAGAAGGAACCACCGTAAGAAAAGGCCAGCCACTAAATCCCGAAATTCCTTGTTTCATTATTAAAAAGGACCAGGTTTTGATCTCCTTATCTACGCTTGATTTTTCTTTTATGGTAGAGGAAAATATTAGTGAGATCTTCCGGCTTTTTCACCAGTATCAGATGAAGGTAGACCTTATACAGAATTCGGCGATAAGTTTTGCGGTTTGTGTAGATAACAGGTTCAACAACCTTGAAAAACTTATTCAACATTTAAAAGCGCGGTTTAAGGTAACCTACGTACCCGGAGTATCACTTTATACCATTCGCCATTTTAATGAAACTGCTTTAAAAACATTGGAAAAAGATAAGGATATCCTGCTTAAGCAGGTTATGCAAAATACGGTACAGTTGGTTTCCAGGAATTAGAACGCTTTAACCACAATTAAGTATATTTATAAAAATCATTAAAAAATGGGGATTGTAAGTTCGAAGGAAGTAGCTAAAGTGATGAACCTGGACAAACTTGGTTTTCTGGGAACTTCCATTGGGTGGGTTATTTTGCGCACTACCCGCCTTTCAACCATAAACCGGGAATACGAAAAAAGAAAACACCTTAAGGGTGAGGAATTTATTACGTCCATTCTGAATGGATTTGAAATAGATTTTGAAATTCCCGAAAAGGACCTGAAGCGAATACCTAAAACAGGGCCGTTTGTTACCATCTCCAATCACCCCCTTGGTGGGATAGATGGAATGATCCTTTTAAAAACCTTGTTGGCACAACGCAGCGATTTTAAGGTAATTGCCAATTTTCTTTTGCACAGGCTTGATCCTCTTAAGCCTTTTATTATGCCTGTAAATCCTTTTGAAGATCATAAAGATGCAAAGTCCAGTCTGTCCGGATTAAAAGAAGCCATTGCCCATTTAAAAAATGGCCATGCCCTGGGGATCTTTCCGGCCGGGGAAGTATCTACTTACAGAGATGAAAGGAGCATTGTAGACCGGCCGTGGGAACCCGGAGCTATGAAGCTTATTCAAAAAGCCAATGTCCCCGTTATACCCATTTATTTTCATGCAAAAAACAGCATGTTCTTTTATCGTTTGGCAGGGCTTAGCGATATTTTGCGAACTGCCAAATTACCCAGTGAGATGCTCTCTCAAAAAAAGCGAAAGATCAAGGTAAGGATTGGGAATGCAATTTCCCCCGAGGAACTTTCGGCACTTCCAAATCTTGAAACTTTTACGGCATTTTTGCGCAGGAAAACTTATATGCTTGCAAACTCCTTTGAAAGGAAACGCCTTATAGACAAAATCCCTAAAACGCTTAAACTTCCAAAGGCCCCACCGCAAAATATAGCGGGCGAAACCTGTCATAATTTAATTGAGGCTGAAATTGAGAATTGCCGGCATATGGACAAACGGTTGCTGGAAAGTAAAAACTATGAAGTATTTCTGGCACGCAGGGAAATTATCCCCAATATTTTAAACGAAATAGGAAGACTTAGGGAAATTACCTTTCGGGAAATTGGAGAAGGCACCAACAAGTCTGTAGACCTGGATAAATTTGACAATTATTATTATCATATGTTCCTGTGGGATAATGAGGCTAAAAAAGTGGCCGGAGCTTACAGGATGGGTATGGGTAACGAGATCTTCCAAAAATATGGGATCGATGGGTTCTACCTTCAGGACCTGTTCAGGTTTGAACCTGAACTATATAAAATGATGAGCCAATCTATAGAAATGGGCCGGGCTTTTATTATAAAAGAGTATCAGCAAAAACCAATGCCTTTATTTTTACTTTGGAAAGGAATAGTGCATTGCACCCTTCGTTTTCCTGAACATAAATTCCTTATTGGCGGGGTCACCATAAGCGACAAATTCTCCAATTTCTCCAAATCGCTCATGATAGAATTTATGAGATCCAACTTTTTTGACAATGATGTGGCGCAATATATAAGGCCTAAAAAGGAATTTATTGTAAAACTTAAAGATGAAGACAAAGAGATGATCTTTGATTCCAGCGAGGCAGATCTAAACAAGTTTGACAAGTTCATTGAAGAACTGGAACCGGATACCCTAAGATTGCCGGTATTGATCAAAAAGTATATTAAACAGAATGCCAGAGTGGTTGCATTTAATGTAGATCCTTTATTCAATAATGCGGTTGACGGATTAATGTATATTAAAATTGCCGATCTCCCTGAAAGTACCGTAAAACCGGTTTTGGAGGAATTCCAGAAAGAACTCGAAGAGAAAGCCCTGAATTTGGGTTAGCTGTTAACATCTGTTAATCTCTTGTTATTCAATTTAAAGGGTTTGTCAATAGAGCAGGCTATTCTTATCTTTCAGTTATAAAAGATAAAAGGATGGAAAAGATATTAATTGTTGGAGCTACAGGAGATACGGGAAAACGGGTTATAGAGATCCTGCGGAATTCCCAAAGCTTTGAACCTATCGCCATGGTGCGCAAGAAAGAACAACAGGAGATCTTTAATGATATGGATATTGAAACTGTTCTGGCCGATCTTGAAAAGGAGGTAGATAACGCATTAAAAGGGATTGACAAGGTAATATTCGCAGCGGGTTCAGGAGGTGATACGGGGGAGGAAAAAACTATTGAAATAGACCAGAAAGGCGCCATCAAAATTATAGACGCTGCAAAAAAAGCAGGAATAAAGAAGTTTGTAATGCTTAGCTCCATGGGTGCCGATGATCCTTCCTCACATCCAAAACTTCAAACCTACCTGGAGGCGAAGAAAAAAGCAGATGAGCACTTAATTCAAAGCGGGATTCCTTATACCATCCTACGCCCCGGAGCATTAAATGATGACCTGGGACTGGCCAAAGTGAAGCTTGCTGAAAAACTTGACAAACAAGGTGAAATCTCCAGGGATGATGTGGCATTTTTACTGGTGATGAGCCTGGCAGATCCCCTAGTAAAAAATAAGATCATTGAAGCAATTGAAGGGGAAGAGTCCATTAAATCGGCTATTATCGAGGCAAGCAGATAAGTTATGATACCCACAAGAAAAGAGATTGCGCCCGGAACCACGGTTCTTATTATCCAAAAACATTACCAGCGCAGCGGTACCCTTACAGAAGGGGTGGTAGCCACTATTCTCACCAAATCCCCCATTCACCCCCACGGCATTAAAGTGCGTCTGGAAACCGGGGAAGTAGGCCGGGTACAGAAGGTGGTGAGTATGTTGGCGTAGGAGGGTTATACTTGCCCCACTGTTTGTCATACTGCCTTGTCACACTGAGCTTGTCACACTGAGCTAGTCGAAGTGCGTCATGTTTAATGGAAGGTTTGAAAATGTAAGCCTGCGGAAAAAGACTTATCAATAAAATATCGATTTAAATTTTTTACACAGAAGGGCTTCGACAGGCTCAGCCTGACTAAAGAAGTTTGGCTCCTCATACGGCGCTTATCACACTGAACTTGTCACACTGAGCTTGTCGAAGTGGGGTTGATTAAAGAATCATTGATTAAATAAATCTTCCGAGAAGTATGAAAATCTTTTTTGTGTACATGGTACAATGTAGTGACGATTCCTTTTATGTGGGCGTAACATCAAATCTTTATAAAAGATTGATTGAGCATAATGCAGGAATTTATCCCTCCGCTTATACTTTTCAACGAAGGCCGGTTAGTTTAAAGTGGTTTGAACAATTTTCGGATCCAGAGTCTGCATTTAAAACCGAGAAACAATTAAAAGGTTGGAGCAGGAGAAAGAAAATAGCTCTTATTGAGGAGAATTGGGCCAGAGTAGTAAAATATTCAAAAAACTATACCGAGTTTGGTAACAATAGGGAATCCTCTACAGATTAAATCTGGAGAATACGGCTTCGACAGGCTCAGCCTGACTGAAGGAGTTTGGCTCCTCATACTCCGCTTTTCACACTAAGCTTGTCACACTGAGCTTGTCGAAGTGTGTATGATTGACAGAAATAAATACCTATGTGAACCTACTGAAGAAGACTTATCAAAGAAAACCTGATATCGTTTTTTTACATTAAAAAGCTTCGACAGGCTCAGCCTGACTACTGAAGCTTACCAATCCAAACGAAGTCACTCCGAATTTGTCGAAGTGTGCTTGATCGACAAAAAACATCAAATTGAGCCTTCTTCTGATGATTTTTTTATATAGGATTACGTTCCTTTTCTTAACCGAAGGCTTCGACAAGCTCAGCCTGACTACTGAAGATTACCAATTTAAATGAAATCACACTGGGCTTGTCACACTGAGCTTGTCGAAGTGTGTATGATTGAAGGAAAATAACTATGTGAACCTACTGAAGAAGACTTATCAAAGAAAACCTGATATCTTTTTTTACATAAAAAAGCTTCGACAGGCTCAGCCTGACTACTGAAGCTTTCCAATCTAAACGAAGTTACACTCAGCCTTACTCACTTCTCATTTCTCAATAATTCTTACTCTCCTTTTCCAAACTTCGCAAGGATCTTTCCGGCAATAGTCGCGGCTAATTTCTCGTGAGATTCAAGGGTCCAACCCGCTACATGGGGGGTGAAAAGCACGTTTTCAAGGAACATTAATTCCTGTAAGGCCTCGGGCATTTCTTTTTCAGCAAAGAGGCTTTCAAAAGAACTTTTTTCATATTCCAGCACGTCCAGGCCGGCGCCCAGGATCCTCCCTTGTATCAAAGCTGTAACCAGATCCTGAGTTACTACACTTTTACCACGGGCAGTATTAATAAACCAAAAGGGTTTTTTGAACCCATTGATATATTCTGAATTTATCATTCGGTTGGTTTCTGGGGTCCAAGGGGTGTGAAGGCTTATAACATCTGCCTTTTCCTGAAGTTCTTCTAATCCTACCTGCCGGGCATTTTCATCTCCCACGCCGGCTTTTATATCATAACACAGCACCCCAACTTCGAATCCGCGAAGTTTCTTTGCAAAGGCTTTTCCCATATTTCCATAACCAATTATTCCCACGGTTTTTCCATCGAGCTCGATACCGCGGTTGGCCTCCCTATGCCAAAACCCCTTGTGCACTTCGCGGTCGGCCTTATTTAGTTTATTGAAAAGCGATAAGATCATTCCTAAGGCGTGTTCTGCCACTGCATTTCGGTTGCCTTCCGGGGCCGAGAACAGGGAGATCCCCCTGCTTTCAGCAAAATCAACATCTATGCTTTCCAGGCCTGCTCCTACGCGCGCAATAAACTTCAAATTTGGAAGGGCTTCCATAAATGCCCTGTCTATATCAAACCTGCTCCTTATAACAATTCCCTCGTACAAATGGCCTGTTTCAAGGATCTCCATTTTTGAAAGGGTATAACCTTCAATATTATGGTGCCCCGCGGCCTGCAGTTGTTTTAAAAGTGAGGGATGGTTACTGTCTATATGGAGAATGATCATTCGGTTAGATTTTGGGATATTCTTCTACCCTGAGAGCACTTTCGGTATTTCCTGTATGCTGAATACTTAGCTTCTCAAAGAGCATTATATGTACTTCTTCATTATTCCGGGTCATAGGACAATGCTTTACACCTTTGGGAACCACAATAAGCTCTCCTTCCTTAACCTCCTCTGTCCTGTCTTCAAACTGAATAAAAAGGGTTCCTTTTACTACCTGGAACAGTTCATCCTCCTCATCGTGTTGGTGCCATACAAATTCACCCTTTACTTTGGCCAGCAATACCTGCATATCATTTACCACAGCTATTTGATGCGGATGCCAATACTCACTGAATTTTCTCAGTTTTTCGGGAAGATTGATTGGTTTCATGGGCAACAACTGCTTAAGATTTAAAATCCGAGAATGGCTTTCGCGATAGAAAAATAAATAAGGATCCCAAAAATATCATTACTGGTGGTTATAAAAGGCCCCGTGGCCATTGCAGGATCTATTCCCTGTTTATCAAGAATAATAGGTACAAAAGTTCCAATCAAAGACGCAATCACGATTACCGAAATTAAAGATATGCCCACAGTCACCCCGTAAATAAGATCAAATCCAAGCAAATATGTGCCTCCAAGGGTAAGCATAACCGCAAGCACTACCCCATTGAGCAAGCTTAGGCCTACTTCTTTTACCAACCGGTTCATAAGTGATCCTCTTAATGTGTTGTTGGCAAGTCCCTGCAATACAATGGCAGATGATTGAACACCTACATTTCCGGCCATCGCGGCTATTAGCGGCACAAAAAAGAACAGGGCTCCATATTGCTCCATGGCCCCTTCAAAAGTGCCAAGAACAGTAACACTTATAAAACCTCCCAGTAAGGCTAGTATTAGCCAGGGAAGACGGGCGCGTGTATGTTTTAAGATACTGTCATCTGCCTCCACATCTTCAGAGATACCTGCAGCCATCTGGTAATCTCTGTCGGCTTCGTCTTTTATAAAATCAATAATATCATCTACCGTAATCCTTCCTACCAGCCTGCCCATCTCATCTACCACCGGGATGGCTTCAAGGTCATATTTCTGCATAATTCTGGCTACTTCATCTCCGGGAGTATGAACATTTACGTAATCTACTTTTGGAATATAAACATCGCTTATATTGGCTTTGCTTGGTGCTGTGATCAAATCTTTCAATGAAAGTCGTCCTTTCAACTTATTTTTATCATCTACCACATAAATGGAATGCACCCGGGTAACATTTTCGGCCTGGGCACGCATTTCAGCCATACAGCCGGTAACGCTCCAGTTCTCATTAACCTTTACCAATTCCTTTGCCATAAGACCCCCTGCGGAATCTTCGTCAAAACGAAGAAGTTCTACAATATTATCGGCGTGTTCTTCATCCTGGATCTCTGCGATTACACTTTGCTGCCGTTCTTCAGAAAGTTCAGCGATGATATCAGCGGCATCATCTGTATCCATTTCCTCCAGCTCCTCTGCGATCTCTTTAGAAGACAGATTGTCAAGAATTCTTTCCCTTACCCCTTCTTCCAGCTCCATAAGAGCTTCCGCAGTTTTTTCGCTGTTTAAAAGCTTTATGATATAGGTAGCCTCATCCAGATCCAGCTCTGTGATGATCTCAGCAATATCTGCAGGGTGAACTTCCTCCAGGAGCAACAAGAGTTCCGCATCGTTCTTTTCTTCGATGAGGATCTCTAAATTCTGGATTAATTCATCACTAAGTTGAAATTGCATAAGGTTGAATTTTTAAAGTAAGCTCAATAAATTGTTCGGTGCTAAGTTGTTCAGGTCGCTGCCCAAAGATAGCATCTTCGCGCAGATTATCCGGCAACTGGAAAATTTTTAAACTATTCCTTAAGGTTTTTCTGCGCTGCTGAAAAGCTGTTTTTACAACCCTGAAAAACAGGCGCTCATTACAGGGGAGGGAAAAGTCTTCCTTCCTTGTTAAACGTATGACCCCACTGTCAACCTTTGGAGGCGGATTAAATACTGAAGGCGGAACGGTAAAAAGGTATTCTATATCATAAAATGCCTGGGCGAGAACAGAAAGGATCCCATAGGTTTTATTCCCGTGTGGGGAGGCAATGCGCTGGGCGACCTCCTTCTGGAACATGCCCGAAAATTCAGGAATGCTGTCCCGGTTCTCCAGGGTTTTGAAAACGATCTGGGTGGAGATATTATAGGGAAAATTGCCAATTATTGCAAAAGGTTCACCGTTGAAAACAGCTTGAACATCATATTTTAAAAAATCCTGCTCGTGGACTTTGCCCTCCAATGCCGGAAAATTCTCCCCGAGATAGGCAACGCTGTCGCGGTCTATCTCTATCACGTGCAGGTTGATGTCCTTTTTTAAAAGATATTTTGTTAGAATCCCCATTCCAGGCCCAATTTCCAGTACATTCCTGTAACCTGCTAACTTCAGAGAGTCTGCTATCTTTTCAGCTGTTTTCTCATCGGTTAAAAAGTGCTGACCCAAATGTTTTTTAGCTCTAACCTCTCCCTCTGCCGTCTGTTGGGGCTTAAACTGGCTACTCTTACTGCTGGTCTTTTTCATTTTAATTTTTTCTCTATTCTCCTCCACTTCATTCGCTTCAGAATTTGCTGTTGGGGTGCAATATGTTCTTTAATGCACAAAAATAGTATTTACATATGTATGCTAAGGCGAAAGCAAAAATATTAAGGGAAGCTCTTCCCGAAATTTTTGAACAATAGCCGGTAAAAAAATAGGGTCTTCTCAGGGGAAAATTACCAGCTGAGAAGCAATAAAGGCCAATAATCCTACAAAAACTGCAAGCCCTACTACAATAGGAGTAATGACAGACATTGTGTAATTTTTGAGTTTGACCTCTTGAACAGAATTCTCTGCAATTCCAATTTTTACAAACTTACCCCTATAATTTTTTTCTACAATATTCTCAGCCATAAGTTTGGCTTCTTTTGAATTGGCCTTCGCAATTCCAAACAAATCTGTGCCCTCCCTTTCGAGAGAATTGAATTTGTAAACCTTATTGTTATTGGTTTTAATTTTTACTTTTCGGTTAAATTCCACCGCGGTATCTACACTAACCGGCTTTGAGCGGTAGATATTGCAACTTTGGAATAACATGATAAAGATGAGTAATCTGGCAAAAAGCCTCAAATATTTTTGCGTTGCTTTCATAGGTTTGAATTATTAATAAGCGTTAGAAATCCTATTAAATTTAATTCAAATTCCTTTTGTCCTGATAATAAGCTAGATAAATAATATCTTATCCCTGAAAATAATTACTTGACCTGTTAGAGGGTTGCACCCACTTACTTTATTTGTTCACTTACCACCTCAAGTTCAGTACGAAAAGCCACAAATTTTCCTGCGAAAGGCGTAGATTTTGCCCTCAATTCGGCTGCGTTTTCCTTGTAATACCGGTCCAGCATTTCTTTACTTTCCAACGTATACTGTATAGAATAGGTCATTCCTCCCATTTGCTCTTCAACCAGCACACGGGTCATCAAGGCCTTTGTGAATTTATCTGTTTTCAGCATATCTGGAATATGCTCTCTTTTCATCCAGTTTACCCACTCATCGTGAACATCTTCCTGGATGTTTATAGTGACGTTGTATATATACATTTTTTGCTCTTGTTTACTCAATGGCATCTCCTCTAAGCTGCCGGTAGTTTCTCCTTGCCTCTACAAAATAAATACTATCGGGGAAATTAAAGATGATCTGCTCATAAAATTCCCTGGCTTTATCGGGGTTCTTCAACTTCTTATTATAAAGCTCAGCCAGGAAAAAGGTGGCATTATCTGCAAGGATATCCTTGTAAAAATGCTGCAGAATCTTTAAATAGTTGGCTTCGGCTTTAGTCCAGTTCTCTTCGGCCTCAAATAGCAGGGCCTGCTTCAGCAGCGCTTCATCTTCCATTTTTTCGCCCTTATGATTTTGCAGGATATCTTCCAGCAGGGCAATTGCTTCAGTAGATCTGTTTTGAAAAGCAAGCAGATCTGCCCGGGCATATTTCTTCAAGGCGGTTTGGGTAGAATCCTCCCGGGAATTATCCTTTATGAGCATACTCAACTCCATAGCGTCATTGGCAATAAGCTGGGAGGAGGATGCTTTTAAAACATCTAGTTGATTCTGTGCCCATTCAAAATCCCCCTTAAAATAGCTGGTCCTCGCAACCTTAAATCTAGCTTCCTGTGAGAGTTCATCATTCTTCACCAGGTTTTGGATCTGGGAATAAAAGATAAGGGCCTGGTTGAATTTTTCCTCGAGCACGAGAATATCTGCCAGCTGCATTTTTGTGGCCGCAAGGTCAAATCCCGAAAGGTTTTTGGTTGCGAGTTCCTGCAACATGCTAATGCCTTCTGCGGTCTCCCCTATTTTAAATGCCCTGAAACCAGCGTAATCCAGCTGTATTCGTATTGTTTCTGGCCCGTTCCCAAAACGGGCTAACAAGCCCTCATATTCTTTTTTTATTCCAGGATACTCTTTCTCTCCTGATGTAGCTATTTTCATATCCAGCAACAATTGATATGCCTGCAGCAGGATGTTGGAGGAAGTGGTTTCCTCAATTATAAAACTAACGATCTCCTTCGCCGCTTCCAGGTCCCCGTTTGATTTTGCATTTACCGTGAGCTGAATTATCCTTTGAAGGTCCTTATCATTCCTGAGATAAATAGCTTTTTCCTGAGCAAATGCCTTAGCGTATTCCTTTTGCTGAACAAAAAGCCAGGCGAGCAATTCATTATAAATGATCCCCGGATTTTTCTGAAGGCGCTGTAATAATAATTTTCTTAATACCACATTCGCAGTATTCTCTGTATCCTCAAGTATATACCTGTCAAATTCCCTTATGAGATTATAGCTTATAACAGGTTCTTTTTCTATAAGATCCAGGTAGGAGGTAAACATTTCCTCCAGTTTCCCCTGTTCTCCAAAAATACGTGCCAGAGGCAGGTCAAATTTTGACTCAGGGTTTAACTTCATCCCCTGTTGGTAAGCACGGGCCGCAAGGTCCAGTAAACTGTATTTTTCAAAATTTCGCGCAACAGAATAGGTATAATTAGGTCTTTCCTGAAGTTCTGCGAGGGCTGCCTCATAAAATTGGCCCGCCTTTTCTTCCTGGCGTTGTAAGGATGCATTATAACCCAACTCAATGAGCAGCATAGGATTATTGGGAGACCTTTCTTTTCGCTCAAGCAACAAAGCTTCAGCGGTAGTAAAATCTTCAAGTTGCTGGTAGGCAGATATCATTCCGTAGAAATACGTAGAATTCCCCGGATTTTCTTTCACCAGATCCTGATAGGTCTTTAAGGCCTTTTCATATTCACCCTGGTCCAGGTAATTGCGGGCCAGTTGATCTGTTTGCGCAAACAAACCGAAACTGATTAATAAACAAGCAATTATGAGAATTAAAAAACGCATTTTGTAAAGATAACAAAATGCGTTGTGTGATAAATTTTTCATGCTGTTAATCTATTAGATCCACACCGGTGTAAGCTTGCAGGAAAAAAAATCCTCACAGGATTTAAAACCTGTGAGGATTGCTAAAAAGTTTTTTGAGGTTTGCTAAAAATTTAAAAATTATTAGTCAATTAAATCGAACCCCGCATAAGGCACCAGTACTTCCGGCACCAGGATACCATCGGGGGTTTGATAATTCTCAAGAATTCCTGCAAGAACACGTGGCAACGCAAGGGCACTTCCGTTCAGGGTATGCAGCAACTGTTTATTGCCATCTTTATCTTTATATCTAAGCTTTAACCTGTTTGCCTGGAAGGTTTCAAAATTGGAAACAGAACTTATTTCCAGCCAACGGTCCTGGGCGGTTGAGAACACCTCAAAATCATAGGTAAGGGCCGAGGTAAAACCAAGATCCCCCCCACACAATCTCAGGATCCTGTAAGGAAGTTTGAGATCATTAAGCAAGTCTTTTACATGAGCTACCATACCTTCCAGCGCCTCAAATGAATTTTCCGGTTTCTCAAGGCGTACCAACTCCACCTTATCAAACTGGTGAAGCCTGTTTAAACCACGTACATGCGCACCATAAGATCCCGCTTCCCTCCTGAAACAGGGAGTATACCCTGTACAGGTAATGGGAAGTTCATTTTCATTTAACATCCGGTCCCTGAAAAGGTTTGTCATTGGCACCTCTGCAGTAGGGATAAGATACAGGTCATCCTCCGTTACGTGGTACATTTGACCTTCCTTATCCGGCAACTGGCCGGTTCCAAAGCCAGAAGCCTCATTTACCAATAGAGGTAACTGGTATTCGGTGTAGCCTGCTGCAGCAGCTTTCTCCAGGAAATAGGTAATAAGTGCCCGTTGCAACCTGGCTCCTTTTCCTTTATATACAGGAAAACCAGCACCCGTGATCTTGTTTCCAAGTTCAAAGTCTATAATATCATATTTTTTTGCCAGTTCCCAGTGGGGCAGGGAACCTTTAGCAAGTTCCGGGATCTCGCCGGCCTTAAAGATCTCCTCATTATCTTCTTCTGAAGTTCCCGCGGGAACGGATTCATGGGGTATATTGGGGATGGTATACAGCAGTTCCTCAAGCCTGGCTACTGTGGTATTCAATTCTTCTTGAAAACTTTTGGAACTTTCTTTAAGCCCGGCAGATCTTTCCTTTAACTCTCCGGCTTTAAGATGCTCGCCGGTCTTGAACAACAAGCCAATTTCTTTGGATAATTGATTTGCTTCAGCAAGAGTATCATCAAGTTTAGTTTGGGTAGAGCGCCGCTTCTCATCAAGTTGTAAAACCTCCTCCAGAAGATCCTCAGCATCAAAATTTCGTTTTTTGAGAGCCTTAATATAGGTCTCCTTGTGCGCCTTAATATTGCTTACCTGTAACATTTTGCCGGTCAATTTTTAGTAAGCAACAAATGTAGCAAAAGCCGGTAAAAATATCAGTCTAATTTGGAAGGTAAAATCCAGTCATGATGTTTAAAATGCTGCCATTTTTCATTGGCGAGATCAACTTTTGGATCAATGAACTTTTGATCCGGCCTTCCGTTTACACGTACACTGGCATCTACAAATACCTGTACATCTTTTCCATCTTTATTATATTCCCTTTTTAAGCGTTGGGAAAACTGCCAGATCATATCGGGTTTGGAGTTTATGGCTCCCAATTGCTTCCTGCTTAAATAATCTTCTTTCCTCACATAAATGGTATCGGTGGTTCCCTTTTCAACCACTTTGAAAACACTGTTACCACCCTTACTGCGCAGCATCATTCTCCAGCTTAACCGGTGGCCTTCTTCTGTCCAGAGTACATTATCTTCAAAAAAGTGATGCCGTAAGGGCAGTGCGATCTGTACAAGAAACCAACCTGCAAAAAGGATGAGGAGGGGTTTTTTATAGGATGGAATAATGATCTCATTACCCTCATAATATGGTTTCTTACCTCTCAGGAATAATTTGTTCACACTTCGGGTGGGGAAAAAGAAGATGGTAAAAGCCAGTGCCAGATAAGGGAAAATACCAATATGAAAAATGAAACTGTTGAAAAGGTGAAAAAATATGGCAGCTATAAAAACAAGCAGACGGGTTCTCTTCCACAGTAAAAGGGGAATAACCAGTAGATCAAACAGGAACCCATACCAGGCTATTGTATAATGCACCCAGGTTTGCTGAAGGAAATCGCCTACCAGCCAGTAATTTTTTTTGGCACTCATGAGCAGTGCAGGGAAAGTAGCATTGAACCAATCTGGGTAGATCTTTGCGATGGCCGCATAAGTATACACTATCAACAATTGCAGTACAATGGCAACCCACACCCAGCGGGGCATAGAAATGGCCCTTAAAGAAGGATTTCTCCAGGCGTCAATTGAGGCATTTCGATGCGCCGGTAAAAAGGACATCATTATGCATAACAGCATTAATAAGTAATAGTGGTTATTGTAGGAGGACTTTTGCATCAGGTAAACCCCACTCCACATGATAGTATAGGCAATTATGCTTATTCGGTATTTGAACCCCAGCATTACGAGCACCCCAAAAAGCCCCATAATACCATAATAATAAAGCATGCCATCTCCGGGAAGGGGTTGCAGGAATTCAAAACCTATAAAATTAAAGGTTTCCTGAGGCTCCATTAAGGTACGGCGAATCCAGCCTGTAAAAATAGCACCGAAGGCTTCTATGGCGAGGAGTAACCCAAATAAAATACGAAACACCACCAGGGCGCTGTTATCTATTTGCGTAAAAAGCCACTTATTCAGCATAATTATCCCTTATATATCTTTCAGAGAAAGCCTCGTCCTGTTTCATGGCAATCTTAAGCGCATCTACCGAATCAAATTTTTTCTCATCCCTTATGCGCGTAAGCAATTCAATTTGCAATTTTTTACCGTAGAGATCTTTATTCAGCAAAAAGAAATAGGTCTCGATGCTCATTTCTTTCCCTCCTACGGTAGGATTTGTTCCTATGCTCATCATTCCAAAATACGGAATATCATCTATCATGGCTCTTACCACATAGACCCCAATCTTAGGAATAAGCTTATAATCTTCTTCAATCTTTAAATTGGCGGTAGGATATCCAAAATCCTTGCCCAGTCCTCTTCCGGGAACGATAGTTCCGGTAAGGGTAAAGGGATGTTGCAGGTAATTATTGGCCTTCTCTACCCTACCATCTATTAAAGCTTTTCTTATTTTGGTAGAACTTACCGCAACTTCCTGAACATCCTGCTGGCTTATCTCCTCTACCTCAAACCCAAACTGAACTCCAAATTCCTTGAGGGTATCAATATCGGCAGTGCGGTTGCGGCCAAAACGGTGATCATAACCTATGATGACCTTTTTAGCCTTAAGTTTGTTCACCAGGATATCCCTCACAAATTCGAGCGCGGTTAACCGGGAGAATTGGTGGGTAAATGGATGAATTATTAAATGGTCAACCCCAGATTTTTCAAGGAGTTGTTTTCGCTCCTCTATGGTATTTATAAGTTTAATATCACTGTCTTCCTGGAGCACCATACGGGGATGCGGAAAAAATGTAAGTATAGCCGATTCCAGTTGGCTTACCTTTGCAGTTGCAACAAGGCGTTCAATTATTTTTTGATGTCCGGCATGAACCCCGTCAAAAGTCCCTATGGTAATTACCGTATGATGGTCGCTTTTAAAAGCATTTGCGCCTTTATGTTCTTTCAAGAGAGATCTTATTTACCGTTAAAAGTATTCATTGTATTTGTAATCCCGGCTGTGCCGAAGGATTTAATAATCTCGGCCGACTTTTCCAGCCGTTCCGGCAATTGTTTTTCTTCCTCCTCACTCCATTCCCCCAGCACATAATCTACCTGTCTCCCTTTCGTAAATTCATCGCTTATACCGAATCTAAAACGGTTGTAGGTTGTAGTGTTCAGGTGAGCCTGTATATCCTTAAGCCCGTTATGACCGCCATCGCTGCCTTTGGTTTTCACCCGGATGGTGCCGAAACCAAGATTTAGATCATCTGTAACAACCAAAAGGTTTTCCAACGGGATCTTTTCTTTGGTTAGCCAGTAATTAACTGCCTTCCCGCTCAGGTTCATAAATGTTGAAGGTTTAAGCAAAATAAAGGTGCGGCCTTTAAATTTAAAAGTCGCTATATCGCCCAGTTTTTCAGGGGTGAAGGAGATGTTCTCCTTTTCGGCAAGATGATCCAGGACTTTAAAACCAATGTTATGCCGTGTATGATGATATTTGGGCCCAATATTTCCTAAACCGGCAATTAAAAATTTTTTCATAGGATCTTCCTGTTCCTGGGGTTCTTTTTTGCTCAATATCCTTCCGAAGAATGCCAGCATGAAATAAGTTTTGGTAAAGATAAAATTTAATCTTAAAAGTGAGGAGTTAAGTGTTAGGAGTTAAGTAAATGTTATGAGTTAGGGGTTGCGGATTATGGAGAGCTTGCCTGAATAAGGCTGCCTTTTGAAGTTGGTCGATTGCACTTTTGTAGTTCGAACTTACAGCGAACGATTTTGATTGGCCTGAGTTTCTCTGTTTAAGTCAGGCTGAGCTTGTTGAAGCCTTTCTTATTCCGTTATCACACTTCGACAGGCTCAGTGTGACTGAGGAGTGTGACAGGCTATTCTCTTTTCCTGGTGTTTTGAATTTTGAACCTTGAATCTTGAACTTTATATTTTCCCGCTGAATTCGCAGAATTTCGCTGAATTCAGGAATTTGGAACTTGGAGTTTGGTGCCTGTTACTTGGCGCTTTGAATTTTGAACTTTGAACCTTGAACCTTGAACTATATATTTTCCCGCTGAATTCGCTAAATTTCGCAGAAGTCAGGAATTTGGAACTTGGAGTTTGGTGCCTGGTACTTGGCGCTTTGAACTTTGAACTTTGAACCTTGAACTTTGAACCCCATTCCATCCCGGATGAAACGAAAACATCCCGCTCCTGGAAGGAACGGGATGTTTAAAATATTGATAAAAGAAAATTTATTCTTTTCCTTCCTCTGTGGTTGCACCTTCAGCACCAACCTCAGTAGCTGGAACTTCTCCGGCAGCAACTTCTTCTTCTTCATCCTCAACATCTGCAATGATGTTACGGGAAGTTTTAACCTGGCAAATAACAGTATTGTCAGGGTGAAGGATCTTGTAATCGTCACTTACTACAGCAGTAACATACAATTTATTACCAATTTTTAGGTTGGTAACATCTGCCTCGATAAAGTCGGGAAGGTTTGCAGGAATACCTTTCACCTTTAAACGACGAAGGTTGTAACGCAACACCCCACCATTCTTAACTCCACGTGCAACACCTTTTGTATGGATAGGAATTTCCATCGCAATCTCTTTTCCTTCCAGTACCTGGTAGAAATCTATGTGAAGGATGGCATCTGTTACAGGATGAAACTGGATGTCCTGAAGAACAGCATCAAATTTTTCACCTTTTCCTAAATCCAAAACCACAGTGTGAACATCTGGTGTGTACACAAGGCTTTTGAACGCAATTTCTTCTGCTGAAAAATGTAATGGTTCTCCCCCTCCGTATAATACGCAAGGAACCTGTCCAGCATTACGTAGGTCTTTGGTCGCCCTTTTCCCCACGCTTTCTCTTTTAGATCCGTTGATCGTTATTGATTTCATTATTAAAAATTTTTAGGGTGCAAAGGTGCGATATATTTTTGTGTTTTTAAAGTGCTGAAAGAGAATTATTTTGAAGAGTAGTTATTAGTCGGAAGACGGTAGTCTGTAGAGGATAAATTTAAAGGTCGTGGTTTTTAAACTTTGAATCCTGAACCTTAAATTTTCTCCCGCAGATGGTGCAGATAAAAAAGCAGATTTTCGCGGATATATTAATTGATTGCTGAAAGAGTAATGAGTATTGAGAATTGAGTATTGAGAAAAAAACGGTCAACTTTATATAGGACTCCACAGGTAAGAAACTGACAACCGACAACTCATAACCAAGAACTTTCCTCTTTTCCTCTTTGACTTTTTTGCTCTTAGTAATGGGTAATGAGTTTTGAGAAATAAACAAGGTAACCTTATTCAGATGAGATCACTTTCCTCATTTCCTCCTTTTATCTTTTCCTCTTTAACTCCTAACCACTTACAACTTCACGTCACATGGTTACTTCTTCACTTCGTCACTTCATCACAACACCACTACATAATAAACTTCGAACTTATAGATCTGTTTTCGTGAACGCGTTTCATAACATCGGCAAAAAGATGGGCACAGGAAACAACGCGTATTTTGCGACTTTCCTTTTTAAGTGGAATGGAATCTGTCACGATCAATTCCTGCAATTTCGAGTTTTCAATACGCTCATAGGCTTCGCCGGAAAGAATTGGATGGGTACAAATGGCACGTACACTCAGGGCTCCACGTTCCATCATAAGTTTGGCGGCGGCGGTTAAAGTTCCCGCGGTATCAACCATATCATCAACAAGTACAACGTGTTTTCCGGTTACTTCCCCAATAAGCTCCATATGAGAGATCACATTGGCCTTGGCGCGTTGCTTGTAACATATCACCACATCGCTTTCCATTGCTTTTGAATATGCATAAGCTCTTTTAGAGCCACCCATATCTGGTGAGGCAATGGTTAGGTTGTCAAGGTTGAGACTTTTTAGGTATGGCAAAAATACTGTGGAAGCGAACAGATGATCTACAGGCTTTTCAAAAAATCCCTGAATCTGGTCAGCATGCAGGTCCATAGTTATTATGCGCGTGGCGCCGGCGGTCTCAAGGATACTGGCCACCATTTTTGCGGCAATTGGCACCCGGGGTTTATCCTTACGGTCCTGGCGGGCCCAGCCAAAATATGGTAATACAGCTGTTATATGGCGGGCAGAGGCCCGTTTTGCTGCATCCAGCATTAACAACATTTCCATTAAATGGTCACTCCCGGGGTGGGTAGAACCAATGATAAATACCCTGGCTCCACGCACAGATTCCTCAAAAGAGGGCTGGAATTCCCCGTCGCTGTAATGACTGGTGATCACATTGCCGAGGGGGGCACCGTAGGCTTCGGCTATTTTTCCTGCGAGTTCAAGGCTTTGGGTACAGGAAAAGATCTTGGCATCAATCATAACTTTAGACATGGAGCGTAGTTTTTAAATTAGTGTGGTTTATTGCTTGCCCCAAATTTAAAAATTTATTCTTAGTCACAAGATTTTAGGACTACTACTTCCTGTTAAAAATAATTTTATTTGAAAACTTCAAAAAGGTGGAAACCAGTGGGACTCATTAAGACCTAAATAGGGTTCTATCTTAACTATTTTTAATTTTAATTGGTTTTCGGCCAAGTGGGGTATTAGCGGGTAAAAAGATTATATTCTTAAGTGGTTAAAATCGCAAAATCTCTGTCATCAGGCCAAACCGAATCGTAGAAATGTTATGGTTATAATAAATATTATAATAATCACTTCCCTTATAGAACTGGACAAATAGCCCAATATCCTCCAGAAACTTTGGGTGATAATATATGGTAAGTGCCGCATTCAACCTGTTTAAATCTAAAAGCTCCCAATCATTAATATTATCAAGCATTAATGAGGTTTCAATTTTAACTGAAAAACTTGCCCTTCTGTTTGCTGTGAAAAAGTGTTTGTCTACAGGCATTTTGTAAGCAAGAAATGAATTATGCCATCTTAATCCACTGTAGGTTCCTTTCATTTCTTTAAGCATCCAGTTGGAAGGATGAATTTCCAGGGAAGATTTAAAGAATCTCAGGGCAGCATGCTGCTCATGGTAAAAACTCCTGAGAATCCCGAATTCCAGAAAATTAGTAGCAAAATTTCCCGATTTGTAATTGATCACGGTAGAAGTGGAATCTGTATAGAAGTGGTCATCCTGCCCGTTGGAATGATGTGCAATTTTCCCAAATAACGCGGTCTTTTCAAGCGATCCGGTATCTGTTATAAGGTGATAAACTGAAATTTGAGGAATATAACTGGGAGTTTGAACGGGATAAGATTCTTCGTTATACATCCTGATCCTTACCTGCGGGGTAAGGACAGCCATCAATCGGGAATCTGCCCGTTCCCGAATGATGAAATTAGGGTTTATATTGGCTTCAAATACCAGCGGTTCAAGATTCCCAATATCGCCGGGAAATGTGATATAACTATCACTCTGGTTTACAAGGGCAATTTTGGTCAAATCCAGCCTTGGCAAAGAATCTAATTCATTCTGAGCTACAATTATTATATGTATTAACAGGAAAATACCCGTTAAAATCCTGGTTTTCATTTGTAGATGAGCTTAATCTTTTTTGTGGTCTCTTCACAAAGCTCAAAACTGGCTTTGGAAAAATCGGGGCGGTTTGAAAGAGATATCTTTTCAAAATTTGAAATGCCAAAACCTTCTTTAGGGAATAAGAGAATTTTATCTACTTCCCCGTTGCCGTTTTCATCATGAAGCACTGTAATGGCATAACGACCTTTGGGCAGATCTTTAAAAATTACAGATGATTTACTGTTCTTAATTTCCCCTACTTCTTTCCTGAAATATTTTTTTAATTTCTCATCCGGGATGGTGCCATCCCGATTATAAAGTGCAAATTGAGCTACCCCTTTGGAGTTTCTGAAATTATCGGCCGCAACACGAAGGGAATAAAGTTTTTTCTGAGATTCCTGTGCAATTGAAGATCCAATTGTGAGAATGGCTATAAGAGCCAGAAGAGTTTTCATAGTTACTTTCATTGTTTTATTTCCTTTATACTTTTATTAAACACATAATAGGTGAGCCCACCGGTGATAGCTATTCGTATGAAAAGCGCCACCAGGGTATCTGTTTCATACATCCCTCCGGTTATCATTAACTGAATAAAAAAACTAAGGCTAAAAAACAGCATTGTAAGAATTCCGGGCAAAAGGTATAATGTGAAAGTTTTTGAATAATTAATTCCGTAGGCCGCCAATAGGTATAGCCATCCGGAAATAAAATTCACTACCAGGATAAACATGGGGTAATTTCCTTCTTTTTTAAAGTTGTATGAAAAATCAAACAAAACCGCACTACTGGCAAGAATTGTAATAATCCCGAAAACAGCCGCCGCCAGGCTTAAAATATTTTTAATTTTTAATTTCCTCATTTCTTACTTTTTTAAGAGATGTTTTTCAAAAGCTATTAATTGGTCTTCTTATAGCTCCATACAGCAAGTGCATTCATAACCAGGGCGTAACCTGAAATAATGCTTAGCTGCGGTAAAATATCTTTAAAACCAGATCCTTTAAGCATCACCATTCTTATTATTTCTACAAAATACCTGATGGGATTTAGGATGGTGATCTTTTGAGCCCAGTCTGGCATACTCTCTATGGGGGTAAAAAGCCCACTCATCAAAATAAATATTACAACAAAGAACCAGGCAATAAACATCGCCTGTTGTTGTGTATCGGTATAATTAGATATTAACAACCCCATACCCAGAACTACCAGGAGGTACACAGATGTGAACAAATAAATAAGCGGAATGCTACCTACTATTGGAACTGCAAAAATGATCCTGGAAATCAACAGGCCTATTGTCATAATAAGGAGTCCCAGGGCCCAAAAAGGAAATAGTTTCCCAATTATGAACTGGTACTTTTTTATTGGCGTAACGTTGATCTGCTCCAGGGTGCCTATTTCTTTTTCCCGCACAATATTCATCCCGGAGAGGAATAGGGTTAACATAGTGACCAGTAGCACCAGGATTCCCGGTACCATAAAGATCTTATAGTTAAGCGTATTATTGTACCAGAAAGAAGGGACGTTCAAAACTTCAAGGGGTTTATTTTGAAGCTGATTAAATCCGGCAGTTGTAGTAGAAATATTCCTGTTAAAATTTGAAATGATCTTATTGATATATACACTTTCCACTCCTGCTTTAGATCCATCTATGGCATTGATATAAACCCCCACACCAGCCTCCTGCTCCCTGATAAGCCTCGTGTGAAAATTTGAAGGGATCTCCAGGATAACATCTGTTTTACCTTTTTCCATGGCTTCATAAGCCAATGAATGAGAGGGGAAAGAATGCAGCACATCAAAATAAGGGGAGCCTTCAAAATTCTCTATCAGGGCCCTGGAAGTTGAACTACGGTCATGGTCTACATATGAGAATTTGATATTTTCAATATCGAAGGTCGCTGCATTAGATAAGATTATTAATTGGAGTAAGGGAAGAACAAAAATAATGGGCAACATTCCTTTGTTCCTGAAAATTTGCCGGAATTCTTTCTGTATGATATAACTAATGGTTTTCATTATTCCAGTCTTATTTTATATTTTTTAATGCTCAGGCCAATCAGAAAAACAGCCATAATGATAAGGATGAGAGTTTCCTTCCACAAATACATAAGCCCCACCCCTTTTAGCATTATCCCCTTCAGAATTATTATAAACCATTTTGCCGGAATAATGTGGCTAATATATTGAAGGATTTCAGGCATGCTGGATATGGGAAAGATGAATTCAGACAAGAGGATCACGGGTAACATAAGACCCATAAGGGATATCATCATGGCTGCTTGCTGGGTTTCAGCGATGGTGGAGATTAGAATTCCCAAAGAGAGCGCGGTGATTATGAACAGCACGGTTTCAAAAGCCAGGAGGACCAAACTCCCTTCTATGGGCATTCCAAAAACCGTAATTCCCAGGATGAGTATGACCAAAGCGTTTATAATAGACAGGAAAATGTAAGGGAACACTTTGCCCAACACGACCTGAAACGGTTTTAAAGGAGATACCAGTAAAATTTCCATAGTTCCCAATTCCTTTTCACGGGTAATGGAAATGGAGGTCATCATGGCCGAAACCAACATGAGAATTACCGTCATCACCCCAGGAAGAAAATTGAATACACTTTTAAGTTCGGGATTATAGAACATTCGCGTCTCAATGTTGATCTGTACCCCTTTACCGGTTGTACCGTTCAACTCCTGTTGATAATGTCCAATAATAGATTGGATGTAATTCACAATAGTATTGGCGGTATTTGGTTCTGTAGCATCTGTTATAACCTGGATCTTCCCGATGGAGAGCGAATGTAAATTTTCGGCAAAGCCTTTTTCAAAAACAAGGAAGGCTTTGACTTCCCCTTTTCTGAATACAGATTCTATCTCATTTTCATTTTCCACCACATTCCCTATTGTGAAATATTGAGAGGCGTTTATTTTATTAATTATCTTAAGCGTTTCATTGTCTTTTGACTTATCCAGTATGCCAATTTCAACATTGTTGATTTCGTTGGTTATGGCAAAACCAAAAAGTAGGATCTGGGCTATAGGCATCCCAAACAGAATGAACATAGATCGCTTATCACGAAAAATGTGATAAAATTCCTTTTTTACAAATCCAATAAAACGTTTCATATAGATTTTTTATAATTCTGTGAGGCGGCAGATCTTATTCCACATTCCTAGCTAACTTTAAGAATACCCCATCCATGGAATTGGCTTCATACTGCATTTTCAAATTTTTAGGGGTATCCAGCGCCTCAATTTTTCCTTCCACCATTATGGAAACCCGGTCGCAATATTCCGCTTCATCCATATAATGGGTAGTAACAAAGATGGTAGTGCCCCTGGATGCCTGTTTATAGATCAATTCCCAGAATTGACGGCGGGTAATAGGATCTACACCTCCTGTGGGTTCATCCAGGAATACGATCCTGGGATCATGCAATAATGCCACTGAAAAGGCCAGTTTCTGTTTCCAGCCTAAAGGAAGGCCGCCCACCAGTTTATTCGCTACCTCTTCCAAACCCAGATCTTCAATGATTTCCTGAATTTTTGTTTTAATTGCTTTCTGGTTAAGCCCATATATTCCCCCAAAAAAAGTAATATTCTCCTTTATGGTAAGATCATCATACAAAGAGAATTTCTGACTCATATAACCAATGTTTCTCTTTATCCTGTCGGGTTGGGTATAGACATCCAATCCTGTCACCGAAGCCTCTCCCGATGATGGTTTTGAGATCCCTATAAGCATTTTCATCGCCGTGGTTTTGCCGGCGCCATTCGCACCCAGGAAACCAAAGATCTCCCCTTTATAGGTCTTGAAGGTGATCTCATTTACCGCCGTGAACTGGCCAAATTTTTTAGTGAGATTTTCCACTTCAATTACAGTTTCTTCAGTCCTCATTTTCCTTCAGCTTTTATTTGTTTGGTTCCGGCCAGATCCATAAAGACATCTTCAATGCCCGGAGGAGTTGGCTCTATACTTACATTCAAATGACCTCTTTCCAATAAAAATTTCTCCAGATGATTGGTGGAAAAGCGGGGATTGGAATGGGTATAATGAACAAATTCCCCAAAAGCGTATACACTTTCATTATCTGGAAATTCCTTCAGATCGCTTATAAGTTTAGACATCTCTTTTGCTCCCACGTTAAAAATTTGCTTTTCGTGCTGCGAGATAATATTGGAGGGAGTATCTATTTTAAGTATTTTTCCTCCCTGGATAAGCGCTATCCGGTCGCAGAGCGAGGCCTCATCCATATATGGGGTTGACACCAGGGTGGTAATTCCTTTGTCATTAAGTCTTTTCAACATGTCCCAAAATTCCTTTCGGGAAACAGGATCTACTCCGGTAGTGGGCTCATCCAGAAATAACACCTTGGGCTTATGAATAAGAGCACAGGATAGCGCCAGCTTTTGTTTCATCCCTCCAGAAAGTTTGCCGGCCCTTCTGTTTTTGAAGGGTTCTATCTGCACATAGATATCTTTGATCAAATCGTAATTCTCCTCTATGGTGGTTCCAAAAATGGTTGCAAAAAACTCCAGATTTTCTTCCACGGTAAGGTCCTGGTACAGGGAGAATCTTCCCGGCATATAGCCTACAGATTTCCGAATCTCTTTATAATCTTTTACAACATCAAAACCCGCCACTGTCGCCTCTCCTTTATCTGCAAACAGAAGGGTGGTAAGGATCCTGAAAAGGGTTGTTTTGCCCGCCCCATCGGGACCAATCAGACCAAACAATTCCCCTTGTTTTACCTCAAAAGAGATATTCTCTACCGCTGTGACCTTTTTGTAGGATTTTGTAATATTATTTAAGGTGATACTCATTGCTTGTTGGTTTAACCTATTCTGCAGTTTGCAACCACATTTCAGCAGGCATTCCTATTTTGAGAGAGCCGTCATTCTTAACTTTTACGTCTACCGCATACACCAGATTGGATCTTTCTTCCCTGGTTTGGATGGTCTTGGGTGTGAATTCTGCCGTAGATGAGATCCAGGAAATTCTCCCGGGGTAGGACTTCATGTTATCTTTCTTTGAATCAATTTTCACATGTACTTCCTGGCCCAGTTTAATATCTGAAAGTTGGGTTTCACTTATATAAACCCGCAAGGTCATATTTTCCAGATCGGCTATTTTATATAAGGGTCTTCCATAACCTGTAATCTCTCCGGTCTCTGCATACGTGGCCAATACAGTTCCTTTTAAGGGGTTTTCAACAATGCTCTTTTCTATGAGATCGTTTATCCTTGCAATTTGAGCCTGGATCAATTCTGTTTCGTTTATAATAGGAGTGTTTTTTGTTCTTACATTTTTAATCTCTTCTCTAATTACTTTGACCTCGCCTTCAGTCTGGTCCATCTGTCTTTGTGTTGCGGCATTCTCGGCCAAAAGGTCCTTTACTCTCTTTTTTTCCCTTTCAGCTATTTTTAATTTTTCATTTAAAACGTCAATTTGTGTGAATACCCCCTGAGATCTCGACGACACTGTTTTTTGGGAAGCCAGTAATTGCTGTTTTTCCCAATGAAGTTGGATGGTATCAATAAGGGCAACCTTAATTCCCGGTTCAATTTCATCTCCTTCCCTCACATTGAAATATTTTATTTTCCCCTGGGCTTCTGAAGAAATTATAATTTCTGTGGCTTCAAAGTTTCCATAACCGTCGGCTTTATTTTCATCACTACAAGAGATGAAACTCAACCCGACAACCCATATCACTATTACTATTGCTTTTTTCATCGTAGTTTATTTTCTTTATTTCCTTTAATAATCCTGTAATCTGCTTTCGCCATTTCAAGTTCAACTTTATGAAGTTGTTGATTTATCTTTGCTTCGTATAAATTGTTGAACTCGGTTAAATATTCTGAAGGAGTTATAATTCCGTTTTTTAGCTGGGAATTTGAAGATTCAGCTATATTCTCCCGTAAAGCGATAATCTCATTATCCTGAAGGAGCGTTTTTTGAAGCTGATCTATTCTAATAAGGGCTTCTTCCAGTTCAATATTATTATTGAAATTGAAGGTTTCCCTTTCTGCGTTGATCATATCTTTAGAGATGTCCAGGGATTTTTGCTGTTCTTTAACCTTACCCCAGTCAAAAACATTCCAGTTCATTTTCACTCCGACCATATAAAAATCCTGAAATGAATTATCAAGGAAATTATAACCCGGTTTCCCATAACCTCCCTGGGCGAACCCATAAATATTAGGGTACAGGCTTTTAGCAAGTATTTCCTTGTTTTGATCCAGTTCTTCTTCCCGTAGGTTGAACCATTCAATCTCGGGCCTGGCACCCGGGGCCTCTATCAAAATTTCCTGTTCCGGCAATTCCAGGACTGTAGAAATGTCTACAGGCCTGGCTATATATGCCGATAAGCTCTTTAAGACAGTATGCAGCTGAGATTCTGCCTCCTCCTTTTGTTGCTTTATTTTTAATATTTCAGCTTTTATTACGTTCTCAGATGCTGGTAAGGCTGTCCCATATTTAACCTGGGATTCCAGTTCTTTTACTCTTCCGCCCAGGGCATTTTCCTTTGATTCCAGAAGTGAGATCTGTTCCCGAAGCTGTAAGGCTCCAAAATAATACCTGTTGATCCTTTTCTTTATTTGATAAAGACTAACCCTCACTTGCTGGGCCTGTGATTGTAATTCCAAATCTTTGAGGCTACTTCTGGAGTTTATGGCGCCTCCATTGAAGATCAACTGTTCAACATCAAGGGTAGCCCGGTATTGGTCCTTATCAACAGTTTCAATACTTTGCCCTCCAAGATCTATTGGAATTTCTGTCACATCAGATTGATAGCTCGCTTTTGCATTTATATTAAACTTCGGGAGGTAATCTTTCTGGATCACTTCCTGCTCACGGGCAGCCTTTTCTTCCAATAATTGTATCTGGCTCCCCAAAGGATAATTTTTCTCTGCGAGTTCATAGGACTCCTGAAGAGTAAGGATCTCCTGGGCCGGACTTACTGCGCCAATCAAAAGAAGGGTTAATACAACTAACTTTTTCATTCCTTTATTTTTATATAATTGATCAAAAGGTTTGATATTTCCTCTTTTCTTTCCTCCATAAGGTCTTTATAGGCCTTATCGTCAATTTTCAGGAAACCTTTAAACAATGGTGCGGCCAGGAACGGGAAAATGTTAAGTGACAGTAGATGAACAAATAGCTGTTCAGCCTTTATAGGTCTTATTTTTCCTTCCTGCACCTCTTTTTCTACCTGGGCCTCAAATTTTGAAAAGTCGGGAAAGCCCTTCTTTGCTTGTAGTACTTTAATAAAATCGGCATCCCTATTAAGTTCCTGGATAATGAAATTTGGCAGGTAAGGATGCTTTTGTATGAAACTTATATAGCTGTTGGTGAAGTTTTTTATTTTCTGAAAAAGGTCGGTATTATCATCACTTAATACCCGGTCTATCTCGGGAGCTATCAGTGAAAAGGCTTTGGCAAAAACAGCTTCAAATAAAAAGCGTTTGCTCCTGTAATAGTAGTGCAGCATGGCCTTATTTATTCCCGCCTCATTAGCGATCTCCTGCATTCTTGCGCCATCCATTCCTTTGCGCTGGAACACTTTTTCAGCAGAATTTAAAATATGATCCTCAGTTTGTGTTTTTTCGTCTTTCATTTCTCCTGTTTTAAATTTTAACCATATTGTTTAACCAAATGAATTAACCAACTGGTTAACAAATTTAAATAATTTTTTTTAGTTTACCAAATGTGTAATTTTCAGAGTATTATTTGATACAATGAAAGTCACCAAAAATTAATAGTCAATCCTTTTAGAATGTCTATAGTTAAAAGGAATTACTGGAGTGGAGGGTAAAGAGAAGGCAGCCTATATCATTAAAAACAAAAAACCCCGTAACATTGAAGTTGATGGGGTTCGTTTGATTTTTTGCTAAAAGTACCCGAGTGGGTCACATTTATAAATAATACTTATATAAATAATACTTATTAAAAGACGATTTTTCTTTCAATCCAACCGTTTACGTAACTTTTTCCTATCCCAGAGTTATAAGAGCTTTTTTATATAAGGGGGGAACAACACTGCCTACCGGGAAGCAGTTATAATCTCAGACCGTTGCTTTTGCTGTTTTTGAACTCCTCTCACATCGGCTTTCAAAAAAATTGAGATGATAAGGGCAATAGCGACCATGCCTGCAAACACATAAAATACAGGTACATAACTTCCGGTTCTTGTATAGATTTGTGAGACCAGAGTTGGCCCTATTAAACCGCCTAAAGACCAGGTGGTTAAAAGGTATCCATGAATTGCACCAAGTTCTTTGGTGCCGAACATATCTGCAATAAATGCAGGCAGATTTGAAAATCCGCCCCCATAACAACTCACCACAAGGAATATTAATATTTGGAACACGATCGCACTTGTAATGATGGGAAGCGTTAAAAAGGTTATAAGCTGGATAATAAAGAAAATTATAAATACAACCGGACGGGAAATATAATCTGATACTGCCGCCCAGCCAAGTCTGCCTGCCCCATTAAAAATACCCATAATTCCAACCATAGTTGCCGCCGCGGCGGTAGAAATACCTACTACCGTTTGGGCCATTGGAGAAGCCACCGAGATCATCATGATACCTGCACTTGTATTGATAAGCATGATAGACCACAACATCCAGAAATGCTTTGTTTTTACAGCTTCATGAGCCGTTAATTGGGCCAGATCTTTTTTAATAGTGATGGTTCCAAAAGAAGGCTTATGTTTTACATTAATAACCGGAACCCATCCTCTTGGCGGCGGTGCAATATATAATGCAGATAATGTCATAACCACAAAATAACAAACTCCCAATATGTAAAAAGTTGAAGAAATTCCCACAAATTCCATTAAGCTGGCAGCCACCGGGGCGGTGATCAAAGCCCCTGAACCAAACCCAAGTACAGCCATTCCGGTTGCAAGTCCACGACGATCTGGAAACCACTTAACCAGGGTGGAAACCGGTGAAATATAACCTATCCCCAAACCCAATCCACTTAATAATCCATAGGTTAACAGGAACAACCACAGAGAATCAATGGAAACCGCAAAACCAGATCCTGCCTGACCTAATCCAAATAACACGGCGGCTAAAATCGCCGATTTTCGTGGACCATTTCGTTCTACCATTCTTCCAAACAAGGCTGCCGAACCGCCACCAAGGACCATCATTATAGTAAAAGCAACAGTTACTTCGGCTACTGTCCAGCCCATAGTTTCAACTAAAGGCAAGGTGTACACGCTGTATGCATACGCAGCCCCTATTGAAAGATGTATCCCAACTGCCGAGAGGGCAATAAGCCATCGATTTTTACCGGTCTTCATAGTGCCTGTTTTTATTTTCAACAGCCCCAATATAATAAAGTCGGCACACTTTTAACATTTCCCTCACAAATTAAAACAGTAAAAGTGGGATCCTTTATAATCCCGCGAAACATTTGTTTTTAAAAAACTTCATCCTGTAGCAACTTTTGAGTTTTCAAACCGCTCCAACAGAAGGGGCAAAAGGATCAAATGGCTAAACAATGCGCCAACAATGGCAATTGACGTTAACAGTCCAAATAAGAAAACCGTTTTTAAGGAGGCGAAAAGCATAAGTAAAAATCCCGCCAAGAGGATAAGGCTGGTGAGTATAATGGCAGTGCCAACCCTGCCCAGGGTGAGCAGTCGTGACCTTGAGGGACTTTCCCCCAAATCCCGGTGCTTTTTGTAATGATACATAAAATGCAGCGTGTCATCAATGCAAAAACTAAGTACGATAGCGCTAATGCTGGCAGTGGCAATATCAAGATCGATATGGAACCATCCCATCACTCCCAGAATTAATAACACCGGGAAGAGGTTTGGAAAAATTGAAAGCAAGGCCAGTTTAAAACTTTTAAGGAACAAATATACAAGCAGGAATACCAGTACAAATGCAAGGAGGAGACTATAAACCTGAGATTGGGCGGCGTAATGCACAATTTGAGAATACATTGGCAAATATCCCGCCGGAGTTATTTCTGCCAAATCTTCAAAAGTCGCTTTTGCGGTTTTAAGTAAAGCATCTTTTTTTTCGGTAAGCTCCACCGCAGAACTCATCTTTCCAAAGACTGTGATCTTTCCGGTGCCGGTGTCGCGGTCAATATAATATCCGCTTAACTGGGGATAACCGGTTTGCAAAAATTTGTCAACCTGCGATAAACCAGATCTTCGGGTCAACATTTGGGCTGCATTTTCTTTATACCTGTTTTTTAACCCGGCATAATAAAGTTGGGGAAAACCGAAAGAAGATCCTATTCCCGGAATTCCCAGAATAGAATCTGAAAAATTAAGCCCCGCCTGCACTACTTCCGGGGAGTGTAAAGTATATCCCGTTGAAGGAGTGATCATAAGTTCAAAAGGCATATAAGGGCCCCAGGTACTTTCTATTTCAAGGTGATCCTGTACCACCTCATGCTCTTGCGGGAAATAACCCAAAGTATATGTGTTATTATTCAGCTTAAATATCCCTAAAGCGGAAACCAGGATAAGTAACCCCGCTAAGACGGAATAAGCAAATTTTTTCTTCAGGATATGATCATGAAGAGAAGGAAGCCAGGCTCTGGGAATAATTAGATTTTCTTTCCGGCTTATATGCGGTAGGAAAATGAGTCCAAGGAAAAAACTGAATCCAAAGCATAAAAATATACCCAAAGCAGTATAGATCCCAAAATTTTTAAGGATTGCCATTGGGCTGCTTAGTAGGGAAAGAAATCCTGCCATTGTGGTAAGACTTGTATATAAACAGGGACGAAAAACCTTTTTTAAACTTGCTATTACATCTTGCGGGTTGTTATTTTCAATAGACTGGTGTTCCTTGACTATATGAACAATATCCAAAATCCCCAGTAGAATAAGGACCGTAGGTATTAATGTTGTCATTAAATTAAGCTGATGGCCCATCATCCCATAAATACCTAAACAGATATAAGTGGAAAAGGCTATGGTAAGAAAGGTATATGCCAGGACGTAAAAACTTCTGAAAAGGACCAGTATCAGTAAAAACATAAGGAGATACCCAAGTCCCAGGAAGAAGGTAAAATCCTCCTGAGACAAACTGTTCAAGCCGGAAAAGATTACACCTACCCCCCTAAGAACGTGTTCCCTTCCGGGAATTCTGCCGCCACCGTATTCCTTACCTCCTTTATGAGCCTGTCACGATGGAGATCAAAATCCGGGAGGGGTTTAAAAACGATCACAAATCTTGCAGCTTTTTTATCTTCTGTGAAGAATTCATCCCGTATATACGTATGTTCCTCCAGGTCTTGAACCACGTCCTTAACCTCAGAATCCTTTTTTATAAGACTTCTTCCACCGGGACCCAGTAAATTATTAGTTGGAACCTGAATGTTCCCCGGCCCCAGTACGCCTTCCACTTCCGGAATTGCCTCAAGAGAATCTGTTAGATTTATAAAAGATTGGAAATATTCGGAAGTTAAGACACCGGAAGATTCTTTAATAAGAAGCACTATACTTTCATCGTTCCCAAACCGCTCGGTATATTTTTTATATTCAACAAGCGCAGGGTCATCTTCGAGAAACCAGATATTGAGACTGTTATCTACCTTGAGGGCTTTTTCCACTCCCGGCCATAGAATATAGCAGAAAAATAAAACAAGTAATAGAATGAGGTACCTGTAAGGAAAGAGGCTACTCCTTAAAAAATTCATTTGAGCGTATTTGTCTTAAAATTAGGAAATTTTAGTTCGCTCCCCGGATTTATTATGATCCCGGGAGGGTTTTATTGTAAGAAAAAGGGGATTTTAAAAACAAAGAGCTTTCCATCAAGACTTCTGCTTTTAGTGGAAATGGTATATATTACTCGCATAGTAAATTGTACAAAACAAAAAACCCCTGTTTTCACAGGGGTCTTTTAAGTACTCGAGGCGGGAATGAACCTGCCTGCCGGCAGGCAGGCCTGCTACTGCCGGCAGGCAGGCCCGCAATACATTCGAAAATACCGGATCTACAGCTTACTTCTTAAGAATTCTTTGCCTATTCCAGATTTTAAATATTTTTCCCGCTTTCTTGCGGCATCACGATCTGGAAATTCTTCAGTGTATATTAACTTAAAGGGGAGATATGGTTTGGTGGTTTTATTACGACCTGTATTATGTTGAATAAATCTCCTTTCCACATTATCCGTGAGACCAACGTAGATGTAGTTGCGCGTTAAACTTGATATGGAGTAAACAAAATACATAGCAAATAGTACAAAACAAAAAACCCCTGTTTTCACAGGGGTTTAGTACTCGAGGCGGGAATCGAACCCGCACATCCGAAAATACTGGATTTTGAATCCAGCGCGTCTACCAGTTCCGCCACTCGAGCAAGTGGAGGGCAAAATTATAAAAAATTTCCACATTCTCCCCTTTAATTGACCGAATTTTCTTTCCCGGTGATTTCATTATACCATCCAACTTTTATTCCCAAATTTAATTGTAATAAGTGGCTGTAAACCACCGGAATCCCTTGGCAATTTCAAAAATTTCAAGTAGCTTGAGCCATCTAACAACACCCCTTTATGACCTCAAATTTTTATTCGGCTATTCATAAAAATCTTATTGAGAATCCGGATAAAACCTTTATTAAATGGCCTAATCCCGGGGGGATGATATATACTTTACCGGGCACGATCTCCTGGAAGGGGTGGCATTTGTGTGCAGGTCCCTCCAATTAAAAAAAATTAAACAAGGGAACAGGATCCTGCTGGGCATTCCCTTTTCCTTCGAACTTATATGCGCAATATTAGGAATTATGGCCTATGGGGCTACCCCTGTTCTTCCGCCTGCAAACTCCAGGGAGACCGACCTGTTACGATTAATTTTTAGCCATAAAATAAAAGCCGTTTACCTTAAAAACCCGGAAGACCACATTAAACGAATCCTTTCCTTTATAAGGGTGAAAACCCTGGCACAGGATTCTGCTCTGCAAAAGACCGCATATTTCAGCCCTGTACTGGTGTCGGCAGAACAGCCTGCGTTGATCTCCTTTAGTTCCGGCACAACCGGTAAACCTTCCGCAGCAATTCGTACGCATCAAATACTGAAGGCCCAACACCTGGCACTGAAACAGAGTTTTCCTCCCTTACCCGGGCAACAGGACCTTCCGCTTTTTCCCAATATCCTGCTGCATAATCTTTCATTGGGGATCACAACGCTGATCCCGGATATCCCGGACCTTGACGTTCGGGAAACAGATCCCGAAAAAATAATCGCCCAACTCCTGGATGAGGGAATTGACAGCCTTACAGGAAATGTTCATTATTTCAAGATCCTGGTTTCTTATCTTCAAAAAGAAAAACTCATTCTTCCCAGTGTTAAAAAACTGGGTATTGGAGGATCGCCGGTTCCCGAATACCTGCCGCACCTGCTTCAGAATTATTTTGTGAATGCCTCTGTCTACATTATTTATGGTTCAACCCAGGCAGAGCCTATTGCAGTGAGGCAAGTCACCGAGGAGCGCAAAAATCCTTCCCGCGGATATTTTGTTGGAACAGTGCATCCCGGAATTGAGCTTAGAATTATTTCCCATCTCACCAATAAAGAAATTACCGGTCCCAACGACAGCGGACTCGTGGAAGTAAGCGGGGAGCACGTGGTCACCCAGCCCGGCAATAAATGGCTAAACACCGGAGATCACGGATTTCTTAATGATAAAGGGGAACTTTACCTTACTGGCAGATCCGGAAATGAAGGCCGGCTTCAGGGCTTTCAGCATTACCAGCTGGAACATGTGCTGGCCCATGTAGCGGGGGTGAACTACGCCGCAGCCATCTATGATCCCAAAGGCTTCCGCATCTATGTTCAGGGGAAAACACCCATCAGGGAGCTAAAACTTGCCCTGGAAAAACACTTCCCCGCAAGCATAATTGGCACCGTAGAAAGCATTGAAAAAATGCCCCTGGACCAGCGGCATTATTCCAAAATATTATACAAAGACCTATGCATACCGAATTTGAAAATGTAGACCTCAACCTCATCAGGTATTCCCTGGTTTGGGAAGGTTATGACACTTTATATAACGCAATGGACATCACTCCAAAAGATGATCTTTTAATGGTCACTTCTGCAGGTTGCAATGTGCTGAATGCCCTTTTGAAACAGCCGCGAAGTCTAACCTCAATAGATCTTAACCCCGAACAGAACCGGCTGTTATTATTAAAAACCCATATTATTGAACACCTGGAACACGATGTGTTGATCTCTTTAATGGGTTTCAACGGGATGAAAGATGTTGCAGGGGCCTGGGAAAGTGTTGCACCAGCACTGGAACCCACCCTGAGGGAACACTGGGAGGATTTTTTCGCAAAGCATCCCGGGGGGATCATTTCCGCAGGGAAACTGGAAACCTATATTCACCACTTTTTGCCGGGGTTACCGGAAGAGTTACAGAAAAAAGTCCGTCACCTGCTTTCTTTCACTGAAACTGCTGCTCAATATGAATATTTTCTTACCAATTTGGAAAAGTCAGAATTTAAAGCCCGGTTTATAGAATATTTTGACCAACAAAACCTTAGCAAAGGGCGGGATCCTCAACTTTTTAAATATGTAAAGGAATCTGGCGGAGAGCTTTTTTACAACCGGCTAAAAGTCTTTATATCAAATCAACTGGTGCGGGATAATTTCTATTTCCGTTTCTTTATGTTTGGTCCGGAGGAAATACCCGAAATTATTTTACCACCCTGTTACAGAAAAGAGAATTTTTTAAAGCTTCGTGCGCAACTGCCAAAATTGAATATTGTAACCGGTGAAGCTGTTGAATATTTATTATCCCCCGAGGGTCAAAAAATAAACAAAGCAGGCTTGTCCAATATTTTTGAATATGTATCACAATCTCATTTTGAGGAGGTATGCGCCAACCTGTTTACAATGCGGAAACTACCACTGCGCATGGTTTACTGGAATCTTTTGCAGTCTCAGGGCGAAACTACCTGCCTGGAATTTCGGCTGGAGGGGGAATCAAACAAACTTACGCGGAAAGAAGCCTGTTTTTATTTTATGAATGTGCGCGTGATGGAAAGCGTGCCTCACAGTATATTAAAATAGCCCTATGAATACTTCAGATTATTTTAAAACCGAATTTATTGAAAAGCTCCTGCAGGAACACAACCCGGCTTCAGTTATAAAAGTTTCAAATGTGAAGCGGTTTCCGGTGGATAATTCGGCAAGTATTCTTTCCACCTTGAATGCGGGAACAACAGGCCTGGAAATTGGCCATTTTGGATTGGAGGTAGCTTATACCGAAAATGAAGTTCCCCACACCCGAAAAATGGTGATGAAAGTAAAGCCTCACGGCAGCGTAACTTCAGGTATGCTTAACAGTCTTTCTGAAATATGCGGGGAGGAATTGAACGCAGTGTATTCTCAATTCCAGGAACTCACAGGATTCAGCAATACGCATATGCGCGAACTGGAGATCTACCAAAACGCCCCGGCCGCATTTCAACCGGAGATCTTCGGGCTGCACGTGGATGCACAAAACCAGATCTTTCTCATCCTCATGGAATACCTGGAGGAGGTAGAATTGCTTAATACCGTAATGCAGCCCGAACTATGGACTCCGGAACATATAATGGAATCCTTATCTAAAATTGCGAAATGGCATGCAGCCCATCTCACAACTCCTGAAACCCTGGACCTGCAATACTGGAAAGAGGATGTGGCTTCCAAAAAATATATGGAAGATCTTCAACCGCTGTGGACGGCCCTGCTGGACCATGCGGTAAAAGTACTTCCACAGGTCTACACTTCACAAAACTCGGCGCTGCTGTATGAAGCTATTGATAAAATCCCGGTGTATTGGGACAAGCTTGAAAAAATGCCAAAAACACTGGTGCATAATGATTTTAATCCGCGAAACACCTGTTTTAAAATGGGTGCCGCAGGTTTGGAACTTTGCCTGTATGACTGGGAACTGGCAACTTTTCATATACCGCAGTATGATGTGGCAGAATTCCTCTCCTTTGTGTTAAGGCCTGAAACTTATCATAAGCGCCGGGAATACCTGGAATTTTATCGCAACGAACTTAATAAGCTTACCGGTAAATTTGAGGATAAGGAAGAATTTGAAAGAGGGTTTTTCTTTGCCTCCCTGGATCTCGGGCTGCACCGTTTCGGGATGTACACCATGGCGCATTCCGTAAGTCCATACCCTTTTTTGCCCGCAGTGTTAAACAGTTATTTTGATGGGTTGCAGGAGATGAAACATCTAATGCCCTAAGCTTTTTTCATACAGCGCATAAAATGCCTTTTCACAGGGAATTCCATCTGTAAAATGCCGCGAATAATTATCGGTTTTCATTAGGCAGAAAATGGTATCATCATACAGCTCCTTAAAGGATAACATTGCATAGGCTCCGGAATAGTTCATCAAATTCATTTTTCGATATGCAGGATGCACGCCGGAGGACTTTGCCAGCATCGTGGGGTTCTTAAGCCTGGGATAGTCCACTTCAAAAGAAGGAAAATCAGGGATTTCCCCGGAAACAGATTTATAATTGGGATGACAAAATGTGAGTGCTACAAGCTTCCCGGTTTTAGTGTCGCGGAAAAGGCTGGCGGTGTACGGGCATAATTTTTCAGCAAACTTTCTATTATATAGCAGGCCGAATTCTTCCGGTTCAATAGTCTTATACCCCGCATTTCCACTAAAAATCGCTTCTATGAGCTCATAGATATCTTTCTCATACAAATGCCAGTTTTCCGGCGTGAGCGGAATAATTTCAAAGGGAAGTTGTTTTACCTCCTCAACAAATCTCTGTTTATCCCGATAGATCTTTTGGATCTCGGCTGCCGGAATACGCCGGCTTTCATAGGTGAGGGATATCCTGCAATTTAAATTGCCCAGCAGGGCGGGATAATAACCGGGATTAACGGGTTCCCTGTCAAACATGGTCCACGAAGGAACGGGGCCAAGCCGCAACCTGTACCTGTGAAATGTATTAAAGTTAGTTGGCCCGGTAAGAGAAGCCTTTCCAAATTTTTGGGCATCTTCCTCCAGCATCCTGAAAGCCGAACTATTAAGATCTGGATCATTGGTACTTTCCCAATACCCGAAATAAGCTGTAACCGATTGCTGCGGAAAGATCCCCACCAGCCTGATGTTCTTATGATCTGTATAAATTATGATGTC
Source organism: Antarcticibacterium arcticum (assembly GCF_007993795.1). Lineage (GTDB taxonomy): Bacteria > Bacteroidota > Bacteroidia > Flavobacteriales > Flavobacteriaceae > Gillisia > Gillisia arctica. Next base: position 2,959,112 of record NZ_CP042476.1, on the reverse strand, counting down.
GTGATCCTTCCTTTTAAGCTGAAAAAGTGCCTCTACCTCTTCCCTGTTTTCTTCGGGAAGGAACCCCAGGCCTTCATAGATCTTCTGCGGGATTGCAAAAAAACTTTCAGGCAAGACCCCGGAATATATTATACGTTCAATTTGAGACATTCTTACATCATTTTAATGGGCTGCAGCCATAGCTTCCCCTCTTATAATTTCTCCGCTGGCTGCATCCATCTTCACCCTATCTCCCGATGCTAACCGGGAACAAAGGTTTGGGATATTAATAATAGTGGGGATTCCCAGTTCCCGCAGCAGGATAACAGAATGTGACAGGGAAGATCCTTTCTCAATAAGTACCCCCTTGCAGGTAGGAAACAAAGCGGCCCAACCTGGATCTGTACGCAGGGCGCAAATGATCTTTCCATTAACATCCAGACTGTCCCCGGGATCTTTAATCAGAATCACCTCACCACTCACCTGTCCCGGATAACAACCCTGCCCTTTTAAGATCCCGGTCTCCTCAATGGCAATATCTTCCTGTTTTGGCGGGGAAGGCACAATTACCCGGGAGGGTACTTCCTGCTTTCTATAACGCGAAAATTCCTCTTTTCTTTCTGCAATAAGCTGTTTAAGATTTGCAGCTTCATTTAGATCAATAAGTTCATCTTCTGTAAGATAAAATACATCTTCAACCGTTTCCAGCCTGCCATCTTCCACCAGCGCGCGACCCCTTGCACGGTACACCTGCCGGTACATACCAAAAAGTCGGGTTCTTTCCAGCCTCATATTTTCCCTGTAGCGTATGGCCAGTTTCAGTTTTTTTAGATCCTTATGCAGTTTTCGTTTAAAAAGAAAGGATCTTTTTTGCAGCAGGGTTTCAAGTTCTTTTTCTGCCTCCGCCTTTACTTTACCAAGATCTGCAGTTGCTATCTTTTCCCCGGCCAGGAAATTACGCAGGTACTTATAAAAAATTTGGGGCCTGACCCGCATAGTGAAGGTTTCCAGTTTTAATTCGCCCACGGTGCGGTCACCGTATTGGTGAATAAAAGCTGTTACCTTCTTATAAAATTCGGGATGATCCCTTTCTATAGTAGTATGAAGGTCTTCCGGAAAGCTGATAATAAGTTCCCTCAACCCCGGATATTGCTGCGCGGTTTCGGCCAGGTTTATCATTGCAAGGGTGGGTTGGGTGCTTTCAATTTCAGGATCACCGCAGAGGTAGCGGGTAATAAATTCTTCGGGCCGGGTTATACCAGCTTTCCTAAGCCCTCGCATGACGGCACCATTAACCATCATCACATTAAAATCGTTGATAATAGGAATGCTCCAGGAATTAAGCAGGTTTTCGTCCAGATCATTTTTCTTCTGAAGGAATTCAGAAGAATTCAATGTTTGAAACTCCTCCTTATAAAATGCCGTATAATACCTGCTGAAATTCTCCTGAAAGGCGGGTACCAGCTCCGGCAGTTTTTTGAACTTTAACCAGAGTCTGGAATAATTGAGGAGCAATCCCGGGAGGATCTTTATTTTTTCAGAAAGGGATTTTTCCACATCCTCTACCAGGTCCACCGGTTCCTCAAGACCCATCATAAGTTCCATATCGGCCTTATTCTGCCGGAACGAAGGCAGGAGTTGAAGACCGCGGTACCAGTTATTGATGTTGTAATAGATCCTGCCCTTCACCAGCCCCAAAAGGTTGGAGAGGATTGCATCGTGTGCCAGGATCTTCCTCCCGGGGATCCCAAGGACCTGCATGGTTTGTCTGTAAACGGTTTTATAGGCACGGGAGGCGAAGCTAAAAGTAAGCGGAGTGGTAACCCCGCAATAGCTTTCCTGTATATTGGAATTATCATATACCACGATCGCGGGGATCTCCCGTGTAATGGGCCTGGCCTGTAAAAAGAAAATTTCCTTGTCCTTAACCGCGAATTCTATATCCAGCGGGTGGCCGGCAATTTTTTCGGCAGTGCTTGCACTTGCAAACAATTGTTCCAGGACCTGTGGTTCAAGGCAGGATATATGTTGCTTCTTAACATCAAGGGGGAGTTTAATAAGTCCGCTGCCTTCTCCTCTTTCCAGGTAAAATTCTTTGGTTAGTATGTTTTTGCGGTGAAGGTTGCCTGTAGATCTTTCAAAATAGAACTCATCCCCTTCCGCACTGCCATTCATAAGGCCCTCGCCAAACCCATATACAGCGTGAATAGCCATTTCCTGGGGATATTCAGGGAACGTAGAAAACAGCACCCCACTGGCATCCGGATTTATTTGCCGCTGAATGATCACTGCCGGCTTCGGCTGCAGGCTAAGATCGTATTGCCTGCGATATTCCATGACCCGGGGAGACCAGGCGCTGGCGGCACATTTTGCAATAGCCTGTTTAAGATCTGCAACAGTGGAAATATTAAGAAATGTGTCCATCATGCCCGGAAAGGCATTCCTTTTTCCATCTTCATCCAGGACCGAGGACCGCACCACAACCGGTTCCTGCGGAAAGTTCCATTCCTTCAGGATCTTGTTCAATTGGATTTGATCTTTCGGCGGGAGTTCATAATTCAGCAAGGCAGCTTTCACTGTTTCCTCATCCTTATTTTCAGCAATGCACACCCTGAAATTCTCATAGGGGATCACCAGAAAATCCGGCACCTGCAATCCCATTTCCCTGAGGTTGTAAAGTCCGGAGGCCTTTCCTCCAACTCCTTTCTGATTTTTATTGCCGTAAATTATCATTGAAAATACACTTCAATAATAATGCTCATGTACGCGGCGAGCATAAAAAGGGAAACTATTTTCTCGGCCAGGCGCAGGCTTTTTTCGGTAGGCCGGAAAAGGTTATTTACATACAGCAACAGCGCAAAGAAGAAAACAATTCCAATAAGAACATATGCCCAGAGTCTTGCGTCTATAAGGCTTAATAAATAAAGTTGAACCAGTACCCCGCCAAGAAGCAGCAACAGCACCAGGATCACAGATGTAGAATATCCCAGGCTTTTTGAATATGAATCTACCCCCGGCCGTTCTGCCACCGGCGAATGTATTTTCCTCGCCACCTCAAAAGAAAAACCGGACAAGAGGCTGAGTGCGGCCAGGATATAAAAAGGAAATAATATCTCCAGAGCGGGATGGAATGCAGTATACACCCACAAAATGATTAAAGGCATTACCAGCATATGCGTGGTGGCGTAAAGCAGTAAATATTTGTTCAGGAATTTACCGGTAAAAAATTCATATCTCATAAGCAGAGAATACCCCAGTGCAAAAAGCCAAACCAATATCACCGGCCACCCCGAAAGCAGGGACCAAACAATTTCAATTACAGTTCCTAAAACCGAAAGACTAATTAAATGTTTAAGACCTATACGTCCCGATTGTAAAACCCGCTGCGGATGGTTGTGCAGGTCTATATCAAAATCCTTGATCTCATCAAATACCCTGAGCCGGAAAAAAAAAGAGATCACTGCAAGGATCCCCAGTATATACCACCAGAATGGTCTTTCTTCCTGCCCCGCAATGAAAAAGCTGCTTACCGCCTGGACCGTAAAAAACAGGATGGCAAATAATGCCATATTAATTGGCGGAAAGCGCTCCCGGAAATAGGCAAAAACAGCATTAGGGATCATAAGAGTTAATTGGCAGTGAGGTAAATTTAACAAAATTAAACACAACCACAGCATTCCTTTATTCCCTCAGTTGGAAGAGCTGAAAAAAATTTCTGAAAAAATATACTATAAATTTATCTTCTACGTTGCAATTTGCTTTTCTCAACTCAATCTTCTAACAATCAGGCGCAAAAACTGATCCTCATCAGCTATTTTTGTAGGAATTTTCTCTCATTATTTCAGAAAATCTTGTCTGAATTTTCAGCAGAAAGTTTAGGAATGTGCGATATACGGGAGGTTATTATTTTGCCGTTAAAAAAATAGGTATTTCAGCCAATAAAATTCCCCTTTGGCGAATAATTTTCAGAACTATTTAATATCTATTTAACTTTAAGACAGAGTTTTAACGTAAATATCTATCCCTATGAAAACGCTAAACGTATTTGTCGAAAATTACAAGGAAACTACCTCAGGTTTCAACATTCTGGTTAAGATCATTGTTGCATTTGTACTTGCCCTTATCTTTTTTACGGTAATAAGTGCTTTTGTAAACGTGGTGCAATCCTTTTTGGAGTATCGTTTCTATTAGAGTTTTTTGAAAACGGTTTTTTTCTCCCTCTTAAAGAAGGAAATTAAGTCCGGATTCAAACTTTAAGGTAAACCACACCTTATTTTGGGTAGTTTAAATCTACCCGGGCTTGCTATCTTTTAAAAATTCCACGGCATTTTTTGATCACCGGGGGATCAAAGGAATTTTCACCCCCTGTTTTTCCTTCAAAACCTACTGAATTATAGAATCTATACCAGCTGTTCCCTTTCCAGGGAATCAATTGTGGTATCGCGTTGCAGTTTCCAGTAAATAATAGCACTGCAAAGATTATCAAGCGAGGATACCGCCTGTTTGATCACATTAGTCATTGTAGAGACCGGAACTTCCTTTTTATGGTTGTCTTTTATATTGCTGTAAACATACCCAATAAGCTCATTATAGAACTTCTCATTTTCCAGGTGCCAGTCGGCCGGAATTGCTTCAGCCTGCTTTTCCTGTAATATACCGTCTATCTCAGCCAGGCGAAGGTTTACCATATCCCGTAAACGGTGAAGCACTTCTTCCCCAACGGGATCGCCGGCTTCCATCATAAACATTATATTGTGCAACACATCTTTCAAATCTTTGGCCGCATAGATAAAGGACCTTAACCCCATCATACTCGCAGTTAAATGGGTGGCCTCCTGCGGCAAAAGATTTTCGGTTTGCAGCTGTGCGTAATAGGTGGTGAGCTCATCTTCCAGCCTTTTCAGCTTTTCATATTTTTTCATGAGTCCGCTGGCACTGGCAAAGATCTTTTTCCAGTGTGACTCGTGATTTTTATCATTTTCAGCGATCCCCAGACTCAATTTCAAAAATTCCCGGGTGTACAGGTATACCTGTATCAATTCCTTATCAAGAGCCTCCAGGGCAACATCGGGCACTTTAGGCGAAATATTCTTTACATACAGGGTCTCCCCTCCGGGGGTATGGCTCTGGAACATGCGGTTCAGGAATTTTTCAAAAAGTCCAAGGAAAGGATAGAATAATAAAATACCAATTAAATTGAGCAGGGAATTAAGCAGGACCAGCTCCATAAGCAGATCTTTTATCCCAAAAACAAAATTGGTAACATATACCAGAGGTTTTATAAAGAAAAAAATAAGGGTTCCGGTTACCACATTAAAGATCACATGGGCAAGCATAAGTCTTTTAGTATCTGCAGTGCCACCCAGCGATATAAAAACCAGGGTGGAAGTTGTTCCTATATTGGCCCCAATTACCATGGACACTGCCTGGTAAATATCTATAAACCCGGCATTAAGGGCGCTAAGAATGATTACGATCATCGCCGAACTGGACTGGATGAGGGCAGTAATTATAATACTCACTACCACAAAGGTCCACAACCCATATTTTGCAAAAGCAGTAATATCAATTTGGCCGGCTACATTCTCTATGGCAACTTTCATATAATCCAGCCCCAGGAATAATAACCCGAAGCCTATAAGGAGTCCGCCAAGATTTTTGAGAAAGGGCCGGCTGTGTAAAAACAGGTAGCTAAGGATCCCTACAGCCAGGAAGGGAAAAGAGAAATCGGCAATATTAATTTTAAAACCAAAGGTAGCCACGATCCAGGCGGTGAAGGTGGTCCCCAGATTGGCTCCCAGCACGATTCCCACCGCATTTTTTAAACCAATCATTCCACCACCCAGAAATGCAAGGGCCAGCAGGGTAACCATGGTGCTGCTTTGCAGGATGGCGGTAACAGAAGCCCCGGTAAGTATGCCCTTCCAGTTTTTATTGGTAAATCGCTGCAGCAGATTCCTGAAGGATTTTCCCGCCAGGGCTTTCAGGCTGTCTTCAAGATGACGCATCCCAAAGAGGAACATTCCAAGCCCTGCCACGAACATCCAGAATTCAAAATCCGTATTTTCCATTGGAGATGATATGCCCTACAAAGATACTTCAGTTCCGGGTAATTAAACTGATTAGAAAGGATTTATAACAGCCTTCTAAATATTTTTTCGGCGGAATTCAATCATCTACATACCGTTTTTATATGGGTGAAGGATTTTCACCCTATGGGGGATTTCCCCCATTTTTACCGAAATTTATTTCAACTCATCTATTCATCGGAATTAATTGGATGACTTTAAAAAAAGCCGCTCTTTTTACATTTTAAATTAAACAGAAGATTATTTTTGTTGATCGAAATTTTCGGAACCTATAGTTTTAATTTTTAATGCTCTCTGATCTTTCAGAAAAACAATATGAAAATTTTTACCCGCAGACGTTACCAGGAAAATTTTGTGCGTCCTTTTATAAGGGATGAAGAGGTGCAGGTGATCCTGGCCATCTCCCTTATGATCTTGTTTGCGGGACATTTTGTAATGCAGTACCTGGGTCACACCTGGTTTAAGGAATCGTTTCTGGATCCTACAAATCCGGGATTCTGGCTTATTATCACCAATGCGGTTTTTATAACAGCCATCCTGTTGCTTAACAAGCAGGCCGGCGGTTGGGCATGGAGTCAACTTGGATTTGCCCCCGGTCCCAAATGGTGGCATACCGTGTTGATCACCCTGGGAACTATCATATTGATTTTTGTGGTTTCAGGCTTTGTAAGGCCTCTGGTAACTGCTGTTGGAGATGAACCGGACATTTCGCATCTTATGGTCCTGCAGGATAATCTCCCGCTCCTTATCCTCGCGCTTATCCTGGTGTGGGTTACCGCAGCTTTCTTACAGGAACTGGTGTTTCGGGCTTTCCTCATCAATTCCCTGGATGCTCTCCTTGGCCGTACCGACTGGTCTCCCTGGTGGGCGGTGATATTTAGTTCGTTTATCTTTGGACTCATGCACGCATGGCAGGGCATTGGCGGGATCCTCTCTACTGCAGTCATTGGCTTTATCTTTGGCGCAGTCTTTCTTCTGAACGGCCGCCGTATCCTCCCCCTGGTCCTCGCACACGGGATCCTGGATTCTATTTCATTGTATGGGATCTATGCGATGTGAGTTAATGGTGTGATGCTACGATGGTATTCAACCTTTCCTCAACTGGCAGGTTGTGAGTTGTCGGTTATCGGTTGTCAGTTCAAAAAACCATAAACTCCAAACAACAAACTATAAACAAAAATCTACCGTCTAAAGACTATTCACTATTCCCTACCCCCTAATCCCTCCCAACTTGTCATTCTGAGGAATTCGCTACGAGGTTGAAAAAAGACAAAAAGGCAAAGAGGAAAAGAGCTAAAAAGTTTCCAAGGTTCAAAGTTGAGTTGTGCATACACCCAGAATCACAAACCACAAACCACAAACAAAAATCTACCGTCTAAAGACTATTCCCTACTCCCTACTCCCTATTCCCTATTCACTCCGATCATGTCATTCTGAGGGATTCGCTACGAGGTTGAAAAAAGACAAAAAGGTAAAGAGGAAAAGAGTTAAAAAGTTTCCAAGGTTCAAAGTTGAGTTGTGCATACACCCAAAACCACAAACCACAAACCACAAACAAAAAATCTACCGTCTAACGATTAATGACTATTCCCTATTCCCTAATCCCTATTCACTAATCACTCAGATCCTGTCATTCTGAGGAATTCGCTACAAGCGAATTTCGAAAGAATCTCTTCTGAATGAAAATTAGGTTACTTACCTAAATCCAGTTGTATTGATAGTTGCGAGGTACTTTTGAGATTCTTCACCGCGCCTGCCTCCTGGCAGTCTGGTTCAGAATGACAACAATGGGAGGTTTCTTAACCGGTAGAAAGTAGACAATTCGGTTCAAGAATCCCTTCTTTAGAATTCGGAAATAGAATGAATTCATCATACCATCTCACCATCCCATCATCATTTTTCCTTTTAATTCTTTTACTCTTTACCTCTTTTACTATCAAATCAAAACTGCTCGAGAAACTTAATTCGTTTTTCTATGGGCGGGTGGGTGGAGAAAAGTCTGCCGAGGCCACCAAAGAGTCCGGCAGAGGTGTCCTTCGGGGTGTTTTCTATAAACATTTGCTGTACCTCTTCGCTTTTCACTTTTACGTGATGATTTACAGAGATCTTTTTTAGGGCAGATGCAAGGGCCCAGGGTTTGCGAGTCATTTCGGCAGCACCGCTATCGGCCATATATTCCCGTTTTCGGCTTAGGGCAAACTTAAAGACCATAGAAATTAGATAGGCGAGAAAAGCTACCACAAGAATTACGATCATCAACTGCCCCCCACCTTTATCCCTTCGGCGGCTACCGCCTATATTTCCGTATAAAAAGCTGCGAAAGGCAATTTGCACAACAAAGGCAAAGATTCCCACAAATACCACGGTAACCACCAGCAGGCGGATATCCCGGTTTCTTATGTGCATCAACTCGTGGGCTATCACTCCTTCCAGCTCATCATCTTCAAGTTTTTCAATAATACCGCGGGTGAGGGTGACGGTGGCATCTTTTGGTTTGAGTCCGCTGGCAAAGGCATTGAGCGCATCACTCTCAATGATATTTACTTTTGGCATAGGCATTCCCACGCTCATACAAAGGTTTTCCACCAGATTGTAAACCCGCATATTTTCCTTGCGTTCCAGGGGTTTGGAGCCCGTGGCGAGGGAGATCATTTTCCCGTGCGCAAAATATGCGATAAGAAACCACACCAAAACCACCACCGTTACAAACGGGATGGCCTGTATAAAGGCCTGAATGGCAAATTCGGGATTGGGATTCCCGTATTGATCGTAACTGGTAAAATAAACCACGGCAAATACAGCAGCCAGGATAAGCAATGGAAATGCAATGAGGAGCAAGATAGATTTTATATTGTTCCTTCTTATCTGGGTGTGTATTCCTACAAAGGCCACTGCTTAAAATTTGATCTCGGGTGCAACGTCCATTTGTTCCCTGCCCGCAACCCCAAGGTCAAACATTGGCTGGGTAGTAAACCCAAACATACCTGCAAAAATGTTATTCGGAAACTTTTGGATAGCGATGTTTAGTTCTTTGGTGGCCGAGTTGAAATAGCGTCTTACGGCGGCCAGCTTGTTTTCAATATCGGCAATTTCCTGCTGCAGGTGCATAAAGTTAGCGCTGGCTTTAAGATCTGGATAGGCTTCCACCTGAATATTCAACCCCTGCAGGGCAGCTCCAAGATCCTTTTCGGCAGCGATCTTCTCATTGATCCCGGTGGCATTGATAGCTCTTTGACGGGCGTTGGTCACGGCTTCCAGCGTACCGCGTTCGTGCTCCATATATCCTTTTACCGCTCCAAGCAGTTGCGGTACGAGATCGTGACGCTGTTTCAGCTGCACATCAATATCGGCAAAGGCATTTTCGCGGTTGTGCTTTAAACTCACCAGATTGTTATAAATAGCAACGCCCCAAATAACGAGCACTACAACAATCCCTACTATAATTAATATTGCTACCATAATTTTTTGATTTTTAGTCCTTTTTTCAAAGATACCTTTTTTATTGGAGTGTGTTAGGAGTTATGGGTTATGAGTTAGGAGTTAGGAATTAGGAGTTAGGAGTTAGGAGTTAGGAGTTAAAAGTTAAGTGATAAGTGGAGAGTCAGCTCTGGTTAAAAGTTTAAAGTTCAAAATTCAAGGTTACAGGTTATCTGCGGATTATGCAGATTCTGCGGGAAAATTTTACAGGAATTTTGAAGTGAAAAACTACCTGGTCACGTCCTGACTTCATCACTTTGTTAATCCGTCACTGCTTTAACTATTTTACTATTTTACTATTTCCCACAAAATCCTTAAATCCCTGACTGTTATCATATTTTACCAGCTTATACCTTTATAAATTTAATAGGTTGTACACAGATTATATAGGCTAAAAGAGAGACTTATAAAATCCTATGGACAACCCGGGAAAAGGAGCTGCTTTCATATAAATCTACCCTGTCAAAGTTTCTCCGGCCTGGCATGAACTGCTTTTAGAACTACCGGTTCAACGAGAGAAAACTTTTTAGGAGGAATAAAAAAATTCAATATATAAATCTCAGGTCATGAAAGTTAAGAAATATGCAAAAGCAGATATCGGAAGTTACAGCCGGATCTTTTTTCAAATTGGATTAATTCTGGTATTGGCAACCACCTATGCAGGTTTGGAATGGGAGTTTACGCAGCGGGATAATAACCTGGATTATGATTTAGGCGTTTTTGAGGAAGACGAGATAGACATCCCCATTTCCCAACTTAACACACCCCCTCCTCCCTCTTTGCCTGAAATTGTTCAGGTAGTGGAAGACGATCTCGAGGTGGAAGAAGATATTATTGAGTCTACAGAAAGCAGTCAGGATGTAAAAACGATGATCATACCCGTTTCGGCGGTGATTGTGGCAGAGGAGGTGGAGGAAATTGAGGAGGTTCCTTTTTTTGTGGTTGAACAAATTCCCCTGTATCCCGGCTGTGAAAATATGAAGGTTAAAGCCGAACAGAAGAAATGTATGGAGAATAAGATCCACAGCTTGTTTAGCAAAGAATTTAATACCGGTATAAGTGAGCAAATGGGCCTGAATGGTATTTACAGGATCTTTGTGGTGTTTAAGATAAGTGCCACGGGAGATGTAGTGGAAATCAAAACCAGAGGACCAAACGCAAGGCTTGAGCTTGAAGCCGAACGCGTTGCCAAATTGCTGCCCAAAATGACCCCTGGCAAACAAAGAGGAAAACCGGTTGCCGTATCCTATTCCCTACCCATCGTGTTTACCGTGCTTCCACAATCATAGTTGAGGGTTCGATTATAGGATGGTGTGATGGTGGGATGGTCAAACTTCAAGGTTCAAAATTTAGTGGAAACCCGGCCGACCGGAACGGGCGGGGAGGAAAGTGAAAAGTGGAGAGTCAGCTCTGGTTAAAAGTTTAAAGTTTAAAATTCAAGGTTACAGGATATCTGCGCAATTCTGCGGATTCTGCGGGAAAATTTTATAAGCATTTGAAGTGAAAATTTAACTGGTCACGTCCTGACTTCATCACTTTGTTACTCCGTCACTGCGTCACTACTTTAACTCTTTTCCTCTTTTCCTCTTTTCCTTTTAATACCCTATCTTAGAAAAAAATAAGTATCACCTCAACCCCGTCCGTTATCAGAGTCACCTGTGCCATCGTCGAGAATGAAGGGAAAGTGCTTTGCGCGCAGCGCAGTGAAAGTATGATGCATCCGCTCAAATGGGAATTCCCCGGTGGCAAGGTGGAGGGCGATGAAGATCTTGAAACCTGCCTGAAGCGGGAGATCAAAGAAGAACTGGGAGTAGAAATTGCCATTTTGGAGCAATTACCATCAAATTTTCATATATATTCGAATCTCAGACTAGAATTAATTCCATTTCGTTGTTCCCTGCAAACATTTGAAATAGATCTCCTTGAACATTCCCAAATCCTTTGGCTACCGATTAATGAGCTGAAAGACCTGGATTGGGCTGAGGCAGATGTGCCGATAGTGGATTATTATATCAGGACTTATAAATAAAACTACAGATCATAATATTTTACAGTTTACGGGAAACCATAATTACTTCCTAAAATTTATGTTAAATTAGCTACACTTATTTTCATCAATCCATGCAAAATCTTTTCACCGAAACATCCCAATCACTTTCTAACAAGGAATTATTTTTAGAACTTTTTAAGGCAAAAGACGAGGAGGATGTACTCATCCTTTTTGAAAAAAGCGCGACCATTTTTGCTGACAAAAATTGGAAACCTTTAGACAATAATCCCAGCAATTACGGAATTGTAAAAAACCAACAATCCAATCCTATAGCCGCATTAATTGAAAAGGTGACTAATTCCATTGATGCTTTGCTAACGAAAAAGTGTTATGAAGCTGGAATAGATCCAAAATCGGCAAAGGCTCCTCGATCTATGAATGAAGCCATAGAAGAGTTTTACTCAAATCATAATTGGGATTTAAGAGAATTTAGGAGAAAGCAGGCTGAAGAAATACAAGTCATTGCAGATGGTAAAGGTCCACGAAGTTCCCGAAGCAATAATGGTACATCTGTTATTGTCTATGACAACGGCGAGGGTCAGCACCCCGAAGATTTTGAAAGAACATTTCTATCCCTTGTAAGAGGAAATAAAAACGATGTTCACTTTGTTCAGGGGAAATACAACATGGGAGGGAGTGGTTCCATTGTATTTTGTGGTAAAAAAAGATTTCAATTAATTGCCTCTAAAAAGCATGACGGAACAGGGGATTTTGGTTTTACATTAATCCGTGAACACCCAAAACGAGAAACCGATCATGCTAAGGAAACGTGGTACGAATATCTTCTTGTAAACGGGAAGATCCCTTCTTTTTCAATTGAAAAATTAAACTTAGGTTTAGAAAATAGAAAGTTTAAAACTGGTACTATAATTAAAATGTATTCCTATCAGTTTCCCAAGGGTTACTCCGGTTTTGCTCAAGATTTAAATCAAAGCATTAACGAGTTTCTTTTTAATCCGGCACTGCCAATTCTTACAAAGGATACTGCGGAACGTTACCCAAATAATAAAGTGCTTGTAAATGATCTTTATGGTTTAAAAAGAAGATTGAGCAGTGAAGAAAATGAATATTTAGACGATTCTTTTTCTGAGGTATATGAAGATGAGCAATTTGGAAAAATGAAAGTTTCTTGTTTTGTCTTTAAAACAAAAGTGAAGGATTATGATCTAAAAAGAACGAAACAAATCATTCAGGATCGTTATTTCAAAAATTCCATGGCGGTTTTGTTCTCCTTAAATGGCCAAGTTCACGGCCATTACACCTCCGAATTTATTACACGATCGCTGAAGCAGAATCTTCTTAAAAATCATTTATTGATTCACGTAGATTGTACCGACCTCAAATATAATTTCCGCAAAGAATTATTTATGGCTTCAAGGGACAGGCTAAAGGATGGTGATGAAACACAATTTCTGAGATCCTATCTATCAACACAATTGAGTAAAAAGGATGGAAGACTTGCAGATATTGAAAAAAGAAGAAAACAGGCAGTTGATATTGACACCTCTTCTAACACAGGAGATCTCCTGAAGAATTTTACTAAGAATATGCCTTTGGATTCTGACCTTCTTAAACTACTTAACCAAACCTTTAAACTGGATATAAAAAGTAAGGAAAAGAAAAAACCGCTGAATGGAAAAAGTCATCCAAAACCCGAAGAAATTCCCTTTAAGCCGGAAAGGTTTCCGACAATGTTCAAGCTGAACGCCAATAATGACAGCACTACTCCGGTGACCAAAATTCCTTTAAATGGAGAGAAGACAATCAAGTTTTCCACAGATGTTGAAAATGAATATTTCGACAGAAATGATGAACCTGGAGATCTGAAAATTTCAGTATTAGGAACACGAAATAATGAAACTGAAGGAGGTAATGCACCGGGTGAACCTAAAGCACCTACAGATTTATTTAATATTGTAAAAAGCAGCCCGAACAAAGGAACTATTAAAATAAGCCTCAATCCAAAAGACACTTTACAAGTCGGTGATGCTGTACAGGTAAAAGTTGACTTAACCGCTCCAGGTGGTGATTTCAGTGAGATTTTTTGGGTTAAGATTTCAGAGAAGGAGCAGCCAAAAGAAAAAATAGAAAAAAAGGAGGACGACAGCGAAAATCTTGGATTACCTCAACTTGTTTTTATGTATGAACAACCTAATGAGGAGGATAACAAAGCGGCTTCTTGGGATGGTGTTGAGGAAGCAACCGGACTTAATGTTGATTACAAGACTGTAATGATTCCCGAAGCTGAAGGTGATACTCTAAAGCGAATTTTTGTAAATATGGATAGTACTGTTTTGAAAACATTTAAATCGAAGTATAAAAATCCGAATCAGGAGCAATTAGAACTATCTAACAGAAAGTATTATACTTCTGTTTATTTTCATTCCCTTTTTCTTTACACTATTACAAAGAACCGCGGCTACCAGATTTCACAAAAAATCGAAGGAAAAGACGGCTTTGAGGAGGTAGATTTAGGACAATATCTTAAAGATTTATTTGATCACTACTACTCAACTTTTATTTTAAACTTTGGAGGAATGGAAGAAATGATGCAGGGGATCGGGGATTAATTACTTTTTAAGGGTATTTTGGTTGTGGTAAATCCAAATCCAAATCTCCAGAGTTCTTCTTATACCCATTTCTTAATCTCTCTAATTCTGAAGGTTTAATTCTTAATCCAATATTATATTTTACATAATTACGTATCAAACTTCTGTTGAACAGCATCCCTTCTTTAAATGGATTCCACAAAATATGATGCCAAAATATATCCGTAAGATCCTGAGGCAGCTTCTTTAAATTTTTAATTTTCCTTTCATCTACTTCTTCACATGCCAAAATAACTTCAAAAATTGCAAGTTGAGCAATTGGCCTTAAGGTGAAGTCACCATCAGAAATCCTATATTTTAATCTGTTGCTAGGAGTATCTTTAATAAATTTCAATGCAGAAGGGAACAATTCAAAGAATTTATCCCAATATTTAAAAACTCTTTTATGTTGCAATTCAAGATCTTTTTCCGACGGGCGAATTCTCACAATCTTTTTATCCTCTCCTTTTGGATATATTGCATTATGATCTATTAAACGTTCATTTATTTCATACAACGTTACTACTGTTGAAAATTTAGAATAACTACCCGGGGTGATATTTCCTCCTTTACTTAATGCAATTATTTCTTTATCCTGAAAATGCTTGTAGTCTTCAATAAGATGCCTGACTAAAATTGCGGAAGCATCGTCTTCATCTAATAAAATATTCTCTCCCTTTGAAACTGGCTTCGCGTGACGATTAATAGTTGAGAATAATCTTCGAGTTCTTACCCTTCCTTTATGATCTGAATGGTGAACTATTAAAGTACAAACAACTTCATCTTCACCTATCTTTTGAGGATCTTCTGAATACGCTTTTCTCAAACCTTTTAAACGATGTTGCCCGTCAAGAACAAAGAGAGTTTCCGTTCCCTTTAATTCAATAAATCCCAATTGCTTTTCAGTTTTTTCCAAATAATCTGGTTTTGATTTTTTGAAATCCGAAAGATTTATTGGAAACCAATCTGGACTTCCACCAAATATCCCAATAGTAAGATTATTAATATATTTATCGGGTTGTTTCAAAATATAATTCTTGAGAGGTTCTAATCTCGTAGGATCAAAAGCTCGTTGGAGTAATCTACTAACCCCTTTTTGGCTGTATATTTCTTCTACCTCTTCAACAGCCTTTACTCTGTAATTCGGTTCTAAACTAGTCCCAAAATTTTCCACTAAATCCTTCACCTTTAAGATCAATTGATAATATCGCCATTCTCCGAATTTACCAGTCAGTGCGGGAACAATTATTTTTCGTTTCATATTCTTTATCTTGGGGAGTAAAGTTTTACTGCCTGCTTTAAAATTCTTCCCCTAAACCTCATATTAATGGGAGGAACAACGGAATCTATAAGATCAAACTCAATATTGGTTAACTCCGCTGCAGATATATTACCTGTTTCGAAAAATTGAAATTGAAGTTGATTTTCCCAAATTAAAACCATTGCTCTTTTATGGAAATCTGAGGGATGATCACTATTCGCATAAGAAAAATATTTTTTATATCGTGTTCTTAAATTTATCGTTTGACCGATATAGATAATATATTTTGCACTGCCATTTAATAAAACTTTATTTTCAATGTTAAGAACAAACATATAAATACCGGGCGTTTGAGGAAGTTTTGTGCTATTCTTTTTAAGAAATTTCACTTCTTGCCAATTCATTTGGAATTTGTGCGCGGATTTCGGTTTCCTGTGCAGTAAGTCAAAATCAAGACAAAAATTTTTCCACCTGTATTTTTTGCTCCTGAGTATATCATTATTACTCAATTCTGCATCATAGAGGTTCATAAAAAACAAGTATTACATCCGTCCCTTTCAGTTCCTTCTAAAATATCAAGGAGATAGGGAGATTTTTTGGATTCTTCTTTACTGGAGCGTTGAATGTGCCCTAGTTTTATTTGCTTTATTCTTGCTGGTTGAATTAGTTCAGCTAAAGATTCATTTGGTGTCCAGGTAAAATTCTCCTCTTCATTTTCATATTCCATTGCCTCCTTGTAAAGATTAGGGTGTTGTTCATATAACCAAATCCATTCTATTTTTTGTTGAAAAAAACAGAAAAAACAACCAGACCTGCTACGAGCATATTCACCTTTCTGCCCGTCCACTTCAAATTCCACTTTTTCATAGTACTTAGGAACGCCTATACCAGACTCTCTAAGAATTCTAAAAATATCCTCACGAACTAAAATATCCTCATTATCTAATAATTCAAAATCCACCTCTGTTGCTAAAGGGTATTCTGTAGTTTTAAGAAAATCGAAAACTGTTCTATTAAATTCCGGAATGCCTAAATCAAGGGAACCATGTAATTTTCTTTTTAGAACTTTTTCAGTTTCAGTTTTATTATTCCTTTCAAAATCAATGGGTTCATTTAAAATGGCGATAAACCTGTCCAAGTCATTTCCCCTATGATAGGTAGTTAAAAATTCTTGTACTTTGCTTTGATTTCCAGGAGTAAAGAATTCTGTTAGCACATCATTGCTCCAAATATTTCTTCTAAAGGGAAATATGGACTGAATGTTGGCCTCTCTGGAGATATAACCTTCTCTTTCTTCATCTCCACGAATCCCAACATATGAAATAGTAGGTTTACCGCTAACAAACTTCTCAAACGGTTTTATCTTCATCATTGCTGTACACCATCTTGCTTGAGGTGAGGGAAGATACCCTCGAAAGGATTTAAAATAAAAGTCGAAAGGAGATTCTTTGGAACCTTTTAATTCATCATTTTCTAACTTCAAAATCTTTTTGCCTAAATAGCTTTCAAGGTTTTCAATTAGCTGATAAGTTTCATCAAGTTCCTTTCCAGTATCACAGAAGTAATATTCAAAATTAAGAGTTGGATATTTGTCATTGAGATATATAGCTAAAGCTGCACTATCCTTTCCTCCTGATATTCCTAAGACGTGTCGGGGTTTATTCATTCTTGTTAAGCTCTCTTTGAAGTAGGGAAACCAATATAGGCATTTTAAGATTCTTATGACTGTCCAACTCCTTAGAAAGTTTATTAAGAATAACTTCCATATCCTCTAATTTATCCTTGGGTAGTCTTACTATTTGTGTTATCCCTCCCTTATTTTTAGTAGTCAAATCTAGTTTATATAGTTCTTCATTGTCATTTGTGGAAACCTTGCTTAGATCGACTAGATTATCTAGCTCCTTCGAAATTAGAATTAATTTTTCCTTTAGCAGTTTCTCATCTGAGTCTTTAATTTTATTGAGACTTTTCCCCAGTAGAGCCTGCCCTATTGACATCAAAAAACTATCCCGGTCTTCTAGATTGGAATTAATGCGCCACAAAAAGCTCTTGTGTTTGGCTAGCGTCTCATGCTCCTTAACTGCTGAAAATCGGTTCTGCAAAATATTTTTATAAGTGGGAAAAGAGACTTCTTTATTTACAATTTCCTTGGTGATAAATATTTCGAGACGATCAAGTAGTTCGGAGAATGAATTTTTTATTTCCTGAATGGTGTTTTGAAAATCAATAATATATTCTTCAAATAATTCATTATTTGAAGCTAAATCATTTAAGGAATACCCTAAAGCTTGAGGAAAATCTTCAAAAAATGTTTGTTCTGGATCTTTTGCCTTACTTATTGACTCCCTTAACTTTATTGCCTCCCTAGAGATTGTTTTCGTACTCTTTCCATAATCAGTAAGATCTCGATAGAAAATAAGCAGAGGTCTGATACTTTCAATGAAAGAATCTGTATCTAAAACAGATTTATTTTCCTGTTTTAGAAAATCTCTATATTTATTAAATAAATTTAACCGCAGGTTGTTTAGCTCAAAGCTTTTAATGTAAAACTCCTTCGGATTTCTATTCATCATATATAGAGTATTTTCATCTATATGTGGAACAAATCCTTGATCACCATATAAAGCGAAATCTCCTCTATTAATATACAGGAAGGTAGGAGCCCAGAATTCTATCACCCCATGCTTTAATTTCAAAGGAGCTTTTTCTAAAGCTTCCATAAAAGAAACGAGACTCTTTTTAGAGGTTTTTGCCTCATCTAAGAAACGATTACTCACTTCCCATAGTCTATCAAAACTTTCTACTGTTGGTGCTCCTAAATCCCAATTATCATTTCGTTTTCTATGAATTCCAGTCTCTTTTAAAAGGGTATAGTAAATGGTCTTTTCTGCAGGCCATTTATTTTCGTCAAATCCTAAGTCTTCCTTTTGATAATCATTAGCTAAAGCTCTCCAAAAGTTCCTTCTAGCACTTGATATGGCACCTGAGACTTTATGCTTGTTGAAAAGCTCGTTTTTAAGTATTGGAGTATCTGAATAAATCTCTCCGCACAAAGTTGATAATAGATGATTGAACTCTTTCTTACTCCTTACCTGTACATCCTGGCCATTAGCAAACCAAATGACTTTGTTGGAGTATAAACTGTCCATAACAAAATGGTTCAGGAGGTTTTCATGGCTCTTTATAATAGTTTGGAGTTCCTTAATCGCTACCCGATCCTTTTCTCCCTCCATATCCTTAAGAACCTTTTTTGTCTTTTCAATTTCGAAAAGAATCTGAAAGATTTCAGCTGTATTTTTAAAAAGCCCGAAAAGAGTAGGTTTGTTTCTCGAAAACTGCTTTAAATCTTCTCCTTTAAAGTCCTTAATATCATTAAAAACGAGATTTATATATCCATCTATTTCACCAGTTGCAATCTCTTCAGTTGGGTCATTAGTCAAAAGAAATTCAAAAATTCTTGGTGTCCCAAATCGATATGAAATCGACTTCGCGGTGATAACTGGAAAATCGAAATGAGAATTCAACCTGCTTAGAACATCTATGGAACTGTCAATTTTTCGTTCAGCATCCAAAATTGCCTTTTCGATATCTAGATCAGTTCCTTCTGTAAATTTATAAGAAGAGTCAAAATTACTAAATCTGATAATCTTTGCCTTTCTTAAACCTTCTATTACCTCTTTAAGAAGCTTATCTGAGTAAGTGTCTTTAAAGTACTCCGTGAAAAATGCGGCATTTAAAGTTGATCCCTTTTTCGAGAAAATGGTTAATAGACCGAGAGTCTTTAAAATATCATGCGATACACTTACATCTAGGTTGAAAATTGTTTCAGCTCGTTCAAGAGCATTTCTTATTGCCGACCAGTTAGAATAATCAGGATTCGACTTGCTAATTAAGAAGTTATAAAACTCACTGTAGAGATAGTCATAAACATCAGGCAATTCAAATGAAGAATCATTCTCTGATATTTCAGTAAATTTTATTGACTTTAAAAAAGTAAATAAAGATCTTTCATTTTGTCCGTATCTCTGTAATGCTATAGCCAGCGAATATCCGCTTACAGCTGATAACGGATGAAGCTTACTTTGAGTCCGTTCTAAATAGTCAGAATGAACATTATAAATATTGAATTTCTTTATTAGCTGGGAATTCCCCTCTTTTTCATTTTTAGAAATTTTCCTTTGAGATAAAAAAGATGCTGCTAAAAATAAAAGTTGCTCAATAGGTTCGTTAAAAGTCAGGTCTTGAAATCGGCCAGTTACTTTTTTCCATTCATTTATTTCCTTTTCATTTAATTGAAATCCATAAGATTCAAAACTCTGGTGAATGGAAGTTAAAAGGAGAATATTTCTATTAGGAGCATTTGCAAATTCTGCCAGCTTTTGAATGAAATAAATTTCATCTTCAGGGTTATTTTTAGCGGCATATTCTAAAAATTTCCCAAATTCATCAATTGCAATAACCAGTAGTCCATTAATGGCTATAGTTTCTTGGTACCGCTTATATATCGCATCAAATAACTTCTGGTTACTTGAAAAATCTTCCGTAACGCCGAACTCTTCATTTAAAGCAGCCTCTAAGGAGCCATAATCTCCAATAATCTTAACAAAATCCGTTTTTCCGTTATAAGGTGTTTTAAAAAATTCGCTTTCGCCTTTAAGAGATTTTTCCAGCGCCCAAAAGAAAGCAGATTTTCCGGTGCCAAAAGAACCAATTAAATTAAAGGCATGAGTTCCTCTTTCAAAATTTTGAAATAAAGTTGTTGCAGTTTTTTCTGCGTTCGGGGTTACGAAATAATTGAGAGAGACATTGTCGTCTCTTATAATATTAACTGAAGGAGAATGGTTACCTTTCATAGTACTGGTTCAAAATTTCAATTGGGTCTGGCCTTTCCTTTATTTGCAACTCTTTAATTCCCGCTTCGCTATTGTAGGTTACATAACTGAAGTTTTCCGCTATTTCGATCAATTTCTCTTCCAGCTTGTCATTTTCAAAACAGAAAATATTACCTACACCATTTCTATTGGTATAGAAACTACTAAAGCTAATAGAATTGGAATAGTCTGGATTTGTAAGTATAGCGTAAAAAATTATTTCGAAAGGAATTTCTTCTTGTCCGGGGTTTTCAATCCTGAACAATTTCTCCTTACTCTGGGTTTCCCCAACTTCTTTTAGAAGGATTAGTTCTGATAACAATCCGCTATAACTATCCTCCCTGCTTTTTTCTTTAGTCGATCCATATGTTCTGAGAAAAACAGAAAAATCTTTCTCCAGTATTTTCTCGTTTTGAGAAGCATCTTTGTCCTTTACGTGCTTAACGAAATGTAGTTTAGAAAATTCAGGTTTTATTTTTCGTAGTTCTGAAAATAAAATATTATAAATGGAGGAATGGTTTTCTGCACACAATTGGTAATGCAAAAGGTAAAGAGTGCCTTCATTTTCTAAATAAGGGTCCCAACCATCGTCCGAAAAGAGTCTTTGATATAGTGGATTAAGAAGATTCTCTTCTCCAACAATCCCAAAAGCTTTTAACCAGAACCTAATAGAGTTCACCATATTCCTACCAACGCCTAAAGCAACACCGGAATCATCCTTAAATTTCTCTCCATTGGAAACGTAATCAAAACCCTTTTTTAACCAGAATAATCGACAATGGAATGTATCGTGACCTGAAAATGTCATAAAGTAATATATTGTATTACAAAAGTATTAGATTAAGATCGGAAAAGCATTGATAAGTTAATAACTTATCAAACTAAATAACGCAGGTTCAACTTAATTTTAACCGATGAATTTATCCAGCAACCTCCTCAATTCAATAGCTTTTTCTTTCGTCAATTGAATATTCTGCTTGGATCCATTTTTCCTGTCATTATCACCCATAGCATAAGTTCTAATTTGAAAGAAATCTTTGGCGGTCACTATATCTGCAAGAACTTCGCCGGATCGTACATTTACATGGCCGGGACCTTCATTTATGATATTACCTATTATTGCCATCTTTAATTTTTGGTTTGATATTATTTTGTCCAATATACATCATCTTATTTTACTCCTGTTACGGTTTTCCTTATTACACTTTTAATCCGTTTTTTATAGAACTTCTAATCAGTTACAAATAAAAAAACCTCCCCTATTTCAGGAAAGGTCTTTCAAATTATTTTTTCGCGATGGGTTATTCCTGGTAATTCCGGGTATCTGAAATGTTCATGGCTTTTACCTTCCACTCGTTGTCTTCATCTGTACGTTCCCAGACAAAGGTATAGGACCCCCGGTATTTGGTAGTGTCGGTAGTATAGCTATGGGTAAACAACCCGGTATCATACGCAAGATGATCTGTAGATCCTTTTTTCAGGGATCGCAATTCGAGATCTTTCATCACAGATCCTGCCTCCTGATAAAATCCTGCAAGACTGTCGGCCGGCACTTCCCGGCCATTCAACACCAGCACGGCATCTGAGGCGGCCAGCCCCTGAATTTGTTTCGGATCACGACTGTTCCAGGCATTGTGCCAGCTGCTCATGGCATCATTGGGATCCTGAAATTCCTGCGGACTTTCTGCTACCGCTTCGGGTGCCTCGGGCTCCCTCTTCTCACCGCAAGCGCCCATCAAAAATACAAAGGCCATCAACGGAATTAAATTAAATGTTTTCATTGCTCAATTGGTTTAGTTTAGTATAAGTTACTTAAAATGAGCGTAATAAATGTTCTTGCCAAATGATTTTAGATGAAATGCAGAATTTGGGGGATAAAAAAGTTTGGGGTTTAAATTTTAAAGTGAAAAAGCAAAACCCGCCCGACCGGAACGGGCGGAGAGGAAAAGAGGGAAAAATGCTGACACAATGCTATACGTGTTTCCCGCAAATCTCGCAGATGTATTGCAGAAATACGCAGAAATACGACCTTGTCAAAAGGGAAAAAGCAAAACCCGCCCGACCGGAATTCATAACTTCTAACTCCTAACTCTTACCTATTACTCTCCGTTCCCATCCAGCGGTCCCAGAAGTTGAAATAAAGCCCATAATTGGTGTTGAACTCGGTGTGGTGATGATGGTGATGCGTGGCGCCAATGAATTGTTTTCCCACTCCGCTGTTTAAAAATTTTGGCGGATAGATCTCTATGTCCAGGTGATTGATCACACTGCTTAGGGTCATGAAAAGCAAATAGAATCCCAATACATAAATATTCACCGGGAGAAAGATTAATATGATGGGCAAAATAAGCGCCTCAATAATACTCTCCCAGGGGTGAAAGGAAAAAGCTGTCCAGGGTGTGGGAGTAAGACTGTCATGATGCACCTTGTGCACATATTTAAAGATCTTTGGATGGTGCATGGCCCTGTGTACCCAGTAATAATAGGTCTCATGTATTAGAAATACCAGCAGCAGACTCAGCGGTAAATACCAGTAACCCCATTGGGACGGCTCTATATAAATAGCCGTTACCCCCTGCTGGTACAACCAGTAGGTTCCCGCGCCCACCGCGGCAAAGATCACAGAGGATTTGATACTGTAAACTATTTCTTTTTTGATCTGGCCCTTGCGGTGCTTTCTTTTGCTGAGGCGTTTGCTGCTGTAACGTTGTGCCCGCAGCTTATAATAATACCAGTAAAACACCCCCGCGGCCACAAAATACCTGAACAATAATGCCAGGAAAAAAATGAGGATATACACCAGGAAGATCCCGGGAGTGTTGCTTTGCAGTATCATGAATTTCTCTTAATCATTTTTAAAGTTAGGAAATGGAACTTAAAAGTGAAAAATTTAAAGAGTAAAAGAGTGAAAAATGATGATGGTATGAACCTTTTATGGTGGGATGATTTGATTGTTTGTTGTTAGTGATTTTCAAATCTAGAGTTTGCTATGAGTGTTTCCCGCAGAATTCGCAGCATTTCGCAGATTTTATAAACTGATAACCCGAGCTGACTATCCACTTTCCTCTCCAATCTCCTCTCAACTTTCAACCTTGAACTTTGAACTTTGAACCTTCCTGCGGCAGGCAGGCTTTAAACCTTTACAGGTAGGCTGAACTCTTAACTCCTAACTCTTAACACCTAACTTTAAGAGCTACTCACTACTCACCTTTGCCAATATCACAATAAATCGTACTTTCGGCTTTTAACATAATTTAACTATGTCGCAATTCTGGTTGTACTTTAACCTGGGCCTGGAACACGTGTTGGACTGGAATGCCTATGACCATATACTTTTTCTTATAGTGCTGGTGGCCGCCTATTCCTTTAGCTCCTGGAAACGGGTGCTGTGGCTGGTTACCATTTTTACCCTGGGTCATACCCTGGCGCTGTTCCTTTCGGTTTATGGCGTGGTGAGCGTGAGCAGCCGCTGGGTAGAATTGCTTATTGCCGTGACTATTCTTATCACCGCTCTCTATAATATTTTTACCGCCAAAAAGAAAGAATCGCAGAAAAATGTTGGCCTGCTTTATTTCGCCACCGCTTTTTTCGGGATTATTCACGGGCTGGGGTTTTCTACCTATTTCAAGATGATAGCTTCAGGTACAGAGAGCAAATTTCTCCCATTGCTGGAATTTGCTTTGGGAATTGAAGCAGCACAGGTAATTATAGTGCTGGGGGTAATGATCCTGGGGTTCATTTTTCAGAATTTCTTCCGCGTAAACAGGCGCGACTGGATTCTGATACTTTCAGCAATAGTTATAGGAATAATTCTCCCTATCTTACGGGAAAATTTCCAGGCATTTTTATAAAAATTTAACGCAACTAAATTGTTTTAACCCTCCCCTTGCAATATTTTAGTAGGCTGCCTTGTTTAAAGCATAAGCGCTCCCCTACAATTGCCGGAATCTTTAAATTATGCAGGAAAAGAAGCAACTGAAATACGATAAAGCCTATTTACGAATCGCCAGGGAATGGGGCAAACTTTCCCACTGCCGCCGCAGGCAGGTTGGCGCACTTATTGTGAAAGGCAGAATGATAATATCCGACGGATACAACGGCACCCCCACCGGTTTTGAAAATTTTTGTGAGGATGAGGAAGGCTATACCAAGTGGTATGTGCTTCATGCAGAGGCCAACGCTATTTTAAAAGTAGCCGCCTCTACCCAGTCCTGCCAGGGAGCAACACTTTACATAACCATGTCGCCCTGCAGGGAATGTAGTAAATTAATACACCAGGCCGGGATCACCCGAATTGTGTATTATACCGAATATAAAGACAACTCCGGATTGGAATTCCTGGCCAAAGCCGGAATAGAATTACACCACGTTAAAGAACTCGACGAAGAAATTGAAAGAGAACAATAAAATATATTTACCCTTGTTGCTGGGGTTGGTTTGTGCCGCAGGTGTCCTGCTTGGCTCAAAGATCAACTTTTCCTCCAGCCAGGGACTTTTCTCTTCCAACCCAAAAAAGGAAAAACTCAACAGGCTCATAGATTACATAGATTATGAGTATGTGGATTATGTGAATACAGACAGTATTGTAGATATTACCGTAAACCGCATCCTTGAAAATCTTGACCCGCACTCGGTGTATATTCCCAGTGTGGAATATGCCAGCGTGACCGAAAATATGAAGGGAGATTTTGTGGGCATTGGGGTTAGCTTTCAAAGCGTCAATGATACGGTGGTGGTGATACAACCCATCAAAGGTGGCCCCAGTGAGAAAATTGGCATTAAAGGCGGTGACAGGATCCTCTTTGCAAATGATGCGCAGCTTTTTGATAAGAACATCAGCAACGATTCCCTCATTGCGCAGCTTAAAGGCGAGGAGAATACCAACGTAACCCTTACCGTTTTTAGAAAAGGTTTAAAGGAACTGCTGCGGTTCAACATTAAGAGATCACGGGTTCCTATTAAAAGTGTAGACGCCGCTTATATGCTTACAAATAACCTGGGCTATATCAAGGTGAACCGTTTTGCTGAAAGCACTTACAGGGAGTTTAAGGAAAGCCTGGAAAAACTGCAGCAGGAAGGCGCTACTCAAATAGCGATAGACCTGCGTGACAATCCCGGAGGATATCTAAGCGAAGCCATTAATATTGTTGATGAATTCCTGAAAGACGGAAAACTCATCCTTTACACTAAAAATAAAAAAGGGGCGATGGAAGAGACCCATTCGCGCCGAAAAGGGAAGTTTGAGGACCGCGAGGTTTTCGTGCTCATAAATGAAAATTCGGCATCAGCCAGTGAGATCGTGGCAGGAGCATTCCAGGATAATGACCGCGGCACCATTATAGGCAGGCGTTCTTATGGGAAAGGCCTTGTACAACGCGAGATGGAATTGGGAGACGGCAGTGCGGTGCGGCTAACCATTGCAAGGTATTATACTCCTACGGGCCGCTCCATTCAAAAACCTTATGGCGAAGGAAATGAAGCCTATTTTAATGATTATACCCGGCGCTACAAGAACGGGGAGCTTAGAACTGCAGATAGTATTCATGTAGATGACAGCCTGCGTTACGTGACCCCGGGAGGAAAGATTGTATATGGCGGTGGGGGAATTATTCCCGATATTTTTGTGCCGAAGGATACCAATTTTGAAAAAGAACACCTCACCTATATTTTAAGAAGCGGCCACCTGAGTCAGTTTATATTTGAGGTGCTGGAACAGGACCGGAATTACTACAATTCCTTATCCTGGGATGATTTTCAAAAGAAGGAGATCATCACAGATGCGCTTCTCGCAAATTTTCAAAGTTATGCGCGCAGGAACAACTTTCCTGTAAAAATGAATGTTTATAAACCTTTGGTTAGGAGATATCTAAAGGCAGTAATGGCACAACAGCTGTTTGGAGAGGACGAATTTCAACGGCTAATTAATGAAGATGACCGAATTATAGAAAAAGTGATAGAATTATCTAAAACAATCTAGTATATTCGTTGGTCTATGGATGCATATAATGATTATACAGCCATTTTTTTGCTGTTATCCCCTCTTTGTTTCTACATTGTTGCTGTAAGTTTCCGGCTCATGGATAACAGCGCGCTGTTGTTTTTGCAAAAGGAGATCCTGGTAGATTCATCCAATGTTTCGGTGAAGGCCATAGAAGAGCAAATTGAATCTTCTATTGATTCCAAATTCAAAAAACAACTGAAACGGGCCTTATTCTTTAGAAAATTGCACCGCATTTTTATCATTTTAATGATCGCCTGCATCCCTGTAACAGTGATCACCTACTTCACACTATTTTAGTTTATCGTGCACCACGCTGTGCTCCCCGTTATTCCAGCTGGTTAAAATATCTGTAGCCACACAGGCCCCGCTGCCACAGGCAATTGCATACTGGCTGCGGTGTCCCGCAAGGCTTCCGGCAACATACATATTCTCTTTTACAAGATGGTCTTCATTGCGCAACTGTATCCTGTTCTTATGGGCAGGGGATTTTTTATGCGGAATAATATAAGGTTCCAGGTCTTGGATGGTAAGTAATTCTGAATAGCCAACAGCAATTACCACTTTTTGTGCAGTGTAGGAATTTTTGTTGGTGGTAATAAGAAAACCACCCTCTGCTGAAGATATCATTTTTACCTTTTCGCCTGTTATTTGCTGCACTTGTGGATACAGATCTTTAAGCTGAACCGCACCCTCCTTAAGAATTACTCCTCCCGAAGTCCCGGCCGGTATTCCAAGGGCATTATTGATAATTGCCGATTGAAGATGCGAAGCTTTCTGATGAAGCAAAATTCCTACATTTTTATTTAGCGCGTAAGATTTTTCTTTCGCCGATCCTAGCAACAGCGCACAGGATAAACCTGCGGCTCCCCCGCCTATGATAAGCACGTCAAAATCCATTACTGGTCGGCTTTTTTCTCAATTGCTTTGGAAGTGAGCAAAATTGCCAGCAACACGATCACACAGGCCGCGCAAAGAATTCCTATAAGGGCGATCCCGCTGTTCTTTTCAAGTAAATTATCAAAATTCAGGAGGGTAAAATTATACCCCAGCACTATGACTGCAAGCAGCATTAAAATGTAAATAAAGATCTTCATTATACTATTTATTCTGAAAATTAAAAGCCCTAATCGAACAGGCTCTGAATATTGGATGTGAATAATTTCACGGCTATGGCCAGCAAAATTACTCCAAATATTTTACGTATCACATTGATCCCTTGTTTGCCGAGGAAACGTTCCATTTTTCCCGAAGATTTCAGCACTATATAAACCACTACAATATTCAGTAAAATAGCCACGACAATATTAATAGCTTCATACTCTGCCCTCAGGGAAAGCAGAGTGGTCATAGTTCCCGCCCCGGCAATTAGCGGAAATGCCAAAGGCACAACAGCGGCAGTTTCCGGCGCATCATCTTTATAAAGGGTAATACCCAGGATCATTTCAAGCGCCAGGAAAAAAAGGATGAAGGAACCGGCTACCGCAAAGGAATTCACATCAATTCCTATAAGGTTAAGGATTTCTTTCCCTACAAAGAGAAAAACAATCATCAGGATCCCCGCCACTATAGTGGCCTTTTCACTTTGAATATGGCCCGCTTTTTTGCGCAGATCAATTATTATGGGAATACTCCCAATAATGTCAATTACTGCAAAAAGGATCATACTGGCCGTAGCAATTTCTCGAAAATCAAGGATCATAATGCGTTGCTTTAAAACAGGCACAAAATTACGCTTAAAAAGCAGAAATGAAATGATTTACAATGTAATTTTTAGAGAAACCGGTCCGGGAAATTTTGCCGAAAAAGCATCGGGGTATGCTTTGAAATAAATATCTTTGCGGCATGTTTCAAATAGGCAAAACCATAGTTTCTGAAGAGATCATCAAAAAGGATTTCGTGTGTAATCTTTCGGCATGCAAAGGCGCATGTTGTATAGACGGTGAGGCCGGTGCGCCGGTTGAGGAGGATGAAAAGAAAATTCTGGAAGATATCTATCCGCTGGTAAAACCCTTCCTGCGACCTGAGGGCATTGCAGCCATCGAGGCGCAGGGCACCTGGGTAATTGGAGAGGACGGGGAGCCCGAAACCCCCTTGATAAATGGCGCAGATTGTGCCTACGTCACCTTTGACAAACGCGGGACCGCACTTTGCGGCATTGAAGAAGCGTACAACCAGGGGGAGATCACCTGGAAGAAACCCGTATCCTGCCATTTATACCCGGTAAGAGTTCAGGATTATTCAGAATTTGCCGCAGTAAACTACCATCACTGGCATATTTGTGATGACGCCTGTTCCCTGGGCAAAGAATTACAGGTACCGGTCTATAAGTTCGTAAAACAAGCCCTTGTAAGAAAATTTGGTGAGGACTGGTATGAGGAGCTGGAAAAAACAGCTTTGGAAATTGAAGCTAAAAAGATGTGAGTTTTCAGTTCTCAGTTGTGAGTTCTCAGTTGTCGGTTGTAAGTTGTGGGTAATCAGTTGTGAGTTATCTGTTGTGAGTTCTCTGTTGTGAGTTCTCAGTTGTCAGTTATCTGTTGTGGGTTATCTGTTGTAATTAGGTGAAAGGCCTGCCTGCCGCAAGCAGGTTCAGGTTTAAAGTTTAATTTCTGCGCTATTCTGCAAAATCTGCTGGAGATCTTAATATTCCAGGTTCCGTTTGTAAGGTTTAATTTCTGCGCTATTCTGTGAAATCGGCGGGAAAACATTTTCAAACTATTTTTAACATACTCCTCTGAATTTCAAGCTTTAACACACCCATCCTAATCATTTTTTCCTTAAATTTGCGGGATACTCCCACAATACCCTAAGTAATTTTCCCCACACGAGAGCTCCTGCAGCCCTGGATTATGACGCATTAGCCACTTTATATCCCGTATAAGGTTTGGCTTTTTCCCCCTGGTTCCAAAAATTCTGACTTATGAGAAAAATTACTTTACTACTGTTCCTGCTGTTGCCTGCCTGTTGTCTGTTTCAGAATTCGCCCATCTTTGCGCAGCAGTATGCCGATTTAAATCATCAGAATCCGGCTGTACCTGCCAGTACCAACATCATATTTTCTGTAGATCCAAAAAATAACGGGGTAAACGAGGTGTTTATCAGGGAACCCGATATTGAGGCGCAACTGTATAAACTTAAAGGCGAATGTTATCGCTGTGAATTCTATTCTGGAAGTATCGAGGGGCCCTTTACTACCAAAGATTCCCGTATAAGACCGGGGAAAAAGGCAACTCTTACTATACACACTATGCAGAACCTTATGCCGGGAAAAGTTTTTGATCCGGGACCCTATCCGCCGGGATCCAGGTTTGGCCTGGGCCGTACAAAAGCCACCGTAATTGAAAATCAGAAAGGCACCTTTAAGCTAAGGATTCCGTAAAAAGAAAATAAAGAAATCCCAAACCTGGGGAAATCAGGTATATGAAATTTGCAAAACTGGATGTAAATTTTCCTTTTTACAAATCTCCGGAGCATTTCCGGCCAAACCTCTTTTATGAAACATCAATACCTGAAAATTTTGCTCCTTACTTTCGGCATTATACCGGGCGGCAATATCACGGCACAAAGCAGTTTACAGGGAAATTTACGCGACTGGAACAATGGGGATGCGGTGATCGCCTATTTTGGGATGTTTAACGGGGAGATGACAGAAATAGGCAGTATTAAGCCTGACGGCACATTACATATACCCCTGGATCCCGATTACGCCGCCAGCTTTAAAAAAATGGCCGAAAAGGAGTCCGCCGGCGCAGCAGAGGGTTGGACTATGAGTTACAACACGGTTTCAAGTGTTTTTCCCTGTATGTTTGAAGAAAATATCGCATTTACAAACGGAGATGAAATAGTTACCGGGCTTCCTGAATTTTTGATAACCGATAGATCCGGGGAAACCGAACACGGCTACCTCTATGCAGTAAGTTCTCCCGAGGTTGCAGCCTGGCTGGACT
Source organism: Antarcticibacterium arcticum (assembly GCF_007993795.1). Taxonomy (GTDB): domain Bacteria; phylum Bacteroidota; class Bacteroidia; order Flavobacteriales; family Flavobacteriaceae; genus Gillisia; species Gillisia arctica. The sequence goes on along the minus strand of NZ_CP042476.1, from coordinate 2,928,852 downwards.
CTTATGGGGAGACTCCTGTAACCAAGGGTTATTATTTAAAGTGGATCTATACAGATGGCCCCGCAAGTGCAACTGGCGAATGTAAAATGCCCACATATACGGGAAATGGAGAGGAAATGTATGATGACACTATAATTTATGATGTTCAGCTTGAAAAAGGCTGGAATGTGCTGAAATATGAAATTGCAGAGATCTTTACCTCCCGGCCGGTAAATCCTATACGACCCTTACACGTGTAAGCCGGTTGCCGGCAGCACCGGAAGACCTGCAATGGCATGTCCCCGGCAATTGAACCCCACACCCCACATAAACCCCTGTTTTTAACCGGATGCAGCATGAAAAGCTGCCATCCTGCAAAAGTATAACCCTAAAAACAAACACCATGAAAAAAGCAGTATTATTGGGGGTTTTAATGATGTTTATCACCATCCCATCCCAGGCCCAGTTCCTCAAAAATCTTCAGAAAAAAGTAGAAAAAAGAGTGGAGAATACCGTTACCAACAAGGTAGCCGATAAAGCCGCGGCCGAAGCAGGAAAATCTGTTGACAATATGCTCAATTTCCAAATGGCAAACAGCGGGTTTGCGACCGGGTTTGAACAGGTGGACCCTTCAGAAATTCCTGAGATATATGAATTTGACTGGAGTTACGTGGTTAAAATGGAAACCAGGGATGGAGATATGATCTTAAATTATTTTCTGAAAAAAGATGCTCCTTATTTTGGATTTAAACTTCCCGATAATGATATGTTCATGGTCATGGATCCCAGTAAAAAGATTAATGTAATGTATATGCGGGCTGAAGGAAATAATATGGTTATGGCCACCAGGATCCCCGAATCCAATTCGGCAGAGTTGGCTGCCGATAAAAAGCAGGCAGATGAATTCAGCTTTAAGAAAATAGCGAATAAAACCATAATGGGCTATGATTGCTCTGGTTACCAGGGGGAGAACAAGGAAATGGTATTTACCTTTTATGTCACCCGGGAACCCGATATAAGTTTTGGCGACATATATAAATCTGATAAAACAAACCTGCCCAAAGGTTTCGATCCCCAATGGATTGAAGATGGTAATGGGATCATGATGCAAATGATCATGGAAGGAAAGAAAAATGCAAAAGAGAATGCTACATTAACCTGTATTGCACTTGAAAAAAAGCCGTTTAATATTAAAAAAAGTGATTATAACAGCTCTGCCGGGAATTGATCGCAGGAATTGATTCTTTAAATAATGGACCGTGGTCTTCCCGGGCATTCTTTAGTCGTTGACAGGCTTTTTAAAGTGTTCGGGATGTGATGAATTTCTATGGCATTTTCCATACTTATAAACTTCCCTTAGGAGACAGAAAGGAACAGGTACACATTGACTTCTCAATTGAAATGGGAAATTAAGGGACTCACAACAATACCTTTACTCCCCTCAAATTTTAATCAGGATGGAATCTTATAAGAACCGGGCTTTACAAAATATTCTTAGTTGCCAATGGGGTATTACATTCCATAAAATTACTTCCTGCCCACAAATTTCCTATGCTCCGGGATGCCCGATTGTGCGAAATTTCAGATTGGATTATCATCACGAGGAGCCTCTTTTTCCGCTGTTACAAACTATGTATCTTTAATGCTCCGGCGTCTTTAAAAAAGGAAATTTAAAATCTTTCCAAGGCAATTATCAACATTTTTACAACCTCCCGTGAGACACCTGTTTTAAAGGAAAAAGTGAATTTTCGCTGAAGCGCGTTGTATTATTATTAACACCATTCAAAACCTTGATATAGAGTTATTTACGGTTAAATTTTAACGATATTATAGGGGTTTTCAGAGAAGGCCGTGTTAAAAACTTTGTTGAAAACGTTTGATCAATATTCGGGGAAAATCTAATTGATTTTTCAATATTTGTTAATGCTATAATTCTTAGCATTTTTACAACCAGAAAAATCTATTGCCAATGGCTCAAACAGAACCCATTTTACAGGAAAACAAAGACAGATTCGTAATCTTTCCAATTAAACACCACGATATCTGGGATTGGTACAAAAAAATGGAAGCGAGTTTCTGGACTGCCGAGGAAATAGACCTTCATCAGGACCTTAATGACTGGACCAATAAACTAAATGCAGATGAGCGTTATTTCATAAAGCACATCCTGGCTTTCTTTGCAGCCTCAGACGGGATCGTAAATGAAAACCTGGCAGAGAATTTTGTAAATGAAGTACAATATTCAGAAGCTAAATTCTTTTACGGCTTCCAGATCATGATGGAGAACATCCATTCTGAAACTTACTCTTTGCTTATAGATACCTATGTAAAGGATGAGAAAGAAAAAGACCAGCTTTTTCACGCCATTGAAACCTTCCCTGCTATTCAAAAGAAAGCCGAGTGGGCATTAAAATGGATAGAATCTGATTCTTTTGCTGAAAGACTGATCGCATTTGCCGCTGTGGAAGGTATTTTCTTTTCCGGTGCGTTTTGCTCGATCTTCTGGCTTAAAAAACGCGGACTTATGCCCGGGCTTACCTTCTCCAATGAATTAATCTCCAGAGATGAAGGTGTGCATTGCGACTTTGCAGTACACCTGCACAACAATCACCTAATAAACAAAGTTTCCAAAGAGCGCATTCGCGAGATCATCGTGGATGCCCTTAACATAGAACGGGAATTCATAACCGAGTCATTGCCGGCCAGCCTTATTGGTATGAACGCAAAACTAATGACCCAGTATCTTGAGTTTGTGGCAGACAGGCTGCTTACCGAGCTGGAATGCGAAAAGGAATATGGCAGCAGCAATCCTTTTGACTTTATGGATATGATTAACCTGCAGGGTAAAACCAACTTCTTTGAAAAAAGAGTTGGAGAATATCAAAAAGCAGGGGTGATGAACAAAGACAAAGACACCAACAAAATAAGCTTCGACGCCGATTTTTAAAAAGGCGTCATCTACCGGGATGGGCTGAGTCCCCCAGCACGACCCCTCCCGGTTTTTTTAGTTTCCCCCGGCCGCCATTGCCCCCCGGCTTTGCGGTTCCTAATAAAAAAGCTGTGTGCAGAGACCCCACTCTTTGTATGCATTCAAACCAATTATATTATGTATGTACTGAAAAGAGACGGGCATAAAGAGCCTGTAATGTTTGACAAGATCACTGCCAGAATACGTAAATTATGCTATGGTCTAAATGAGATCGTAGACCCCCTGAAAGTGGCAATGAGAGTTATTGAAGGACTCTATGACGGGGTTACTACCAGTGAACTGGACAACCTGGCTGCCGAAGTTTCAGCTACCATGACTACCGCCCACCCCGATTATGCAAGGCTTGCAGCGCGCATTTCGGTCTCCAACCTTCATAAAAACACCAAAAAATCTTTCTCTGAGGTAATGGCAGATCTTTATGAGTATGTCAACCCCCGCACCGGTAAAGAGGCGCCATTGCTTTCAGAGGAAGTTTATAAGGTAATTCAGGAAAATAAAGAATTGCTGGATTCCACTATTATTTACAACCGGGATTTCGGATATGATTATTTCGGCTTTAAAACCCTGGAACGTTCCTACCTCTTAAAACTTAACGGAAAGATCGCTGAGCGCCCCCAACATATGCTCATGCGGGTTTCCATTGGGATCCATATAAATGATATAGATGCAGCCATAGAAACCTATGAGCTTATGTCTAAAAAATATTTTACACACGCTACCCCAACATTGTTCAATTCGGGTACCCCAAAACCCCAAATGTCCTCCTGTTTCCTTCTGGCTATGAAGGATGACAGTATAGACGGGATCTACGATACTCTCAAACAAACGGCAAAGATCTCCCAGTCTGCCGGTGGTATTGGCCTTTCTATTCACAACGTGCGCGCTACCGGTTCCTATATTGGTGGAACCAATGGTACCTCTAACGGGATAGTGCCCATGTTGCGCGTTTTTAATGACACCGCCCGCTATGTAGACCAGGGTGGCGGAAAAAGAAAAGGTTCCTTTGCCATGTATGTAGAACCCTGGCATGCAGATATCTTTGACTTTCTGGACCTGAAAAAGAACCACGGAAAAGAAGAGATGCGCGCCCGTGACCTGTTTTACGCTATGTGGATCCCAGATCTTTTCATGCAGCGCGTAGAGCAGGATTCTACCTGGACCCTGATGTGCCCTAACGAATGCCCGGGATTATTTGACATTCACGGCGAAGCATTTGATGAACTTTACCATCAATATGAAGCCGAAGGAAAAGGCCGGAAGACCATAAAAGCCCGTGAACTTTGGGAAAAGATCCTCGAATCCCAGATCGAGACCGGAACGCCGTATATGCTTTACAAAGATGCCGCTAACCGGAAATCCAATCAGCAAAATCTTGGTACCATCCGTTCCTCCAACCTTTGTACCGAGATCATGGAATTTACCAGTGAAGATGAAGTTGCCGTATGCAACCTTGCCTCTATCGCTCTGCCCATGTTTATCAAAGGAAATGAGTTTGACCACAAGGAACTTTTCCGTATAACAAAACGGGTTACCCGAAACCTCAACCGGGTTATAGACCGCAATTACTATCCTGTAATTGAGGCTGAAAATTCCAATATACGGCACCGTCCTGTAGGACTTGGTGTTCAGGGTCTGGCAGATACATTTATTAAACTAAGACTGCCGTTTACCAGCGATGAAGCAAAAAAGCTGAATGAGGAGATCTTTGAAACCCTTTATTTTGCAGCTGTTACGGCTTCCATGGAAATGGCAAAAGAAGAAGGTCCGTATTCCACCTTTAAAGGATCGCCCATAAGCAAAGGGCAATTCCAGTACAATCTTTGGGGATTACAGGATGAAGAACTAAGCGGCCGCTGGGACTGGGCAAAATTACGTAAGGATGTGATGAAGCACGGGGTGCGCAACTCCCTGCTTGTAGCTCCTATGCCTACAGCATCCACTTCCCAGATCCTTGGTAACAATGAAGCTTTTGAACCTTACACCTCAAATATATATACCCGAAGGGTCCTTTCAGGAGAATTCATTGTGGTTAACAAGCATTTACTGGAAGACCTTGTTGCCCGGGATCTCTGGACTGAAGATGTAAAAGATGCTATTTTGCGGGCCAACGGATCTGTTCAGGATATTGATATTATTCCGCAGGACCTGAAGGAGCTTTACAAAACTGTTTGGGAACTGAGCATGAAGGACATTATTGACATGTCAAGACACCGCGGTTATTTCATCGATCAGTCGCAATCGCTCAACCTGTTCATGGAAAATGCCAATTACAGCAAGCTTACCTCTATGCATTTTTACGCCTGGAAGAGCGGACTTAAAACCGGAATGTACTACCTGCGCACCAAGAGCGCAGTAGACGCAATAAAATTCACCCTTAAAAAAGAAGAGAAAAAAGAACCTGTACCTGTTTTTGCTGCAGAACCTGAGGTCCCCACGGCCCGGGCAGCAACTCCCCGCATGGAAACAGAAGGCAATTCCCTCTCCCCTGAAGAATTACGTGCTATCATTGCACAATCCAAGGAAGCTGAAGGAGATGATTGCTTAATGTGCGGTTCTTAAATACCCCGTTTATTTTAGTTACGTTTACCCATTACAGGGAAGTATTCAATAGATTACTTCCCTTTTTTGTTATTTTTGATATTTCCCGCGGAATTCGCAGATTTTCGCAGAGACTTTCCGCGAAATTCTGCGAATTCAGCGGGAGAAAATTTTTAAGAACTTATGGAGAATGAGATTTCATACAAGATAAGAGGCGCAATATTTAATGTGTATAAACATTTTGGGCCGGGTCTTTTGGAATCTGTATATATAGCAGCCTTTCAAGCCGATTTACAGAAAGAAGGTTTACAGGTGAGAAAAGAGGTACCGGTACCGGTCTTTTATAAAAATCAAAAGCTGGAAGTAGGGTTTAGAATTGATCTGTTAGTGAATGAGAAGGTAATTATAGAAGTTAAATCGGTTGAAAATATTGCCGAGGTTCATCATAAACAGGTTATTACATATTTAAAACTCACTAACCTTAAACTTGCAATTCTGGTAAATTTTAATGTAGAAAATATAAATTCAGGGATCTTTAGAAAAGTAAACGGCTTATAAGATCTGCGATAATCAGCGAATTCTGCGGGAAACCGTGGGAGAAGAAAAAATAATAAAGTATGATGAACTGGGAACAACTCCTGTCTTTGAAGCGTTATGGAGATAAGAATAAAAGGCTTCGCAGGGAGCAGGATGAAACCCGGCTGGGGTTTGAGGTAGATTATGACAGGATCATATTTTCCTCGGCCTTCCGAAGTTTACAGGATAAAACACAGGTAATCCCGCTTTCTAAAACCGATTTTATTCATACCAGGCTTACTCACAGCCTCGAAGTATCTGTAGTTGGCCGATCCTTAGGCCGCCTGGCGGGACAAAAGATTCTGGAGAAGCATCCACACCTTAAAACCATTCACGGCTACCAGATGAACGATTTTGGTGCCATAGTAGCCGCTGCTGCGCTGGCGCACGATATAGGAAATCCGCCGTTCGGGCATTCAGGAGAAAAAGCCATTGGAGAATATTTTAGTCTGGGCAACGGAAAACGGTTTAAAGACCAACTTACCACACAGGAATTTGAGGACCTCACAAGATTCGAAGGCAATGCTAACGGATTTAAGATCCTAACCGAAAACCGCCCTGGGGTAGATGGCGGGATACGCCTCTCTTATGCCACCCTGGGAGCTTTTATTAAATATCCCAAAGAGTCGCTTCCCCATAAACCTACCCGCAATATTGGCGATAAAAAATTCGGGGTCTTCCAGACGGAGAAAGCCATATTTGAAGAAATAGCCGCTGAACTGGGACTGCTCTCGGTTCGCAATGGTGAAAAAGTTGCTTTTGCGAGACATCCCCTGGCATTTCTCGTAGAAGCGGCAGATGATATTTGCTACACCATTATTGATTTTGAGGACGGGATCAATCTTGGACTTATCAATGAAGAATATGCCCTTGAGTATCTTATAAAACTGGTAAAGAATAGCATCAACACCTCAAAATACCATAGCCTCACCAATACTGCAGACAGGCTGAGCTATTTGCGCGCGCTGGCTATTAATACACTTATCAAAGAGGCGGTAGAGCTGTTTCTGAAAAACGAGGAGGCCATTCTTGCCGGGGAGTTTCACGAGTCGTTATTTGACAAAAGCAGTTATGAAGCCCAGATAAAGGATATTATTAAAATAAGTGTAGAGCGCATTTACCAGAGTGAAGAGGTAGTACACAAAGAGATCGCGGGCTATAAGATGTTGTCGCATTTGCTGGACACCTACACCAGGGCTTTTTTGCCGGAGGAAGAAATGCAGAATTCCAATTTCAATAAGCTGGTGAGAAAATCGGTACCCAAGCTTGTGATTAATGAAGAGGGGAGCGTTTACCAGATTCTTCTGCAAATATGTTCCTATACCGCATCTTTAACAGATGGGATCACTGTATCATCTTTTGAGAAGTATAAGGGATTAAGTTTGTAAGCTAAATTTTTTTAATAGGGCTTACCGGTTTCAGGGGAAATTCTTTCTGGGGGCGTTGAAGTACGTTCCCATATTTAGAAAATTTTGGAATTTAAAAATAGCTCAAAGGTTGCGGCAAAGGTTTATTATTAAAACTCATAAACCACTCCCACTCCCAACATTTGTTTAAACTGAACTTTTGGCCCCAGGGTTTCAAGATTTCCGTCCCCGTTGATGTCCTCCTTTACCTTAACATCATCATCATACCTTAGGTGAGAGCCAATGCTTGCTTTGATAAATGTGTTCACTACCATGTTTACATTCATTTGCCAGTCAACATCCACATTCCCGAATTTATTGAGATAATCTGAATACAGACTTATCTGGTTATCCAGGTTTACATTTTTAAAGACCTCTTTGGTAAATCCACTGGTGACAAGCACTCCAAATTCTGTACGAACCCGTTCTCCTTCCTCCAGGATGTTCCCTTCTTCGTCCTTTACCGCCGGGGTCACGCCAAACATTCCTTCATTGGAGAGCACCCTGTCCAGTACAAAAGTAGATTTCTGGGTAACGGGCGAGATATAGACGGTAAGGTCATCTTTTGGGTGGGAATACTCGGTTCCAATCCCAAGGAATACGTAGCCGGGCGCCATAAATTTAGAAATTGGCCGGTTGGTATCGGGATAGCGGTACCCGTTGGCAAACTGTGTGTTAAAATTAAATTTAGCCGAATACCTGAAGTTGGAAACCGAATCACGACGGTAACCAAATGTAGAACTCACCTGGATCTGGTCTTCACTTTTCCTGAGTTCCCTTCCCTCCTGGGCGTTCAAACCGTATCTCATAGAAGCATTACTTTTCCAGGAAAGTAATTTCTTTTGGTATTTACGCTCAAAATTCCCGTGAAAAAGGGCAGATATTGAATTATTTCCCCCTGAGTTCCAGTTAATAAAAGCCACTTCATTAAAATTCACTCCCACCGCATTTTTTTTGGTCCAAAAGATCATCACTTCCTGCGGCTCATTGGCAATAGAATCTGGAAGCACATCTTTCTTTACTTCGGTAGTATCGGTTTTTGTAGTATCAATCCTCACCATTTTTAAACCTGAAGCCTGCATTGCGAAACCAAAAAGAATAAAGAAGGCTAAAAGATAGGAGCGGGTAGGATAAGAAACGTGGGGCATTGGTAAAATGGGGACTTAAATTATTATTCCAACAAACTTTTAATCGTTGAGGCTATACTGTGAACGTCAATTTTTGCGATTTCATATAATTCATCTACACTTCCTTGTTCAATAAATGCATCTGGCACTCCAAGACATTCAATAATAGCCGGGTAGCGGTGCTTTGCAGCAAATTCCAGAATTGCGCTTCCAAATCCGCCGGTAACAACACCATCTTCTACCGTGACGATCTTTGCAAACTTATCAAAAATATGATGAAGAAGGCTCTCATCCAGAGGTTTAACAAATTTGGCATCAAAATGCGCAACTTTTCCCTCTTCTGCTGAAATTTTTACAGCGTTTTTTACATTTTCTGAAATACTGCCAATACTAATAATAGCCACTTCCTCTCCGTCAGAAAGTTTTTCCCCTTTCCCGTATTCAATCTTCCTGAATTCTTGTTGCCAGTTGGGGATGGTTCCTCTCCCCCTGGGGTATCTTATAGCAATAGGTCCCGGAAGATCTGACTGCACGGTAAACAGCAAATTTCGCAGCTCTACCTCATTGGCAGGGGCTGCTATCATAAGGTTTGGAATGCAACGTAAACTGGCAATATCAAAAACCCCATGATGGGTGGCTCCATCTTCCCCTACCAACCCGGCACGGTCAAGGCAAAAGATCACCGGCAGATTTTGTAAGGCCACATCATGTATCACCTGGTCATAAGCCCTTTGCAAAAAGGTTGAATATATATTACAATACACTACAAATCCGCGGGTAGCCATGCCCGCTGCCAGTGTAACCGCATGTTGCTCTGCGATACCAACGTCAAAAGCCCTTTCAGGAAAAGCATCCATCATAAACTTCAGGGAACTTCCGGTGGGCATGGCCGGGGTGATCCCTATGATCTTTTCATTTTGCCTGGCGAGCTCTACCAAAGTGAGTCCAAAAACATCCTGGAATTTCAACGGCAGGCCTTTGGTTTCATAGGGCAAAAGTTCTCCCGTATCTGGTACAAATTTTCCGGGGGCGTGGTACTTCACCTGGTCCTCTTCGGCTTTTTTTAAACCCTTTCCTTTTGTGGTGATCACGTGAAGGAATTTTGGCCCCTCAATATTTTTAAGTTCTTCAAAGGTTTGCAGCAATTCCGGAATATCGTGCCCGTCTACCGGGCCGTAATATTTAAAATTTAAGGCTTCTATAATATTGTTCTGAGCGGGTTTATAGCCCACTCTGGCTTTTGTGAGATATTGTTTTAAAGCCCCTACGCTATGGTCAATTCCAATAGCGTTATCATTGAGAACCACTAGTAGATTTGCATTGGTAACCCCTGCATGGTTAAGGCCTTCAAAAGCCATCCCGCTTGCGATGGAAGCATCACCAATTACCGCTATATGATGTTTGCCGGTTTCGCCTTTAAGATTCGAGGCAAGGGCCATTCCCAAAGCTGCAGAAATGGAGGTAGAGGAATGCCCGGTGCCAAAAGTATCGTATTCGCTTTCAGTGCGTTTTGGGAAACCGCTTAGCCCGTGCAACTGCCGGTTTGTATGGAAGCTATCCCTTCTCCCTGTAAGTATCTTATGGCCATAGGCCTGGTGACCTACATCCCAAACCAGCAGGTCTTCCGGTGTATTAAATATATAATGCAGGGCAATGGTAAGTTCGACCACACCCAGGCTCGCCCCTAAATGTCCCTCTTTGGAAGCGACTATTTCTATGATGAATTTGCGAAGTTCGGCCGCAAGTTCCGCCAGTTTTCCCTGCGGAAGTTTACGCAGGTCTTCCGGAGAATTTATACTTTGCAAAATACTTTTAGCCATAAAAGCAAAGGTACATTTTGAATTTGTAATTTTGAAGATGGATTTAATTTTTGACGACAGCTATTTTATGCGGAAAGCTCTCCAGGAAGCCGAAGCCGCCTTCGAGAAAGGTGAGGTTCCCGTGGGGGTGGTAGTGGTGATCAATAACCAGGTAATTGCCCGGGGTCATAATTTAACTGAATTGCTGCGCGATGTTACTGCCCACGCCGAGATGCAGGCAATAACGGCAGCCGCAAATTTTCTGGGAGGAAAATATCTTAAGGACTGTACAATGTATGTAAGCCTGGAACCCTGCCAGATGTGCGCCGGCGCACTGTACTGGAGTCAGCTGTCACGGTTGGTCTTTGCCGCCAATGATCCCGAAAGGGGCTACCGTAAAATGGGCGCAAAACTTCACCCAAAAACAAAAGTCACCCAGGGGGTTCTGGAAGAGGAAGCTTCGGTTTTGTTGAAGAGATTCTTTATTCAGAAAAGAAATTTAAACTAATAGAACATTCATTCACAGGAATCATTCATCTGAAATTGGTGAAATAAAAAGATCCCGCAACTCCTGGAGGAATTGCGGGATCTTATATTTTTTATTTCCTTCTAATTATTTCTCAAAAGATTCGGTTGCAATGGCCGACTGTGGTATATCCCACATATCTTCAAGTTCTTCCAGTGTTTTTCCTTTGGTTTCCGGAAGATACTTATAGGTAAAGAAAATTATAGAAAGGATAAATGCCGAAAAGATAAAATAAGGCAGTGACCCATTCCAGTAAGCAGAGTTATTAACTTCACTTTCTGCCACCAGCGGGAAAGATTGGGTTACCACATAATTGGCGGCCCATTGCGCAGCCACCGCTATAGACATGGCAACACTACGCATATTATTGGGGAACATTTCGGACAAGACCACCCAAACCACTGGCCCCATAGACATTGCAAAAGAGGCAATGAACAATAGAACCCCAATAAGGGAAATAATTCCAACAGTTCCATTCATCAAGGTGAATCCTAGCATTAAAAAGCCCGTTAGCATTCCCAAGGATCCTATGTAAATAAGAGGTTTCCGGCCAAATTTATCTACCGTTGCCATAGCAACAAACGTAAACACAAGATTCACGCCTGCGAGTAAGATTTGTTGTGCAAGCACGTCTTCCTGGCCAAAACCAAGGGCTTGCTCAAAAATATCGGCTCCATAATAAAGTACCGCATTAATACCGGTAAATTGCTGTAAGACCGAAAGAATAGTACCAATTACAATAATGGAAAATACCCCTTTGGCAAAAATATTGACCTTGACTTTTTTGTTATCTCTCATAATGGAATTCTCTATATCCTGAAATTCCATATCGGCCATTTCCTTACCATGGATCTTCACAAGCACTTCCAGAGCCTTTGATTTTTGTCCTTTTAATGCTAACCAGCGCGGGCTGCGGGGCACAAAAAACAACAGGACTAAAAACGATAAGCTGGGTATAAGTTCGCTCCACAGCATATACCTCCATCCATCCTGTATATTTTCTTCAGGGGTTGCAGCATTTCCTATGAAATAAGTTACCAGAAACACCACGAAAAATCCAATTACAATTGCCAGTTGGTAATAGGTTACCAACGTACCCCTTATCTTGGCAGGTGCAATTTCAGCAATATATGTGGGAGCATTCATAGACGCGATCCCAATTCCAAGACCTCCCAGAAGACGGAATATTACCAGTAGTGTAACGCTTTGAGGCATAAAATCAGGTAACCCTGAACCCCAGGCTGAAATTGAAAATAAAACAGCTGAAATAATCAGGGAATATTTTCTACCTACAGCATTGCTCAAGGGACCGGAGATAACAGCTCCAAAGAAACAACCTATAAGGGCACTACCTACAACCCAGCCTTTCATTCCCGCGTCCAGGTCAAAATACTGACTGAAATAATACTGGGATCCATTAATAACCCCGGTGTCATATCCAAAAAGGAGACCTCCCAGGGCTGAAACAATAGTAATAAGAATTAAGTATGTTTTGTTTTTCATATGTAAATGATAATTGTTTTTTTAACGGTCATACGCAATTGGCATATCCCTGCCTGCCGGCAGGCAGGTTCATAGGTTATTTTATCGAGTTTCCGATATACCCAATAGATGGGTTAAATCTAAATAAAATAAACCAAAAACAAGTTATTTGCGGGTTACTTTGATATGATCTACATAGAATTTGGCGGGAAAAACCGAATCATCTACTTCCGGCCCTCCAAAATTGCCTCCCACGGCCATATTTATTAAAAAGTAGAAAGGATGCCTGAAAGGATAATGAGCATCATCATACACGGGTGGTTTAAAAGTATAGACATGCTTCCCGTCTATGAAATATTGAATGTCATCCCTGGTCCATACGGTTTTATATGTGTGATATCCTTCCTCAATGTCTTTTATAACAGTCTTTTTGGAACTGGCATTACCTGCATGATTAGCAGGAGTATGAAGGGATGAATAAATGGTATGAGGTTCCCTGCCCACGTATTCCATGAGATCTATTTCTCCGGATGCCGGCCAGCCCACTTCATTAATATTGGTACCCAACATCCAGATAGCAGGCCAGAGTCCCTCACCTGTCGCAAGCTTGGCCCTTACTTCAATAGTCCCATACTGGAACTCAATTTTATCTTTGGTGTTAACCTTTCCTGAAAAATATTTATCTCCCTTTTTTACAGCTTCAATCACCAGTTTCCCATCCTCTATCGTTACGTAATCCCGGCTGTAGATCTGGCGCTCATTATTTCCCCAACCGCAAAGATTGGGGCAACCGTCACCTTCTTCATAATTCCAGTGTTCCATATTTAAGCTATCGCCATCAAAATTTTCTTCAAAAATGACCTGGGCTCTTGGAGAACAGGAGAAAAACAAAAAGAGTACGAGGGATAAAGAAAGGCTGGGCTGAAATTTCATTTATTATTTATTTAAACTGAATGTTGTCTTTTTAAGATCACGGGAATTACTGCCGGTCAGGATCTCAAAATCTCCGGCTTCAGATTCCCATTTTCGGTTTGCATTGTAGAACTGAAGCATCTTATCATCAATAGTAAAAATTACGTCCATTGATTCCCCTGGAGCGAGCTCGATCATCCTGAAACCTTTCAATTCTTTTACAGGACGGGTGGTGCTGGAAACCAGATCTCTAAGATAAAGCTGTACAACCTCTTTTCCACTAACTTTCCCGGTATTTTTTACTGTAACTTTTACTTCCAGAGTTTCATTTTCCTTCATCGTGTTGGCAGAAAGCTGTGGCTCACCATATTCAAAAGTTGTATAACTAAGCCCAAAACCAAAGGGGAACAACGCATCTTTCGGGGAATCTGTATACCCGGAAAATGTTACATGTTCGGGATTTGAGGGCCTTCCTGTATTTTTGTTGTTATAGTAAAGTGGCTCCTGTCCTACGGCTCTTGGAAAAGAAACCGGAAGTTTTCCGGAAGGATTGTACCTGCCAAAAAGAACATCGGCAATGGCATTTCCGCTTTCGGTACCTAACTGCCAGGCAACAGCGACAGCAGGAAGGTTTTCTGCCGCCCAGTTAATTTCCATAGGGCGACCGTTGATCAAGACCAAAACAATATTTTTATTTACTTTATAGATCTCTTCCAGCAATTGCTGCTGAACTCCTGCAAGGCCAATATTAACCTGGCTTCGGCCTTCACCGCTCTGAAATGCATCTTCGCCAAGCACCATCACAACCATTTCGGCTTTTTTAGCAACCGCAACCGCCTCAGCAAATCCTGAAATGTCGGTCTTATTGATCTTCAGCGGAAATAAAAAGCTACGCTCCCCCATTCCAAGATCTGCACCTTTGGCATAAGTTACCTTTACTCCTTTTCCTACCGCACGTTTAATCCCTTCAAGCACAGAAACGGCAGAATTTTCTTCCCCCTGCCCTCTCCAGTTTCCTATTGGGGTATCTTTATCATCTGCCAACGGCCCTATTACAGCAATGTTTTTAACTGAAGGGCTTATTGGTAAAATTGATTTATCATTTTTAAGCAGCACTATAGATTTTTTTGCAACATCCCTGGAGGCATTGCGGTGCTCTTCAAAAGAAATATTTTTTAAAGTTTCTGCATTGGAATACCGGTAAGGATCTTCAAAAAGACCCAGTTTAAACTTTACCCGAAGTACTCTTTTCGCCGCATCATCTATAAAATTCTCCTGAATCTTCCCTTCCCTTACCAACTGTACCAGCCCGGATTCATAAGCCCCGCCTTCCATATCCATATCGCTGCCCGCATTCATTGCAATCTCTGCGGCGTGTTTCTTGTCCCTTGCAAAACCGTGATCTATCATTTCGGAGATCGAAGCCCAGTCTGAAACAATGAATCCGTCATAGTTCCATTCCTCTTTCAGGATATCCCTTTGTAAAATCTTATGGCCGGTGGCAGGAGTTCCGTCAAGGTCATTAAAGGAATTCATAAAGGTGGCTACCCCGGCTTCAGCAGCAGCTTTAAAGGGGGGCAACACTGTGTTGTGCAGTTCATTCTCGCCTATATGAACGGTGTTATAATCGCGTCCTGCTTCAGCAAGACCATAACCTGCAAAATGCTTGGCGGTGGCAGCTATTGAATGAGGATGAGAAAGATCATTTCCCTGGTAACCCTTAATCTTAGCCACTGCTACCTTTGAGGTAAGGTAAGGATCTTCCCCGGAGCCTTCCATTATTCTACCCCAACGGGCATCCCTTGAAATATCGATCATTGGGGAAAAGGTCCAGTTCACTCCATGAGCGGCTGATTCTAAAGCTGCGATCCTTGCAGCTTCTTCCATGGCTTCAAGGTCCCAACTTGCAGTTTCCCCTAACGGCACGGGGAATATGGTTTTATACCCGTGTATTACATCATATCCAAATAATAAAGGGATCTTGAGTCGGGAATTTTCCATTACGAGTTTTTGAGCCTCGGTAGTAGCTTCTATAGAAAGTACATTAAGCATAGCTCCCACAAGCCCATTCTTAAGATTTTCTTCTTTTTGTTTCGTATCGAGATTGGAAGCTGGACCGGTAAGGTCCCAGCTGCCATTATAAAGAACCAGCTGACCTACTTTTTCCTCAAGGGTCATCAAGGCCAGCAGGGAGTCTATTTTCTTCTCTACATCTTGAACAGAACTTTGGATAGGGGTTGTTTGTCCCTGGGCCGTGATGCATCCAAGGATCAACACAGCCAAAATGCTTAATTTTTTCATTTAAAGTAGTTAATTGGAGCCTTTAGAAAAGGAAGCTTTTTATTAAATATCATCCTGTTTAAGTTTTATTCGGTTAAAACATAAGTTTGTTTCAGGTCTTTAATGATAATTTCAAACTCTCCGGCTTCAACCTTAAATTCTCCCCTGGGAGAAAAATACCCAAAGCTATTGGTATTCAGCTCAAACTCTACTGTATAAATTTCTCCAGGTTCCAGTGAAATCTTCTCAAACTTTCTTAGACGTTTAACATCTGGAGTAATCTCTGATGCATACAAGTCTGATGTATATAATTCTATTACTTCCTTTCCGGTTAATTTCCCTGTATTGGTCACATTTACTTTCACCTTGATTTTATCGCCATTTTTTCCGGTAAGTTTATCCAGCTGCAAATTTGAATATTCAAAAGTTGTATAACTTAACCCGTCACCGAAAGAGTATTGGGGACTGTAATCTGCCTCATAGTTATAGACTCCTTCCGACTTTTTCTGCTCTTCAGAATGTTTATGGATATATGGGATCAGGGCATTGGGGAAGCGCGGGTAATTGTAGGGAAGTTTTCCTGAAGGGTTCACATCCCCAAAAATAACATCGGTAAGGGCATCCCCGCCATAATTTCCGGGTAAGTAGGTTTGCACTACGGCAACCATGTCTTTTTCAAATTTGCTGATAATCCTAGGACGACCCTCATTTAGAACCAGGATCACAGGTTTTCCTGTAGCAGCAAGTTTCTGCGCAAGTTCGGTTTGAAGATCAGAAAGGTAAAGGTCATTAAGGTCTCCCGGCTTTTCAGTATAGGTATTCTCTCCAAGCACCAGAAGGATAAAATCTATCTCACTTGCAACCGCAATTGCTTCATCAAATTTATCTTTTACCTCCTCGTAATACTTTCCCTCCTCAATATATTTCACTCCGGGAACAAATTTTACATTTTCCTTTCCAATCTTATTCTGAACGGCTTCTAAAACAGTATTGTATTGTTCACTGAATTCCGGCGTTTTTTCCCCCTGCCACGAATAAGTCCATGCACCGTTTAGGGTGCGCATAGAATTAGCGTTGGGCCCGGTTACCAATACCTTTACTTTTTTTTGAAGCGGGAGGATATTCTTTTCATTTTTAAGAAGGGTAATAGATTCCGCAGCCATTTCATAAGCAGCTTGTTCATGTTCCTTACTGCCAAACTTCGGATAATCCTTATAATAAGTTACAGGAGTCTCAAAAAGATTGAGAGCCAATTTTACTTTTAGAATACGGCGAACGGCGTCATCTATTCTTGATTCCTTTACTTCACCTTCTTTAACCAATTCCACCAGATTGTCAAAAAAGCGCTCATACTCATATGGCACCATAGACATATCCACTCCGGCATTGATCGCCATTTTGATAGCTTCTTTATCACTCACGGCAATACGATCCCTTCTGTGAAGGTTTTCAATATCTGCCCAATCTGTTACAACAAGTCCTTCAAAACCTAACTCTTCCTTAAGCAAGGCGGTTAAAAGATCATAATTCGCATGAACGGGGACTCCGTTGATTATTCCGGAATTCACCATTATAGTATGCGATCCGGCCTCTACGGCAGCTTTAAATGGGGGTAAGTGATATTCCCTGAGTACGTCCTGCGGAATGAAAGAAGGCGTTCTGTCTTTTCCTGAAGTCACGGCATGATATCCTAAAAAGTGTTTCATGGTTGAGGCAACGCGTTCGGGATGGCCAATATAGTTATCTTCCCCTTCATAACCATCTATCATAGCAACACCCAGGACAGATGCCAGATAAGGGTCTTCCCCAAATGATTCCCACATTCTTGAGAACCGTGGATCAAGTCCCAGATCGAGTACCGGAGAAAAATTCCAGGAAATTCCGCTGGCACGGGTTTCATAAGCAGTGATGGCTGCTCCTCTTTTTACCATTTCGGGATTTCGGCTTGCCGCCTGTCCTATTTGCTGTGGAAACATGGTAGCTCCGGCTGTGTAAGTGGCTCCATGAATTTCATCTACCCCATAGATCACAGGAATGTTAAGTCTTGTTTCTGTCTTAACCGTATTTTGAATCTCACTGATTATTGCATACCATTTCTCACGGGTCAACGCGCGGTTGTTGGCCGTATTCAGGAAGGAGCCCACGTGGTATTCCTTAACTGCCTTGGTAAGTAGTTTTTTGTCCAGATTGAAAGGTTCAAAGCTTGAAAAACGGTCATCTCCCTCTCCAATCACGTCTAAAGTTACCTGGGTCATTTGTCCCACTTTTTCCTCCAGTGTCATTAATGAAAGAATTGAATCAATCTTACTTTGATTCTGGGCCTGGCTAAAACCGCCAGTAAAGATTAACAAACCAAGAATTAGTTTTTTTCTCATTCTAAAAATTATTTGGGTTGATCCCTTACGGGATCGTAGTTTAAAAAATATATTATGATTTGGTTTTTTCAAACCGGATATTCTGAAGGTTAAAACCTCCATTTATAATCCTGAATTTTAATTTATTTTCGCCTTTTTTAAGTACAACATTGCCAAATTCCAGCCATTTCCATTCCCCTACGGTATTTAAAATATCCAGTCCGCCTACTACTTCCCCATTGACATTTGCAGCAGCTTTGCCTCCATCCTGCGAGGAAGCTATCCTGAAGGAAAGGTTGTAACTTCCGGCTTCTGAAGCTTTAAAGGAATATTGAAGCCACTCTCCTGCCTCGGTATCACCCACATAAACCTCATTGTTTTCCTGGAACAGATCAACCCCGTCATTACGGAATACACGACCGTTATTCCAGCTTTCCCTTTCTCCTCCGGTTGACACCCAGTAATTTCCGGACACACTGTCTTTATATGCATACCCTTCGTTTCCCAGATCATAATGGGCTGCAGATATTTCGGTGTTTTCTGCAATAGTAATGTCTTTAAAAGGAATGGTCTCTTCAGAATGAGGCTGACGTATCATGGCGTCTATTACGTCATAATGAATGATTCCATTTTCTATTTTTGTGTTTTCGGCGAGTTGCATGAAAGCTTTATATGCATCTTCTTCAGATGGTTTTTCACCCTTTCCGGTCCAGTAATTTAAAATATCCTGGTATCCCTGATTAACTTTTATTTCTACAGGATTATTAAAGCCCAGCTTTTTCAAAGGCCACCAACACCAGCCAATGTTATTATCCTCCATTAACCCAATAGCATCTGCAAACCAGGCATTTGAATTTTCTCCAGATTCCCCCAGCCAGATAGGAATATTATATTGCTCACGAAAATCAAGAAATTGCTGTATTGAAGCCTGGTCATTGTAACTCCAGTACTTGTGGAAACTCAAAACCATGTTGTCATCCCAAGGGGGTAGAATTCCATTATAATTGTTTCCCCACCCATTTCCTTCAATAATTACAATATGATTATTGTCAACCTCACGAATAGCTTGGGTGATCCTTACCTGAAGATCACGAATAAGTTTATTTTCGGTGTCTTCAATACCATTCAGGTTCTTCCCCTCTTCAAAACTCCAGTTAGGTTCATTGATAAGGTCATATGCTCCAATTACCGGCTCATCCTTATATCTCTGGGCCAGCTTTTTCCAGAGCTGTACCAGTTTCTCCTGATTTTCTTCGCTTTCCCATAATGAAGGTTTCGACGGATCACGATCAGAAATATTTACATCATGTCCCTGCCCCCGGGCGTTGCATGCATATCCAAAATTAGGTACATCCCATTATCCCTGCACCATTCAACCATTTGATCTGTCATCTCAAAACCCCTTTCAAGCCAGGTGTTTTCTCCCGCCACGGGTTCCTCCTCTACCGGAAGAGTGTAAAGGTTATAATGCATTGGCAATCTTATGGAATTAAAACCCCAGCTTTTTAAACTGTCTATATCTTTCTTCTGAGTGAAATTAGAAAGCCAGGTGCTATAAAATTCCTCTGTTCGTTCCTTTCCTATTAGTTCCTGCATATGTTGCTTAAAAACGTATTGCTGACCTGAAAAAGGAACCTTTAGCATATATCCTTCCTGTAGCATATGTCCTCCCAGACCAATCCCTCTAAGAATTACATTTTCGCCGGTCGCATCAATAATCTTCTTTTCTTCTGCACGCAGAAATCCCTGTTCTGAACCGGGCTCCTGGGAATAACCCGTCAATGAGAAAATGAGCAGAATGAACATAATAGTTCTTTTCATAATTTCTGGTTTTTAATTTAATCCCAAACATAGGTTCCCACAGAACCTGCATCTAAAGATGTAGTGAACCATTTCCCGTTGTACTCGATATTGAACATTTCAAAATTTTGGCCGTCATTAAGGACAATTATTACTTTTTTACCCTGTGGGGTTCTGAAGGCTACATTCTGAAGGTTTCCGGCGATATTACTACCTAATCTTACTGACCCTGCCGGAATGAACTTAGTTGCATGACCAATGATGTAAAAACCAACATTTTCTTCATAAGATGTACTTCCTTTGACCGTTATCGCTCCCTTACAGGTGGTGCAACCCCCGGGAGTATGCGGCCCAAAAGTTGAGTTATTTGCAAGGTTCCATTCAAGTGCATTCTTGCTCCAGTTCCTCATTGAACCTATTATGACATTTCTAAGGTGCCATTTAAGATCACCTCCAAATTCTCCATTGGAAGCAGTATACTGTTCAGTGAAATAAATATCTTTATCAGGATAGGCAGCATGAACTGCTGATAATGCCCTAATGTCACCCGCATATAAATGAAAGGCAGAACCTGAAATATATTGCCGTGCACCTGCATCATTTAAAACTGCAAGAGGATATTCAGGCTTATCGGCATTGTGATCATAAATAATAATCTTCGTATTGATATTTGCAGTCTTAAAAGCAGGACCCAGATAATCTCTTATAAAATCTGCTTGTTGAGCAGCCAGCATCAACATACTTGGATTATTGCCGGGATGCAAAGGTTCATTTTGAGGTGTTATTGCATCTATCTTGATTCCAAGATTTTTCATTTCAGCGATATATTTTACCAGGTAGTCTGCGTAAACCCCGTAATATTTTGGCAAGAGACTGCCTCCTATGGTGCTGTTATTGTCCTTCATCCACACCGGTGGCGACCAGGGAGTGCCCATTATTTTAATGTCAGGATTAATTTCCAAAATTTTCTTCAATAGGGGAACCAAATCTTTCATGTCCGGCTCCAGATTAAATTCTGAAAGGTCCTCATCAGTTTGTCCTTCAGGTAGATCATTGTAAGAGAAAGTTGAACTATCAAGATCTGAAGCTCCAATACTTATTCTTAAATAATTAATTGAAATGGAATTCTCACCCGCCCCAAATAATTTCTGAAGAAGTTCTTCTCTAGTGGAAGTTGTAAGTTGATTTATAACTTCTGCACTTCCGCCGGTAAGGGAGAATCCAAAGCCATCTACTGTTTGAAAAGATTCAGCCGGGTTAACTTTTATGGTAGGAAATTGGTTATTAGAACTTACAAATGCCAGTATCTCTGATTGTTTTCTTAGTTTCTGTGATCCATTAGATTTTGTAATATAAAAGTCCACCTCATTTTCAACTTTTGGAACCTCCGGTTTAACAGGGACCTCCACTTCATTATTATTTGTACTGCATGTACTGCTAAGCATGGCAAGCATGATCATTATTATTAAAGCTTTCATTTTATTCACGGTTTTATTTACCACGGGTTTAAAAAAATTACAGGGATCATTTTATTGATAAACCCTCACATAATCAATTTCCATTGTTCCTGAAAGAAAATTTGGATCAATATTCCCTCCAAAATTCCCTCCCATTGCGACGTTAAGTATTATGAACTGCGGTGCGTCAAAAGGCCATGTGCTGTTGTTCCTTACGGAAGGCATGTAAGTGTAATGTACAACGCCGTCTACCGAAAAGACAATTTTTTGAGGAGTCCACTCAACAGCGTAAACATGAAATTCACTACTTACATTAGCTACCGTTCTGAAACCAGAATTAGTGGTTGCCCCGTAACTTGAAGGGGTGTGGATAGCGCTATGGATTTTTCCCGGTTCATTCCCCTTATGCTCCATTATATCGATCTCGCCGGAAGCCGGCCATCCTACCGTTTGAAAATTGGAACCCAACATCCAGATTGCAGGCCAGGTTCCGCCACCCTCAGGAAGCTTTGCTCTAACCTCAACTTTTCCATATTTAAAACTGAATTTTCCCTGTGTATTGATTCTGGCGGAAGTGTAAGGTGCACCTTCATAGCTTTCTTTTTTAGCAGTGATCCTTAACAGTCCGTTATCAACGCGTACGTTTTCTGAACGGGAAGTATAAAACTGAGGTTCATTATTTCCCCATCCTCCTGCACCGGTATCAAATCCCCATTTTGAATTATCTGGAGATCCGTCTACATTAAACTCATCTGCCCAAACCAATGCTGGTGCTACATAGATAGTCACAGATTCACTTCCAGACACAAAACCCGAGCCTTTATAGGCTGAAACAAATATTTGATAGGTATGGGTACCATTTCCAACATATTTATAGGTAACGCTATTCGATGTTGTCTCCCGGGTATCTCCGTTTCCGAAGTTGACCTTATAGGAAGTGGCATTCTTTGCAGAAAATTTGACCAGGATCTTTCCGCTTCCATCTCCATTTGGATCACCAGCAGTAGCTCCCAGGATCTCAACCGACACTTCAAGGCCTGATGGACCCACAGGCGCTTCATCCTCTGTTGAAGAACCGCTGCATCCAAGAAAAATCACTGTGATTAAAAGGCAATAGAATAGCCTTAGCTGTTCAAAAAGCTTTTTAGAATTCATATTTTTAATGATAAAAGATTCCGGAGATCCCTAAAGAACCCGGAGCTGTTACCGCTCCGGGACTTTTATGCAAATTCAAAATTATTCTGCAGGGACCAATTTTAAATACCAGGCATTTCCTGTCTCAGTACCTCTAACCCTCAGGTATAAATAATTTTCAGTTATTACAAGGATCTCATATTCCTTTTGAACTGCTCCATAACCTATATAAGTTTCAAAGCCTGCAAGCTCAATGCTTGTTTTAGTTGAAGGTGTAGAAGCTGGAATTCCCGTACTTGATGGGATAAAAGAGAAGGAAGAACTTCCTCCGGTGTATTCAACGTAACAACCTTCATCTCCTCCTGCAGGAATCCCAGGCAAATTATTTGCCAATGAACCAGTCTTGGTAAACGCACCCTGTGGAGCATTTACAGTTAAAGTATAATTAGTTCCAGTCTGACTAAAAGTAAAAGTAGTGCTATAAAAACAATCGGCAGAACCAACTTTCTCATTTACCCCGGCTGACCACCATTCAGGTCCTGTAGAGGCATCATCCCACGGTCCAACTCCAAAATGTCCCGGAACAGATTTATCTACTACCCATGTCTTGGATCCTTCACCTATTAGATTAGCTACCAATTCAGGATCAGCATTGAAAACACTGTTCACCCTTATGTCTTTGGTAATTGTTGTTGCAGCACCACCGGCCCCGTAAACAACCACTGTAAGCCGGTAATCATTATCTCCGGTTTTGGTAAATTGCCTGGTAATCTCCCCATTAAAGGGTACAAGATTAACCCCGGGCGAAGTGCCGAAATCAATCTTATATGCTATTGCGTTATCGGCATCCACAGAAATATGAACCAATCCCGAGCCGTCACCGTTGGGATTATCTGCACTTTGTCCTACAATTTCCGTATTTATTGCTACGTTTGAGGGAGCTTCAAGATCACCAAAGCTGTACTCCTCTTTGGAACACCCTGCTAAAAGTAGTAGCAGCGCGAACAAAGAACTTAATACGTATTTTATTTTCGTTTTCATATTCTAGTTGGTTAATGTAATATTATCAATATAGATGATCTCCTGTGTTCCTTCGGCTACATCGTTGAACCTGAGAACCAGCTGAGTAAATTTTGCATCTTGGGGAATTGCTTCATTTGTGCTGAAATCAAAGATTAATTCCTCCCACTCTCCGGAAGTTGTCACCGGCCTTTTAACAACAGCTCCATAAGGATTTGCCCCATCTACTCCAACGGCCCATTCCAGTTCAACATTAAGATTTTTCCCAATATTGGCAGCATCTGGATTATAGACCATAATCCTGATCTTTTTACCATATTCAAAATTAATCGGGATGTTTAAGGGACTGTAAGTTCCACTCCATGGAGCATGACCATTAGTATATTTCCCAACTCGGGCACTAGTATTAATACCTGAAGGATCAGGATTATCAACCACCTCAAAGGCCTGTTGCCCCCAGTCATCAAAAGTACCAAAGAAGGCTACCTCGGCAATTTCAAAATCAATTGGGAAGCCAAATAAAACCTTGGTCCATTCAGTAGTAGCTTCTCCTCCGCTTAAGGCTACAACCCTTAAAGTAAAAGGAGCTCCGGTAGCAGGATAGGTGTGAGCCGGCAATTGTTCCCCAACGGTAAGAGGGGTGCCAACCTCATTTTCAACGTCGCCGTAAAATACAAGGAAGGAATCCGCAAAATCAGCTGATGCAGAAACCTGCATATTTCCGGATAGTGAAACCTGTAAATTCTCAGGCGCTCTGTATACAATAGAAAGAGGGAATTCTGCAGTAGTTGCCTCACCTCCAATATTTTTTGCGGTGACCTTAACTGTATAATCTCCTTCAGCATATGAGTGAGTGGTTTTTTCACCCGGTTTGAGAGTTACAGATGAATCTGTACCTGTACCATCGCCGTACTCAACAACGAAGGTAACTGCACCTTCCGCTGTTGGAGTTATGGTAACATTCCCGGAATTATCATTAGTTACATCAAAAATAACGTCCAGATTTTCTGTATTGGCAGTCTCTACAAAAGAGGTATCGCCATCAATGCCGTCTTCCACGCTACACCCCACAGCAACTGCAAGGAGAAATAGGAAACCCGGTATAATTCTAAGTTTTTTCATAATAGCTGTTTTTATTCTTGATAACCTGAATTCTGTTCAATAATGGTATTTTGAGTTTCCCTGTAAGGAATTGGTAATCTATAATGCACCGTTGGCTGATAACCTTCATCCCCTAGAGCCTGAGCGGCTCTACCAGTTCTTACAAGATCAAAGAACCTGTGCCCTTCCCCTGCCAATTCCAGCCTGCGCTCTGCATAAATAGCAGTAAGTGAAACCTGAATACTGGGCAATCCAACTCTTGCTCTTACAGCATCTAACAAAGCCTGAGCTCTAGCTCCGGTACCTCCAAGAGCTTCTGCCTCCATAAGGTAGGTGTCGGCTAACCTAATTACATAAACGTTTTGTCTGTAATTCAGGATTGGTTCCCCGGTTCCGGTTGTCACATCGTCCTGTGTTGGAAGAAATTTTTTCAGGAAGTAACCTGTATCCTCGTATCCTGGAAGATAATCTGCAGCCCCTGCAGCAACAAGAGCCTGCATATCAAGAATAGTTGCGTCAAAACGCGGATCGTTCTCTAAGAGGTTATATAATTCAGGTTCAACAGGATTAAAACTCCAACCTGAAGGCAGGTCTGGTGCTTCATTGGTCAACTGTGAGTAGGATCTTGGACCTACCATGGTGTTCACTGAGTTTCCTTCATCTGCACCGCTTCCCCAGTTACCCCAATGGGAACTGGAGGCATTAGTATGAGCAGCTTCCAGGATAGATTCTGTATTAAATTTATTATCTACAACCCACAGATCTCCAAAATTCTCCAGAAGTTTATTTCCATACTGGTTGGTTTCTCCTGGAGTTCCATTAACTTCCCTAAGTTGAGCTGCAGCTTCGGAATTTAAACCCAATTGCAGATAAACTTTTCCTAGTAATGCCTGGGCTGCACCTTTATTAAAACGCCCCGCCTGGTCTCCCGGAATTGTAGGCGGAAGATCATCAATAGCCACTAAAAGATCCGCAACAATCTGGTTATAAACATCCGCTGGAGGAACCTGTGGAACATTATTGAACTCAGAGCTTTCCAAAGGTCTTGTGATCAACGGAATATTTTCAAAAAGCCTTACCAGCTCAAAATAGTACAAGGCACGAAGAGCTTTAGTCTCGGCTGTAAACCTGGATTTCAAATTCTCATCCATTGGTACGGCAGGTAACTTGCTAAGCAGAAAGTTGGCTCTAAATATTCCCTGATAAAAATCGCTCCAGTAACTTTGAGGCATCGAAGTGGGAGTAATATTAAAATCGTCAAAGCTTTGGATTCCTATCCCATCGGAGGCGTTTCCACCACCTGCTCTAAAGTCATCTGACCCGGCATTCAGGAAAGTGATCATGTTTTCAAAACCTCCGCCATACTTGCGCATTACATCATAGACAGCCACAAGTCCTGCAAAAGCTTCGGTTTCATTTTTATAGTAGTTGGATTCCAAATTAGAACCTTTTACAGGCACCTCAAGAAAGTCCTCACTACAGGAATTCATTGTGAATATTACTGCAAATGCAATTAATATCAACTTGAAATTGTGTGTTTTCATAATCTTTATTTTTAAAATTGTAAGTTAACCCCAAAAAGGATAGATCTCGCCTGTGGATAGTAACCCCGGTCTATTCCCAATACATTTCCTCCTATTTCAGGATCATATCCTGTATAGTCTGTAAAGGTATATAGGTTCTCTCCCGTAACATATAATCTAAGTTTCTGAGCACCTATTTGATTTATTATGTCAGTAGGCAAGCTGTATCCTAACTGAACTATTTTGATCCTAAAATAATCCCCCTCTTCAAGATAAAAATCTGAAGCCTTACTAAAATTACCATTTAAATCATTATTAGTCAATCGGGGATAATCATCGGAGGTTCCTTCCCCTGTCCAACGGCTTAAAGCTCTAGAAGAATAGTTGGCGTTTTGCATATCCAATCGGCGAAGTCCCTGAAATATTTTGTTTCCTGCAGCTCCCTGAGTGAAGACCATGAAATCAAAAGCTTTATAATTCATGTTCAGTGTCAAACCAAAGGTATATTTTGGTAGAGGACTACCCAAAAATTGCTTGTCATCATCAGTAATAGTTCCGTCGCCGTTGGTATCTACCCATCTGAAATCTCCTGGAACCGCGTTTGGTTGAATTAAATTTCCATTCCCATTTCTATAGGCGTTGATTTCTTCCCTTGTTTGGAAGATACCTGCTGTCCTGAATCCGTAGAAAGAGTTATAGGCTTGACCAACCTGCGTCCGGGTGATATCCCCATAGACTGGAAGCCGGCCGCTCCGTTGGTAATAAATTCCTTACCTTCTCCCAGGAACGTAACTTCATTTTCAAGATAAGAAACGTTTCCATTTGCTGAGAAGTTTAAATCTCCAAATTTCCGGTTATAACCTAATTCCAATTCTACCCCACGGTTTTCCATATCAGCAACGTTACCGAGAGGACTTCCGGTTGCTCCCACATATCCAGGAATATCGAAATATTGAAGAATTCCTGAAGTCTTCTTTTTATAATACTCCAGCGTCATGGTCAGGTTTTGGAAAAGTCTGGCATCTGCCCCAATGTTAAGCTGTGAGGTTTCTTCCCATTTAAGATCCGGGTTGGCAGGTGCATTTGGGCTGTATCCAATTGAGATCTGGTCTCCTGTTCTCCCAAAAGTATAATTTCTTCCACCATTTATAAGAGCAAGATAACCGTTTGGCGCAATAGCATCATTCCCTGTAACTCCATAACCAGCTCTAAGTTTAAGTGAATTTACAGTTTCATTCTGGTTCCAGAAATCTTCATTTGACACATTCCAACCAGCAGAGAAAGATGGGAAAATCCCGAATTTATTATTCGGTCCAAAGTTGGAGGAACCATCCCTTCTTATAATTCCTGTAAAGAGATACTTTTCGTCGTAGTTATAATTTAAACGTGAGAACAGTGAGATAACTCTATGCTCATTGCCGGTATACGCACTTCCAATTCTCTGGGAAACCGGAACCTCATAATTAAATGATGCGTCTCTGAAACTTGTTACTGGAAGGTTTTGATAAATAGTATAAGTTCCACTATTAATACCATTAACGTAAGTTCCCTGTCCTAATAACAACGTAAAATCATGTTTCCCGAAAGTGTCTCCATAAGATAATGTATTCTCAATATTCCAACCGAAACCTTTATTAGTATTTCGGCTCAGGCTGTTCTGTGAAGTGCCAACAGTTGGGCTAAGGAAATACTCAGGGGTATAAAAATCTCCTCCCCAAAATGCAAGGTTACCTCCAATACTTGTTCTGAAAGTAAGTTGCTCTAAAGGTGAGATTTCAAGAAATGCATTTCCAACGAAATCATCGGCATAATCTGAGTTACCTAACCTGGTAAGGACATAAGCAACCGGGTTGGTCATTTCCTGTCCTACGATGGTGGAAATCCCGTAAGGATTCCCGTTTACATCTCTGAAAACGGGATTTGAAGTATATAAATTGGTATTAGCAACAGCAGGATCTGTTACAACTATAGGAGTAATAGGATCCAGGTTGAGCGCTGAACTTAAAGGACCACCATATTCACTGTTGGTATTTCCTAATCCTACATATTTTTGATGGGTATAACCAAAAGTTTGTCCCACCTTGAACATATCGGATATTTTATGAGTGGAGTTTAATCGCATACCCTTCTTTTGATACTGAGAAATCTCAGGCGTAACAATACCTGCATTATCCAATAGACCGAAAGACGCATAAAAGTTAGATACGTCATTTCCTCCACTTAAACTAAACTCATGAGATTCCCTTTTGGCATTATCATTAAAAATAGCTCTTTGCCAATCTGTTCCTTCTCCAAAACCCGAAAGATCGGGATACAATATATTTCCACCTGCAGCTACAGATTTTTCATTCATAATTGCAGCATACTGGGAAGCATTAAGTAGCTTTACTGTTTTCTCTGGAGAAGAAAACCCATAAGTGCCCGTGTAATTCACATTGAATCTTCCTTTTTTACCTTTTTTAGTTGTTACCAGGATAACACCAGCTGCGGCCCTGGCACCATATATAGCGAGAGAGGCTGCATCTTTTAAAACCTCAATAGATTCAATATCCTGTTGGTTAAGGAATCCAATACCTCCCGCATCTACAATTACTCCATCCACTACCCATAGTGGAGTATTTCCACCATAAGTATCAAAAGTAGTAAGACCCCTCACCCTAACGGTTGAGGAAGATCCTGGTTGTCCCGAATTGGATGCAATTGTTACCCCAGATACCCTACCCTGTAAAGTTTGTTCGATCCTGCCATTAGGAACAGCTTCAAGTTCTTCTGCCTTTACCGAGGAGATCGCACCGGTATTGACACTTTTCTTTTGTGTCCCATATCCCACAACAACCACTTCCTCCAAGGCATCTGCATCCTCCTGAAGAACCACATTTAAAGTTTGTGATCCGGTAATTGGAAATTCCTGGCTTTCGAAGCCTAAATAAGAAAACACTAAAATGTCATTTTGGGAAACTTTTATTAAATAGTCTCCGTCAAAATCTGTTGTTGTACCCTTGGTTGCATTTTTAACCAATACATTCACCCCAAGTAAGGGTAAATTATTTTGATCAGTCACCTTTCCTTGCACCGAAATCGTTTGCGCATACATTGAAAAGAAACTGCCAAAAAGGGCAATTAAGAAAAATGTAATTTTCTTCATCTGATTAATTGTTAAAATTATGTTACCAATATATTAACAAAACCACAATTGTGCTGAAAAAGCACCTCTACAAAAAACATACACTCACAGTATATTTGTAAAGTATCCAGGAACCTACTTAAAAGACAAGCCTTTCTAACAAAAATCCTGTAATGCAGAAGAATTTAAAAATTAAAAAAAAATAATTTTTTTGGTTAGTGTAGAGGTGGTGTAAAGGTAGAACAACGGGTTGTTAAGGCTAAAGTTCCATTATATAATCTGTCAAATTGATTTCGTGGGGCAAATTCATTTTTTTTCTCAAACGATATCGCTTTATTTCAACACTTTTTACCGAAATATTTATTAAAGGAGCTATTTCTTTTGAAGTAAGATTAAGTCGAAGGTAAGCGCAAAGGCGAAGATCGTTTGATGTAAGCTCAGGATGTTTTGATTTTATCTTTCCAAAAAAATCCTTATCTGCGTTTTTAAAGGCCTCTTTAAACATCTTCCAATTATCCTCCTCACTAATTTCCTTATCTATGGTTTTAATTACCCCTTTCACTTTAGAAGTTTCAGCATGTTTCAACTCTTCTTTGAGCACGGATAAAAATTCATTTTTTCTAATAATCGACATAGTGGACGCAGCTAATTGCTCATTTTTTTCTGCCATATCTTTCTCCAGGTGGTCCTTCTGAAGTTTAATTATCTTCTGCTCGGCTTCAAGAGTTTGCATACGGAGGTTCTTTTCCCTTTCGTTTATAACTTTTTCGTGATGCCTTTTGTAAGCCATATGAACCCCAAAGAGACCTAATATTAAAAGCAAAAAATATCCAAGCATTGCAAGAAGTGAGAGATACCAAGGCCTGGCAATGGAAAATTCGTAACTCAAAATACCTGTTTCGACTTCATTGCTTTTTCCTTTTACTTCAAAGGTATAGGAACCCGGAGGTAAATTCTCAAATTCTGCCGTTCCATATTCACTCCACGGGCTCCAGGTAGAAGAATAATTGAGAATCCTGTAACTATATTGAATACCTGTTAATTTCTGAAAATTTGGAATGCTGAAATAAAATTTCACGTTGTTAATTTTATTCTCAAGATCCAGATTAGAAACCTTCAATGGCCTGTACTCTAAATTACTTCCTTTAGCGGCCGTTTTCACGGCATTGATTGTTAGTTCACCAGTGGAGATTTTTGTTAGGGGAAGGGAAAATTCAATATATCCCACATTGGACCCTAAGAGGTACTGGTCCTTCCCTATAAGTGAAATGTTCTCAAAACCTTTAGTTATATTCCTGTTTTCAAGGGGCAAGGGTATTGAACGCAATCTTAGTTTTTGCTCAAAAGGATCTCGTGTCACAGAGTACAATTCGTCTCTTCCAAAACTCCACCAGCTTCCATCTTGCAGTACCTGAGATGCTCCACTTATTCTATGGAGACCTTTAGTTAAGTGATTTAGTTCATTGTTATTTAAGAAGACATTTTCATTCTTATCATACCGGTAAATAGCAGATTCAGTTGAATAATAGATATCCTGGTCCATAACAAATATCTGCGGCTCAAATCCAAAATTATTCTCAGTGGGATAATTTTCAATATTTTCAATTCGAGAATAATCTTTATCAAGTTTCAACCTAAAAATACCTTTATGGTAATGGCTTATCCAAATAATTGAATCGTTCTCAACAATGATATTCCTGGAAGATAGGTGAAAATCTTTTAAATATTCCGGACCTGAACCCAGAGGATCATCGGAAAAATAACTCAATCCGTTATAATGCCCCTGGAGAAATCCTGAACCCAATTTCTTGACTGTCCAGGTTCCTAATCCTTCCCATATAAGTTTCCCAGAGGTTCCTTCTACCCGAAAGGTTCCCCTGTCATGTCCTATAAATAATTTTCCGTCCAGGTAATTTATACTCCAAACTTGCCCCGTGGTGCCCGGAACAAGTCTGTAGCTGCTTTCCCCTTGAGCCTCTTTATAATATAAGCCTTGGTTTGTGCCCAGATATCTTATGCCATTTATTACAGCACTACTATATACCGTTCCAATTTCCCCAAAAGTATCCACGAAAATTCGAAAAGGGCTTTTATTGTTGATCACGGTAATTCCATTATCTAGCCCTCCCCAAATATTCCCTTCATGGTCCTGCATAACAGAAAGCACTGTATTGTTTTGAAGTGTGGGTTGGGACAAATGATAAAATGATGATTCATTCAGGTTAAATAGATAAAGTCCACTTCCTATACTTCCAAGAGCAAGGGTACCATCTTCAATATAAAGGGCAGAAAAGAAACTAACAGATAATGGATAATTATTAACAGGAAAGACCTCCCATTGATTCCCGGTAACCATGTACGCGCCATCATCCCGGGTGATAGCCAGCATTTTATTTTCCGCGAAAGAGAATAGACCAATGATGGGCTTATCCCCTATTTTTTCATTGGATATAAAAAGGGTCCCTGATCCATTCTCTATAACAAACAGGCCTTTCTCCACCACTTGATAGTAAATCTTATCGTTTACCATGAAAAGATTGGAAATATTACTTTCGGTAACTATAGGATGTACCTTTCCTGTACTAACATTAAAACTGTAAAGCCGTTGATGGCTTTGATAGACAACATGTTCTCCAAGTTTTTTAATGTCCCAGAATTGTTCTCCATCATACATCCCGGTAATAACGGAATCCTTCAGGGAATTGTATTGTAATTCGCCCGCTGGATTGGCTTCCCAATATCCAAAATCCATATAAGACCCCGTGTATATTTTTTTTTGTGAAGCCAAAACAGATCGTACAGCGGTACCCCCAGGAACCTCATATAAATTCCAATGTTCCCCATCAAACTGTAAGAGTCCTGAATTATTCGCAACATAAATGTGTTTATTCTCTCCCTGGGAGATCATCCAGTTTTGATTGCCTGCGTCATATTGGTTTTGGCTAAAATTGATCACAGGGGGTAATTCCTGCGAATACAGCGCCAATGGAAGGAATAGGAGAAAAAACAGGACGGGATTTCGCAAAAAGATAATTTTGATTCGAATTTAATTCTAAAAATCGGGTAAATCAAGCCCGGCACCTATTTAGAGGAAGGGCTTTTCAATGAAAGAAAAGTATTAAAAGAAAATTACTTAGACCGTGTGGAATCGAGATGTCTTATCTCGGTATTCAAAATAACACGGGCAGGTGTCTTTACGGAGGGTTCCTTGATCCTTTTTACTAACATAGCGGTTGCCTGTTCCCCCATCTCTACAGGGTGTTGATCTACATAACTTATAGAAGGCCATAAATAGGAGGCAAAATCTTCATTTACATAACCAATGATCTTTACATCTTCCGGGATCCTTATATTATTTTCCTGTACTACTCGTGACGCCAGCAGGGTGCTTAAATAATCGAGACCAATAATGGCCTCCACCCTATCTTCCACCAGCAATTTATTCAGCTTTTGCTTTACCTCGGGTATATCCTTGGATGCCAGAATATACTTATCATCTGTAGAAAGACCAAGGTCTTTACAGGCATCTGTGAAACCCTCTATTCGTTGCTTTCCCAATCCTATCTCCCCCAGCCCGCATACAAGGGCTATTTTTTTAAGGTTTTGGGAATGTAAGAAAGTCACAGCCTCATAAATACTTCCACGGTCATTTACACCCACGGCATCAATCCCTATATCCATATTGATGCGATCAAATAACACAACGGGGATCTCATATTCCATTAAAAGATGGAGATGTTCATAATCCTGAAGCTTTTGCGTTTCTTCAGAAACAGAGATTAGGAGACCGTCTACGATCCCGGCAGAAATAAGTTCGGTAATTTGTTGTTCATGGTCCAGGGATTCGTTCGAGATATAGGTGATCACCTGGAAACCCTGTTTTCTCGCTTCATTTTCCACCCCTCCCAGAACTTTTGCAAAAAATGTGTTGGAAATATTGGGAACAATTACCGCTATATTTCCCGTACGGCTGCGTTTTAAGTTAACCGCGATTGGGTTTGGCCGGTAGTTGTGCAACTGTGCCAGTTCCTTGACCCTCTTAACCGTTTGCGGACTAATTTCTGGACTGTCGTTTAGGGATTTTGAAACCGTTGAGACCGAAACGTTCAAAATTTTGGCCAGCTCTTTTAATGTAATTTTTGATCTCATGAAAGCGGGAATTTTTAATACGCCTTAAAATTAAAGAAGATTAAAAGAAGTAAGCCTTATAAATGCATAATTTCTTCTAAAAGGGAAATATTTTTGAAAGGCTTTCACCGAAAGTTGCTCTATTTAAGATCTTCATATTCAAATTTTTGGCCCCCTACAGAGATCTCCACCATTGCACCTGCTTTGGGCATAGTTACAACCGCTACATCATCCCTGAATTCTATACTGGCTGCTTTACCCTGTTCCAAAACAACTGCCGAGGCATTCCCTGCCAATTCAAAATTGCCGCCCTTGAATCTATTTAAGGCCGCTTCCGATTTAAAAAATATCACCTGCCGGAAAGCCTGTCCGCCAACCTGTAATCCAATATCTACCTGGAGTATTTTAGCCATTCCCACAAGATTTCCATTTTCATAAACCACACCATTCCCTGCCGCACCTCCAACTACATAGGCTCCTTTTCCAACATTTGGAAAGATCACATAACCTTCAGCACTGGCAAATAATTTAGTGATGCCTGGATCTGTTTGAGCAAAGGCGGTTTTAGCTTTTTTAGCATCGTCTATTATTGCCTTTTGTTCTGCTGTTTGTCCTATGGCTACAGTAGAAATTAGCACAAGGATAAAACTTAACAAACATATATTGAATTTTGAATTGACCATGAGATTGGTTTTAAGAGACCTCTAATTTACAACATTGAAATTTAATCTGTTATTTTATTCCTGAAGCTAATTAGTAAGAAAGTGAGAAAACAGCGAAATAAGCATTTTTAATTATTCCTCCAGTTCCACGATCACTTCTATCTCTACGGCAATATTAAAAGGAAGGGTATTATGGCCTACTGCGGCCCGGGCGTGTTTTCCTTTTTCCCCAAAAACCTCCACCATAAGATCTGAAAATCCATTTATAACTCCGGGTTGCTCGTAAAAATCGGAGGCCGAATTAACCATGCCGTGTACCTTTACAAATTGTTTTATTCGGGAAAGGTCTCCGGTTGCAGCCTTTAAGGTAGCCAGTATTTTTATTCCCGTTTCCCGTGCGGCTTCATAACCTTGTTGGGTATTAAGGTCTTTCCCCAGGGTTCCTTTTAAAGTACTACCTTCTCCCGAAAGATACAGGAGATTCCCCACCTGTCGCCATTTTAAAAAATTGGCAACCGGTTGTTTGATCTCGGGCAGGTCAATGCCCAACTCATCAATTCGTTCCTCCGGCGTTTGGGCCGCTGTAAGAAAGGAAATAAAAAATAAAACGAGGAAAACAGGTAAATTTCGCATCTGGAAAATCTTTAAATGAAAAAAACAGAGTATATAAAAGTATTTAATAATCGGCGGGAATCATAAAAAAAAGCGGCTTCAGTAAAGAAACCGCTTTTAAAATTATTAATATCCTTTATTACTTTAAAGGCTGAAAGCTGAAACGCTGGCCTCCCACAGAAATTCCTGCCATTGCACCTGCTTTAGGCATGGTGATCACTGCAATTCCATCATTGAATTCCACATCTCTGGAAACTCCTTCTTCAAGAATAACTGCACTAACGTTTCCAGATAATTCATAAGTTCCTTCTTTAAACTTATTCATTGCGGCCTGGGTTTGGAAAAATAAAACCTCCACAAAGGCTTTTCCTCCAGCCTGTAATCCTATATCCACCTGCTTAAGGTCTGCATATCCTATCAATCTCCCATTTTCATATACAGCTCCATTTCCTGAGGCACCCCCGATTATATAAGCTCCTTTTCCTGCATTAGGAAAAATTGCATATCCATGGGAATTTTGAAACAGGTCTGCCATATCCGGATATCTTTGAGTAATTGTAGTTCGCGCTTCCTGAGAATCTGCAACCAGATCTCCTGAATTGGTTTTTGAAGTACCACAACTGGCAAATACAAGGAATGCCAACATTAATACTGGTTTGTAAAAATCTTTAGGAAATTTCATTTTTTAATTATTTAATGGTTAGAAGTGGAAAATTACTTGATACATTAAATACCGAATGTTAAACGACTGTTATTTCACTTAATATTAGCGTTCTACATAAAATGTTCATTGAATTTTAACAAATGCAGTGTATAAATATCAACTTTAATAGTTAGCATATTTTGTTTTATAATTTACTTCCCACAATTGCAATAGTCACCAGATAAAATGCTGGTTACCAGTATAAATTCAAAATTTCTAAAACACGATTATTTACTTTTCGATAATAAAATTTGCAAATATGATAGTCTTACTATTATATTTGCGGGTAAATAATTCATATTATGAAACAGTTGTTTTCCGGAATTAAAATTGGCGTTCACGAAAATCTTTATGTAAAGGATCCTGAATCATCTGCTTTGGGCAAAAAAATAATTGAAAAGAGCATTATTCTTATCCATGAAATTGGTTTTGAAAATTACACTTTTAAAAAACTGGGAGCAGTAATTGGGTCCAATGAAAGCAGTATTTACCGGTATTTTGAGAACAAACATAAACTGCTTCTTTATTTGACTTCCTGGTATTGGGCCTGGAAAGAATATCAATTGGTTTTTGCCACCAATAATATTGCAGGTGCAGAGGAGGTTCTGGAAACCGCTATTAATGTGTTAACGCGCAGGATTGAAAAAGACAGCTTGAATTCACATATTGATGAGATCCTTTTAAACAGAGTGGTGGTGAATGAATTTTCAAAATCATATCTCACCAAAGAAGTAGATAAGGAAAATACAGAAGGTTATTTTGAGGTATATAACAGGCTAATCCTACGGCTTAAAAAAATGATCCTTAATGTTCACAGTGACTACCCCTATCCGGCAGCATTGGCAAGTACCGTAGTTGAAGGAGGATTACATCAACACTTTTTGCGGGAGCATTTTCCTGCTCTTACAGATTGTAATAAGAATTTAAGCCCTGCCGAGTATTTTAACTACCTGGTCCTTTCAACTTTAAAATATACTAAGCATGGTTAAAAAATCGAGCTCGGCCATAAAGAGGCTCACCGGCCTTCTTAAAATGGACAGAAAGGATATTCTTCAAATATTTTACTATGCCATTTTCGCAGGTTTACTTAATATGGCGGTTCCCCTTGGAATCCAGGCAATTGTAAACCTTATTCAGGGAGGAAGTGTAAGTACTTCCTGGATCATCCTGGTAGTACTGGTAACGCTGGCTGTGGGCCTTGTGGGCTTACTGGAAATCATGCAAATACGTATTGTGGAGAATATTCAGCAAAAGATCTTCACCCGTTCTTCTTTTGAATTCACATACAGGTTCCCCCGCATAAAAATGGCAGAATTCACAGATATTTATCCGCCAGAGCTGGCCAACAGGTTCTTTGATACGTTGAATGTTCAAAAGGGAGTAACCAAATTACTCCTGGATTTCCCTGCCGCATTGCTTCAAATACTCTTTGGTTTGATCCTGCTCTCCTTGTATCATCCTTTCTTTATTATTTACGGCCTCCTGCTGGTACTGCTTATTTACCTGGTATTTAAATTTACGGCCTGGAAAGGTCTGGAAACCAGTCTTGATGAGTCCAAACACAAATATAAAGTGGCTCACTGGTTACAGGAAGTTGCACGATCACTATTTAGCTTTAAGGTGGCCGGCAATAGCAATCTTGCAATGGAAAAAAATGACCAGTTAACAGAGAAGTATCTAAAGGCGCGGGAATCACATTTTAAAATACTTAGGATACAATATGTAAAAATGGTATTGTTCAAGGTACTGGTAACTGCCGGTCTGCTCGCAATTGGAGGTCTTTTGGTGCTCAATCAGGAAATGAACATAGGTCAATTTGTTGCTGCAGAGATCATTATTCTTTTAATTCTTAGTTCTGTTGAAAGACTAATAAAGGGCCTTGATATTATTTATGATACTCTTACATCACTTGAAAAAATGGGACAAGTAGTAGACAAGGAACTTGAAAGTAAAGAAGGAAGAAATAAAATGTATGATGCGAGTCCCCTAAACCTTGAGTTAAAAGAGGTAAGCTATAAAGTTGGAAAAAGCAGTATCCTCAAGGATATTTCCTTTGAATTAAAGGCAGGTGAAAAAGTTTTATTAAAAGGGCCAAACGGAAGCGGCCGCACCAGTCTTTTAAAATTGATAGCAGGGATTAATGAGATCTCACAGGGCAATATTTACATTAACAATGTTTCCATTAACGGAATAAAGCTAAACGAATATAGAAAAAGACTGGGGGTTTTTATTGCCGAAGAATTCCCATTTGAAGGGACCCTCCTTGAAAACATCACTTTTGGAGATTCACGTATACCTGAAAAGGATGTTTACTGGGCTATTGAGCATGCGGGACTTTCCCAATTTGTAAAGGAGCAGGCGAATGGGATTCACACTAACATACTGCCGGAAGGAAAATACCTATCATCTCTTATAAGCAAGAAAATAATTCTGGCAAGATGTATAGTAAGGAAACCGGATATTTTACTTCTCAAGGAACCACTGGAACTTTTTGATCCTGCAGAGGCAACAAGGATCCTGGAATTTTTAATAGATCCTGTGCATAAATGGTCAATCCTGGTTGCAAGTCAAAATCCGGTTTGGGAAACAGTTTGTGACAAGAAAGTATTTCTGGAAAACAGAATAGATAAATATAAAAAATAGGGATAATGCTTAATATATCTCAGGAAAAATTAAATATGAAAGTTGACCTGTCCGGGTATAAATCTGCACAGCGTGTATTTCATCACAGGCATTACAAATGGTTTAACAGAATATTACTGGGGTTTAGTTTGCTCCTCCTGATCATTTTATTTTTGCCCTGGACCCAAACAGTTTCCGGAAAAGGTAATGTAACTACGCTTAGCCCGGAGCACCGGCCACAAACTATCCAATCTCCCATTCCGGGAAGGATTGAAAAGTGGTATGTACAGGAAGGGGATTTTGTAAAAAAAGGAGATACCATTCTTCATATTTCTGAGGTAACCAATCAATATTTTGATCCGTTACTGGTGGAACGTACGGGTGAACAAATTACAGCAAAAAGTGGTTCAGTGGAATCTTACCGGGGTAAAGTGGGAGCCCTGGGCGATCAAATAAATGCGATAAAAAGCGAGCGAAGCCTAAAAATTCAGCAGGCCAACAATAAGCTGCAACAGGCTGGATTAAAGGTAAAAAGCGACAGCATTGATCTGGAAGCTGCAGCCACCAATTTACAAATAGCCAGGACGCAACTGGACCGAACTGTGCAACTTCAAAGCGAGGGTCTTAAAGCTTTGCCGGATGTGGAACAGGCAAGATTAAAATTCCAGGAAACGCAGGCACGTTATATATCGGCTCAAAACAGGCTTTTGGCAAGTGAGAATGAGGTGATCAATGCCGGTATTGAGATTAACCGGATCCAGGCCGAATATAATGATAAGATCTCCAAGACTGAGAGTGACATGTTTACGGCACAATCAAGCCAGTTTGATGCGGAAGCACAGGTGAGCAAA
Source organism: Antarcticibacterium arcticum (assembly GCF_007993795.1). Taxonomy (GTDB): domain Bacteria; phylum Bacteroidota; class Bacteroidia; order Flavobacteriales; family Flavobacteriaceae; genus Gillisia; species Gillisia arctica. The sequence goes on along the minus strand of NZ_CP042476.1, from coordinate 2,890,147 downwards.
CTGGAAAATGATTTTACGAATTACAGCATTAGAAATCAATTTTATTACATCCTGGCACCTCAGGACGGGTTTATTAACAGGGCTTTACGTGCAGGTATTGGTGAAAACTTCAAGGAAGGTGAACGCCTGGTTGGGATCATGCCCTCCAACTTCCAACTTGCTGTAGAAACCTTTGTTAGGCCATTGGATGTACCCTTATTACACAGGGGAGAGAAGGTAAGGGTACAGTTTGACGGCTGGCCGGCAATAGTATTCAGTGGCTGGGAGAACCTTTCATTTGGAACATATGGTGCAAAGGTGGTTGCTGTTGAAAATTTTATAAGTGATAATGGTTTATACAGGGTCCTTCTTGCACCAGATCCAGAGGACCATCCCTGGCCAAAAGATGTACGTATTGGCAGCGGGGTAAGGACCCTGGCATTGCTGGAAGAGGTGCCAATATGGTATGAGATATGGAGGAATTTAAATGGCTTCCCTCCTAATTATTATCAACCTGCACAGGCTGCAACAGTTAAATAAAAAATGAGCATAAAGAAGAACCTTATTATCCTGTTTCTTGTTTTTGGACCCTCTTTGCTTGCCCAGGAAACTTTGCCCGAGGTACTTACATTCAGGGAGTATCTGGCATATGTAAAACAGTTTCATCCCGTAGCAAGACAGGCAGGTTTAAAATTAAGCATGGCTGAAGCTGAATTGTTGCGGGCCCGGGGAGGATTTGATCCTAAAATAGAGGTAGATTATGACCGGAAAGCCTTCAAAAACACAGAATACTATGACATTTTAAATTCCACCTTTAAGATCCCTACCTGGTATGGAATTGAGCTCAAAGCAAATTTTGAGCAAAACCAGGGTGTTTATTTGAATCCAGAAAGAACTGTCCCGGAAGATGGCCTATTTAGTGCAGGGATTTCCATGGATGTGGGCCAGGGAATGTTTATAAATCAACGTATGGCTTCCCTGCGCAACGCAAAGATCTACAGAGACCAATCTCTGGCAGAGCGGGACCTGATGGTAAATGAGGTACTTTACTCGGCAGCACTCGCATATTTTGACTGGTTAAAGGTGTACAATGAGATGATCATTTATGAAGGTTTTCTTGAGAATTCCCTGGAAAGATATAGAGGAATTACTCAAAATGCGAGGATGGGCGAGATCCCGGCTATAGATACCGTTGAAGCAAATATATCTGTTCAAAACCGAAGACTGGACCTTGAGCAGGCACGGGTTGAGCTTATTAAGGAAAGGCTGGATTTGTCCAATTTTCTTTGGCTGGGTAATAATACACCAGTAGAACTGCAACCTGATATCGTACCGGAGACAAGCCTTCTTCCTTTAATAAATAATGTATTAAGCCTTCCACAGGTTATAGCCCCCGGAGTAATCCCCGAAAATCATCCACGGCTAAGATCCCTGGAACTTGGCCTACGGGCTTTGGAGGTAAACCGCAGGCTTATGGCCAACAGGCTGTTGCCGGAAATTAATCTGCAATATAATTTCCTTACCCAGGAACCCGATGAATTTCAACGTTTTTACCGCGAAAATTATAAGGCAGGAGTGAGATTTGCCTTTCCCCTGTTCTTAAGGAAAGAACGGGGTGATCTTAAACTGGCCAATTTCAGGATACAGGATGCAGAGCTCGATCTTAAATTGAGAGAAAGGCAGCTGGAAAACAGGATCGAGGCAGCTTTTCAGGAGCTGGAATCCTATAATCTGCAGTTACAACTGGCAGAGGAAATGGTAGAGAATTACAGCATTTTGCTTGGTGCTGAAGAACGAAAGATGAGCTTTGGGGAAAGTTCTCTTTTCTTAATTAATACCCGGGAGAACAGGTTGATTGAAGCACGTTTAAAACAAAATGAGATCCTTAATAAATTTCTTTACGCCAAAGCAGGCTTGTTCCGGAGTTTGGGAATAGTTCCTGCTACAGATTAAGATTATCAAAAAACCCTGCCAATCAAAGATTAACAGGGTTTTGTTGTTGTGGTTCTATTTCTACGTAGCCTCGCCAAGAATCGAACTTGGATCTACAGTTTAGGAAACTACTATTCTATCCATTGAACTACGAGGCCGTTGAAGGGGGCACAAAAATAAGAATGTTTTCAGAAATAAGTTTAGTTTCCCCCAAAAAATCAGGTTTTTTATATTTCCTTAAAGTAACTTAACTTAGATATCTAATTAAATCATTTTAAGATGAAATCTATTTCCCTTTTAACCACATTGTTTTTATATTTTTTTACCGCTACCTGTAATAATCAAACAACCAAAACATCTATGGAAACACCAAATAAGATAGAGGTGGAAGGAAAAATTGAGGCCATAGGCATGACCTCCTGGCAATACGGTACGCATACCCTTACCAATGATGATACTTTTTATGCACTAAGAAGTGAAAAGATAGATCTTCAGCAATATGAAGGTAAAACCGTTAAGGTTACCGCCACTAAAGTTGAAGGATACCCCGTAGACGGTGGGCCTGAATTCCTTGAAGTGTATAGTATCAAGGAATAAAAATTCAATAAAACAACACAAACACGATGAAAAAAAACATCTTCTTCTTATTCATTATTGGTATGAGTTTACATACGGGCTTGTCCCAAAATCCCGAAATTAAGGGCGATGCCTTTGCCCATACTTATTCTATTGTGGCACGCGATTCCATTACCGGAGAGATGGCTGTTGGAGTTCAAAGCCATTGGTTTTCTGTAGGCTCCATTGTTTCCTGGGGACGTTCCGGTGTTGGAGTGGTCGCCACGCAATCCTTTGTTAATCCGGCTTACGGCCCTCACGGTCTTGATCTTATGGAAAAGGGGAAATCGGCAAGGATTGCACTGGACGAGCTTGTTGCAAAAGATGAAGGCAAGGCCTTCCGGCAGGTCGCATTTCTGGATAAAAAAGGCAATGCTGCCGCATTTACAGGTGAAAAGTGTGTTGAAAGTGCTATGCACCACGTGGGAGAAAATTTTTCGGTACAGGCAAATATGATGTTGAATGATGATGTGATCCCTGCGATGAAGAAAGCTTTCCACGAAAATTCCAGCCTGCCACTTGCAGAAAGGGTGGTAAAAGTCCTGCTGGCAGCTGAAGCTGCGGGAGGGGATATTAGGGGGAAACAATCGGCAGCACTCATTGTGGTTGGACCCGAAAAAGTGGCCAATTCCTGGGAAGAAAAAAAAATAGACCTTCGCGTTGATGATCATACTGAACCGCTTGTAGAACTGGAACGCCTCCTTACTGTTGCCCGCGCCTATGAATTTATGAACCGGGGAGATGTTGCGATGGAAGAAAATAATGTTGATGAAGCCTTGAAACAATACGGCAAAGCAGAAGAATTATTTCCTGAAAATCTGGAGATGCGGTTCTGGAAAGCAATAGCACTGGCCAACAGCGGACGTATGAAAGAAGCACTACCCGTTTTCAAAGCAATTTTTGAGCAGGATGATAACTGGCGCACTATGACCTCCCGGTTACCTGCTTCAGGATTGTTAAATGTGACCGAAGCAGAATTAAATCAAATTATTAAATGAGGTTATCGTTTTTGAATTCATTACTTTTATGGATTCATATAGAATTTATAAAAACCTGATTATTATGAAATTAAGAATTATCGCTCTGGGGTTATTTACATTTGCTTCGCTTAGCTTAACCTCATGTAAAGATGAAAATAAAACCGAAACAAACCCCGATACTGAGCAACAAGCTGTGCCGGCTTCTAATACCTCCAATACAACTGCGGCTTTAAATCCCGCTCATGGGCAGCCTGGACACCGTTGCGAGATCCCTGTTGGTGCACCTTTAGACCAGGCACCGGCAACAACCCTGCAACAACAGCAAACCACTACCCCAGTGAGTTCAAATACTTCTCCGGTACGATTAAACAGTGCTACAGCTACACCGCTTAAAAATCCGCCGCACGGGCAACCGGGTCATGATTGCGCTGTTCCCGTAGGCGCAGACCTACCGCAGCAATAGTTTTTAAATTATAAAATCAATCACATAAAAAAATCCTCCTTTTTACGGGAGGATTTTTTGTGTTATCTATAAAATATTTTACTAATCAAGACCACCTCTTCGGGTAGCATCGCGCGGCTCCGGCCAGGTCATTTGTTCTCCTGTTCTTGGATTTTTGGGAAGCGTTGCCCGTTCACGGGATGTTTTTACAGGGTCTTCACTTGCTTTATAAGCAAGTATGGCTGTAAGAATTGCATTGTTCCTCACATCATCAAATACGATCTTATCATACGTATCAAGGTTGGTGTGCCAGGTGTAATTCCAGTATGACCAGCTTAAAGAACTTAAACTGAAAGCAGGGGCTCCTGCAGCCACAAAAGATGCATAATCTGACCCTCCACCCGCAGGTGTTCCCGGAAAGTTATATTCAATTTCATTTTTGTATTCATTGGGTACCGCTTCCATCCAGCGTCCTAAATAATCATATGCATGAAGGAAACCACCTCCTGAAAGATTTACAACTCTTCCGGTACCATTGTCCTGGTTGAATAAGGCCTGTAGATTCTCCACAACCTCCGGATGATCTTTCACATACGCACGGGAACCATTTAATCCCTGCTCTTCACTTCCCCAATGACCTGCAATTATGGTGCGTTTTGGGTTTGGGTACATTTTCTTAAGAATTCTCATTGCTTCCATCATAACAAGAGTACCGGTACCATTATCTGTAGCCCCTGTTGCTCCATCCCATGAGTCAAAATGGGCAGAAAGGATTATATACTCCTCAGGCTTTTCTGTACCCTTTATTGTAGCAATAGTATTGAATGTAGGGACAGCGCCTAATTCTTTTGATTCAGCAACAATTCTAAGTTTAGGTTTGTTTCCAGATTCGGCCAATCTATATACCATCCCGTAATCTTCGAGAGATAGATCTACAGTGGGGATTTTTTTTGTAGATGCAGAGAAAATCTTGTTGGCACCAAATCCACGTGACCAGTTTAAGGTAATTAACCCCACAGCTCCGGCCTTTTCAAGAGCTTCCGGAAGAGATCTTCCATTATAACCGGTATTATTCATTTTGCTTCTCCAGGCTTCCTGCTGGCTTTCCCTTTCGCTTTTCATTTTTTCAAAGGAAGCTTCGGTAGCAAATTCTTCCCAGTTATAGTCTGGTCGCCCTGTCATTTGAGGCATTGAGATCATAACCAGTTTTCCTTTTACCTGGGGTAATAATTTTGCAAAAGCGGCAGAATCCTTTGCTTCCGGCAGCAAAACCACCTCAGCTTCCACAGGTTTTTTACCGGTTCCCGGGCTCCAGGCAAGTTGCATTCCGCTTAAAGAGCGAACTCTTGGATGAATCATATCAATATGAGTGATCCCTCGCTGCCAGCCTTTCCATTCTCCATATTGTTCATTTTCAGCTTCAATTCCCCAGCTTTTGTAGGTATTCACTGCCCAGTTATGGGCTTGTTTCATTTCGGGTGTTCCCACCAGTCGGGGGCCTATAACATCCAGTAACTGGTGACCTAGTTTTTCCAGTTGTGAATTTTCTGTGGCTTCTTTAATTATATTGTCCACAATTTGATCGGTGTCCTGGGCAGCAACCGGGAAAACGGAAACCAGGAATGCTGTAAAGAGCAATAAAGTTTTTTTCATTTATAAGGTTTAAATTGATAATAATACTATGTTTCCAAATATAGCATTTCCTTTAAAAAGAAAAACCCATTAAATATGGGAAAACCAAGGAAATGTAAAATAATCTATTCCATAAAAAAAGCTGCCCTCAAGCAGCTTTTTTATATAATGCAAGACCTTTACCGTAATACCATGCCTTCAAGGAGAACGGTATATTCTTTTTTGGTAGCGTCGTAATTTATTGTGTAAATAGTTGGGTAATAATAACCGGTACGCTGGAAAGCAGCAGGCTGGGTTATAGGATATTGACCACTAACTTTTTCCATAAGAAAATCCCGTGTAATCATGGGTTCATAAAACATGAATTCTCCATCATAGGAACCATAAATAAAAGCATGGGTAAATGTACTGCCCTGAAATTCAGGGGACATCAAATTGATCCAATGTTTACCCATATATAGTTCATAACCATCGGTGGGAATATAAAACGGAGGACGGAATTCTGCGGCAGGTAAAATTTCCGCTTTTGCAGCATCATTGATCAACATCTTTTCTTCCTTTGAGACCATGTAAAAATGAATATCAAAATGAGGGATGTCAAAAACTCCGGGAGGGAAATGCCCTGTAGGCATCCAACCTACATCTATGTGATCAAATGCCAATCCTTTTGCCTGTCTGGGAAGTTCAAGGCTAAGCTCATCCATATGCATGGGCAAATTTTCCAGGGACCGTTCAGAAAATCTAAATCCAATGGAATGGGGTTCACCCTCATGAGTCATGGTTACCATTGCCTGGGCAACTCCTTTGTAAAATGAAATGGCGGGACCCCTGTAAGTGGTTAGCTTCCCCGTCTGGTCCTTAGACCTGGTAAAGGAAAGATCTGCATGCGTAGTGTCATTTTGTAAAACGACTTCAGGTTCACAAGCCAGCATTAAAAAAATAAATAACAGGGGGAATAGGTTAAAGGAGGTTTGGGGCGCTCTGAGGAAATTTTTCTTCTTCATTACGCTGATATTTAATTAGTTACACGTCTAATTTAAGTAAAAATTAGATTTGAAACTGTTAAATGTCCAGCTAAAAATTGTACGGCCAATTTGGAGTTTTTTAAATTGATTATCTTTCCGGGAGATAAGCAATCGCAAGACCCCGCACCTTGTTAGGGAAAACTATTTAATATTATTTAAGAATGGAAATCAATTTTGTGAGAGAACAGTTTCCCGCCCTCAACAGCGGATTTGTATTTATGGATAATGCCGGAGGATCCCAGATCCTGGGTTCTTCGGTCGATTATATTAGCGACTATCTAATTCATTCCAATGTGCAGCTGGGTGCATCTTACAAAGTTTCGGCAATGGCGGGAGATCGCCTCACGAAAGTGACAGAACAGATAGCAGGATTGTTAAATACCCGGGATATTAAAGAGGTGGTAATTGGTCCTTCTTCTACTATGCTCCTGCGAATACTGAGTTTATGTTTAAGTGCCCAATGGAAAGAGGGGGATGAAGTAATTGTTACAAATACTGACCATGAAGCCAATGTTTCCTGCTGGACAGACCTTAAAGATAAAGGGATCAAAATAAAGATTTGGAAGGTAGATCCGGATACCCTGGAACTTAAAATCCATGACCTGGAAAAACTTTTGTCTTCCCGCACAAAATTGGTTGCCTTAACCCATTGTTCCAATGTTTTGGGAACTATTAATCCTATTAAAGAAATTGCCGCTATTGTACATGATGCCGGGGCTCATATTTGTGTAGATGGAGTTGCTTACGCTCCTCACCGAAAAGTTGATGTGCAGGAACTGGATGTTGATTTTTATACTTTCAGCTGGTATAAGGTGTATGGGCCACATTTGGCTGTGATGTACGGAAGGCTTGATCTTCTAACCGAAATGAAAGGTATAAACCATTACTTTTTTACCCCGGGTGATGTGCCTTATAAATTCCAGCCGGGAAATTACAATTTTGAACTAACCTATGGCCTAAGGGCATTTCCCGAATATCTAATCAAATTTTTTGACATGCATTTTCCGCATTTAAATGCGACTGCCCGGGAAAAATACCGAAAAAGTTTTGAACTTATTGCCCAATACGAAGAAGAACTTGCGGCGAAATTGCTTAATTATCTCAACTCTGTGAGTCAAATACGAATTATAGGACATACAGAAGCGGAAGGAGATTTGAGGGTGCCTACCATTTCCTTTGTTCATGAAAAATTAAAAAGCCCCGATATTGTGGCCGAAGTGGACAAGGAAAATATTGGAATTCGATATGGGGATTTTTATGCCAAAAAACTAATACACGATCTGGAACTCGAAAAATATGGAGGCGTGGTAAGGGTTAGCCTTGTGCACTATAACACCATGGAAGAGGTTGACAGGTTAATTGAAGCCTTTCAAAAAATATTTTAAGTCTGTAAACTAAAAAAGGTCTTTGCTGTGAATGATCTTTCCTCCACGTTGGAGGATTGTTTGTTTTGCCTCTTCGTAACCTGCGGGGTCTATTGCCCGGGTGGCATCTTCAATTAGTATAGCATTAAATCCTTCTTCAAGTGCATCTAATATTGAAAAATACACACAATAATCGGCGGCCAGACCTCCAAAATACAGATCTTTTGCTCCTTTATCTCTAAGGTATCCGGCCAGGCCGGTAGATTTTAATTTGGCATTATCGTAGAAGCCGCTATAACTGTCTATTTCAGTATTCATTCCTTTTCTGAAAATTGCCTCAATTCTCGAGATTTCAAGTTGCTTATGAAACCGGGCGCCCCGGGATTTTTGTACACAATGTACCGGCCACAGCACCTGTTCCTGTCCCTGCCAGGTAATAACTTCAAATTCATTTTTCCCGGGATGGTTTGCGGCAAAACTGGAATGCTCTGCAGGATGCCAGTCCTGGGTGGCAATTACCAGATCAAATTCAGGCTGGAGCTTGTTGAGTATTGGTATGATTTCATCTCCGCCGGGAACCGCAAGAGCACCACCGGGAATAAAATCATTCTGAACATCTATAAGCACAAGCGTTTTCATTTACTTTCGGTATTTATTCAACAAATCTTCCCTTTCTTTCTTAAGGTTGGTACTAATCCCTACTTTGTAGATATGCGGATTATAAAAGCGTTTATATTCGGCAGGAAGAGACGCCAGTCTATGTTTTGAATATTCAGCAATTTGGGTAAGGCCACGAGAAGCTTCCATTCGCTTTCCATTTAACATTACGGGTTGCAATAAAGCTTCTAAGGAATACTCACTTACATTCAGTGATTTCAGGCTTTCTTTTGGATCGTGCATGCTGTCAATACGTGTTTCTTCCCTAAGAGTTATAGCATCGGCCCCTATAAGTTCCCCTTTGGAATTGCTCAACCTGTAGACTTGTTTTTTATGCGGAATGGTAATTTTTGAAAGGCTTTCCGAAATTTTTAAACGGGGTTTCCCGCCAGATTCTACAAGTTTGTAGACTCCATCCAACGCCCCGTCTGGGTTTCCTGTTACCAGATTAGTTCCAACTCCAAAGGTATCTATTGGGGCGTTTTGCTCCAGTAAACTTTTTATAACAAATTCATCCAATTGATTTGAAACTGCTATCTTAACATAAGTAAGTCCTGCTTCATTAAGCATTTTCCTGCTTTGTTTCGCGAGATATGCAAGATCGCCACTATCAAGCCTTATCCCGGCCAATTTCTCCCCGGCAATTTCCATTTCCTTTCCAACAATGATGGCATTAGGAATTCCGCTTTTTAGCGTGTCATACGAATCAACAAGGAGCACACAATCCTTTGGCCTTCCTTTGGCAAAAGCCCGGAAAGAGGTTAACTCATCCTCATAACTCTGCACAAAAGAATGTGCCATAGTACCTGCAACAGGAATATTAAAATCCCTGCCCGCAATCACATTGCTTGTGCCGTTAAACCCTCCAATTACGGCTGCTCTGCTGGCATAATAGCCTCCGGGGCCCTGAGCCCGCCTGAGACCAAAGTCCAGTAACCCCCGCTCCCCTGCTACCAGTCTAATCCGGCTGGCTTTTGTAGCAATGAGGGTTTGAAAATTAAGCAGGTTGAGAAGTATGGTTTCTATTAGCTGCGCCTCTATCATGGTAGCTTCTACCTGCAGCACCGGGCGGGTTGGAAATACTACATCCCCTTCTCTTGAAGAATAAATGTTTCCCCTGAATCTAAACTGGCTGAGGTATTCAATAAAATCCCGGGGAAATCCCTGGTTTTTCAAATAATTAAGGTCCTTTTCATTGAACCTTAAATTTTCCAGTACTTCCAGAAGATCCTCAAGACCGGCAAAGATCGCATATCCATTTCCGAATGGTAATTTTCTGAAAAAATAATCAAAGACCGCAGTGGTATCCTTCTGTCCATTTTGAAAGTAGACCTGTGCCATTGCCAGTTGGTACTGGTCTGTATAAGTAGCTGAAAAATCAAGCATTTTATTTATTTGTATGAGAATGTGAACTGCTCAATTCCTGCAAATATTCGGTATAAAGTTTCAAGTCATCTTCCCCGTTTAGAACAAATTTTATCTTTTCAACATATTTTAGGTTCTCCACCTCAGCAGTAATGGTTTGAAAAGCAATTTTTGTAGCCTCCTCAAATGGGTAATTAAAAGCCCCGGTAGATATAGCGGGGAATGCTATTGAAGAAATCTGATTCTCTTCGGCCAATTTCAAGGCATTCTTATAGCAGTTTGCCAGGAATTTCTCCTCCGGCTTATCTTTACCATATACCGGTCCACGACAATGAATTACATGATCATTTGGAAGATTAAACGCACCGGTGATCACCGCCTGTCCCGGGCTAAGGGGCGCAAGGTGTTTGCTGGCCTCATAAAGTTCGGGTCCTGCGGTGCGATGAATCGCAGCTGCTACCCCACCGCCAATTTTAAGTTCAGCGTTGGCAGCATTTACAACTGCATCAACATCGGGCTGGTTCCCAATATCGCCGCGCACGGCTACTAACTGTATATTTTTATAGGTGATCTTCATGTTTGGTGCTTTTAAAGAATTAAATTAATAAATGCAAAACCAGTTTATATAATCGTCAAACTACCCCGATTTAAAGGTAAGGCAAATAAGGGGGATTATAAAAAGGGAAGCTTAAAAAGTGAGGCTTGGTTATAGGTACTCTAAGTGTATTTTTAATCCTATTACAAAAGAAAAGGTTTTTATAACTGGGGCATGCTGTTTTGCCTAATCCATTTGTATTTCGCCCTTTCAGGGCTTGAATAGATGTGAGATTTTTTCATCCCGCTTCACGGGATGTTGACACATTTCGCCCTTTAAGGGCTCCCCTTATCTTTCATTTCAGGCCCTGAGTTCAATAACTTCATAATCGTTTAACACAGGTAAACTTAGCAAAGATCTTCCATTGCGTTTGGATAATTTCAGATCTGATTCTATAACTCTTGCCCTTGCCAAAGAAAATTCACCTGCAAGATCGATATTGATCTCCTGAAATGTTTCCGACTTCTGAAACCCTTCTCGGGTTTTACCTGAACAATTTATCAGATGTAGGAGTGAACGCTGCTGATCTGGCTGATACATGAAAACCATTTCAACTCTGGGGGGAGCATTTGTAATGATCTGACGATCATTCAGAAGCAGGGAGTCCATCATATCAGAAAATGTATCCACATCAGTTAATGGAGCCTCACGTTTATAGTACTCGCTAATATCCCATGGTCCAAAAAAAGAGATTTGTCCCTTCCCTACTTTTCGGATGATATGGACCGGTTTTTCTGCCAATTCTAAATTTGAAGGTATTCCGAACGATGGCGGCCGATCGATAAATAATGCTCGACCTCCTTTTTCAACATATTCCTCAAGACCATCTGTCATAGCGCCTGGGGTAACGATTACGAGATCATAATCCTGTGATGCGTTTATCAGAGAATCCGGATTTTCTGAAACAGCAACAGGAATATGTAATTCTGTCATCAGGGCATATATGCCTTTGTTTGTATGATTCGACCGCGGAGAGGTTTCAGGGCTGCATAGAAGCAGTACCCGCGAGCGATTAAGCTGAAGACCATAAAGATCAGCATTTTCTTTATACCACGCATTCATCCTGGCTGCCTCTTCAAGCTCTACTTGATGTGACGGGCTCAACAACGTCCCTTGAGTGCAAAACGAAATTGGTGAGCCGTGGGCTCCAAACTGATAATAACGCACCTTCATTTCTTCCACTAAATTTGAATCAAATTCAGAAGGATCGCCGGAATAAGAAAACCACTGGTCAATTCCAACTCTCCCGGGATAAGAAACTCGCTGTCGGTTGATTTGCTCACTTGAAGAATAAATCCAATCACCCGCATGAGTTTCCAGATGATGACCGTGACTGGTATCATTCTCGTCTGCATTTATATATAGGGTTCCGGGTCGCTTTTTAAAAATTGCGTTTGCTATAATCCTTGAAGAGTTATCAGCAGCTTCTTCAATAAATTCGATGAAGTCTGCATCGGGTTCATCAGGCAAGGGTCTTCCATATTTCTGCAGAAATCCATGTTCACAACTTTCACAATAACAGATTTTTTCATGGCCCCCAAAGTTCAAAAACCAGTTTATGTAAACTATATCCGGTTCGTAGTTCTCAAGCACCTCAGAAATAATATTTACGGCCTGGATGGGATAAAAATTGGAGTTCAGACAAGGCTTGGCGCGTCCCTCGGCATCAGTCACCGTACTGCCATCTTTATGTCGAATAAACCATTCCGGGTGAGCCGCCAGTGCTTCTTTACTTTGATGTGTGAAATCAAAACGAGCTCCAGTCCTCATATTGTTTTGTCTGGCTAATTTAGCCAAATCTCCATAAAGATCCCCTCCTTCCGGAAGTGCAGGGCAGGCTTCGTTAAAGGAAATATTGGACGGATAGTAGGCTCCTTCATCGACAGCGGTATTCATGATACAGTTAAAATCTGCCTCGACCAACTTGTCAAATACAGCTTCAGGATCTGCCGATGCATGCTGCGGACTTAAATGAGACCAGGCTAAACGTAAAGGTTCTGTATTGATCCAGGTGGGCTTTGAAGCATCTGGAGGAAGAAATATTTTTGCCTTACCACCGGTTCCAAAATAACCCAATGTGCGGGCAGTCATAACTGGCAATAGGGAAGATGTGAGTGCTATTCCACTAATGCTAATAAATTTTCTTCGCTTCATTATATTTATTTTAAATATTTATAAGCTTTACTGTGAAGGTTGTTGAAAATCGGTCATCAGACAGGAATTACCTGAAAACCAACATTGATGCTGAAATTTAAAATAAAAATGATAAATATTGACAGAATAAAAAGAATATGATTGGTATAATCACTCTGAATTATCCCTTCAAGGATAAAATCTATTGCTTTTATTTTCTTACGTAGATTCGTTCAGGTTAAACTACTTTCTCCAACCAAACAAGAAAGCCCGACATAACTGTCAGGCTTTTGCTCCCCCTTATCTTTCATTACAGGCCCGAACCAACCCCGATAGCTATCGGGGCTCTGATTAACAATTCCAGTACTCCAAAAGATTCTTTCCTTAAAAACTATAAAACAAGAAAGCCCGACATCTCTGTCAGGCTTTTTGCTCCCCCTCTTGGGCTCGAACCAAGGACCCTCTGATTAACAGTCAGATGCTCTAACCAGCTGAGCTAAGGAGGAAGGTGTTTTCCTTTTGCGGTTGCAAATATAAATCAATTTTTAAATGTCATCAAAACAAAAACCGGAATTTTTTTGCTAAAATTTCGGTTTGAAATTCAGCTTAAAAATTCCCTCACGCTATTAGTCAAATAACCAACGATATATATCATTTCCATTGGCAAATAATACCAGGGCAATTAATATAAAGAATCCTACCATTTGGGCATATTCCATAAATTTTTCATTGGGTTTTCTTCCGGTGACCATCTCATACATTAAAAATACCACGTGCCCCCCATCCAGTGCCGGAATAGGAAGGATGTTCATAAATGCCAGAATTATGGAAATAAATGCAGTTGCCATCCAGAATCCCTGCCAGTTCCATGCATCGGGAAAAATGCTCCCAATTGCTCCGAATCCTCCAACCTGCGTAGCACCTTTAGCAGTAAAAACATATTTGAACTGTGCTACATAATCATGTAACGTCCAGTACCCAAACTTAAATCCTTCAGTAATGCTCTCTCCAAAACCATATTCCCTCTTTTGCACATTGAATTCCCGGCGGGAAGTTACTCCCAGGAGTCCGTCCTCATCTGGAGTAATCATGGTGCTCATTATTTCATCGTCTCTTTTAAACACCAGTTCCACTTCTTTACTTTTACTGGCCTGTGCCAAAGGGGCGAGTTCATGCCAATACCCAATTTCCTGGTTGTTTAAAGAAATAATACTGTCTCCTTTTTGCAAACCTGCCAGGCCAGCGGCCCTGTCGGCTACTACACTGTCCAACACCGCATTCTGAATAGGTACAAAAGGCATCATCACACCTTCTTCAAACATTTTGGAACCAATATCTTCAGGAATATTGATTGTTTCGGTTTCTCCATTTTGCCTAAGCACAGAAATAGACCTTACATCTCTCATGAAAAGATGGCGGTTGATATCAGGACCGTTTTCAAAAGCTTCTCCGTTCACTTCCAGGATCCTGTCCCCATCCCGGAAACCAAATTCCTTGAATTCTTCTGCAACAGCGAAACCGCGAGGCATATCTTCGGGGGTTACAAAGGCGCTTCCCCAGGTAAACAGGACCATCATATAAATAACAAAACCTAAAACAAGATTTACGGTCACTCCACCAAGCATTATAATTAGCCGTTGCCAGGCCGGTTTACTTCTAAATTCCCATGGTTGAGGAGGTTTGGCCATTTGTTCCCGGTCCATGCTCTCATCTATCATTCCCGAAATTTTCACATAACCCCCAAGTGGAAGCCAACCAATACCATATTCAGTCTCCCCAATCTTTTTCTTGAAAAGGGCAAACTTAACATCGAAGAAAAGGAAAAACTTTTCTACCCTGGTCTTAAATAACTTTGCTGGTATAAAATGCCCCAATTCGTGTAAGACTATTAAAAGGGACAAGCTGAGTAATAATTGTATTGCTTTTATTAAAAATGGATCCATTCTCTAAACTTCAAATTTTAAATCGCACAAAAGTAACCTTTTAAAAACTACTGGAAAAGGATAAATAATGCAGTCACAATCTAAACCCGAATTTTCAGCTAAAGGTGATATCTAATTCATTATTAGACCGTAATTTTGCATAAAAATTACATGCTTCAGTTTTTTGCAAAATATAAAACCCTCGCAATTGTTCTTGCTGTTCTTTCAGTAATTATAATCATAGTTATATATTCCATTTTAAAACCCACTCCAAAACTCCCGGTTTACCAGCCCGATATGGTGAATGCCGAATTGGTGGATACCACTGTTCAATATGTAAGAAAGTACCACAAGATTGCAGACTTCAACCTTGTAAATCAAAACGGGGAAACCATAACCCAGGATTTTTATAAGGATAAGATCTATGTTGCCGATTTCTTTTTTACCACCTGCCTTACAATTTGCCCTATAATGACAGATAATATGCTTCATATACAGGAAAAGATTAAAAATGATCCTGAGGTTTTTTTACTATCCCACACAGTTTTTCCAGTGGCAGACAGTGTTCCCGTTCTTAAAAAATACGCCACTGAAAAAGGGGTGATAGATGCCAAATGGAATCTTGTAACCGGAGATAAAAAACATATTTATGATCTGGCCAGAAAGTCATATCTGGCATCCAAGACCGATGGGGACGGTGGCCCATATGATATAATACACACAGAGAATTTTGTGCTGGTGGATAAATCCCGGAGAATAAGAGGATTTTATGATGGTACCGATTCTCAAGCCATTGAAAAGCTGATGGACGATATTAAGATCCTGAAAGCAGAGTACAACCAATAATCTTTGGTACTTAAGTTTTCCCACGCCATAATTTTAAACTATTTTTGCCTTGTTTAAAATGAATCTAAATAAAAAATGAAGCTTACTATTGCTCATTTACAAAGGGGCCAGAAAGGAATTATTAAAAATTTTCCTGTAAACAGTGTTCCTTTAAAATTACTGGAAATGGGCTGCCTTCCCGGAAATGAAGTCGAAATGGTACAAATCGCACCCTTTCGCGATCCCATTTACCTGAACATTAATGGTTGCCATCTTGCCATACGCAAGGAAACGGCGCTTCTAATTGAAATAGAGCTGGTATAATGGGAAAGCAAATAAATGTAGCATTAATGGGAAATCCTAATACCGGAAAAACCTCCGTATTTAATCAGCTTACCGGGCTTAATCAACAGGTAGGAAATTATCCCGGTATTACAGTAGAAAAAAAGGAAGGGATCTGCAAATTACCCCGGGGTCTTAAAGCCCATATTCTGGATCTTCCCGGAACTTATAGCCTTAATGCTTCTTCCATTGATGAAAATGTTGTTATTGAATTGCTGCTGAACAAAAATGACAAAGATTTCCCCGATGTAGCCATTGTTGTAACCGACGTAGAAAACCTGAAGCGTAACCTGTTGCTTTTTACGCAAATAAAAGATCTTGAGATCCCTACGATCCTGGTGATCAACATGGCGGACAGGATGAAGCGCAAAGGAATTGAAATCGATATTGAACACCTGGAGGAAAAACTTAAAACAAGGATCGCATTGGTTAGTTCCCGTAAAAATACCGGGATCGAAGAATTAAAAGAGCTTATTACCAATTACCGGCAAATCTCTACAGAGCCCTGTATAAATGCATCGGTAATGGATCCAGATTATTTTGGGCGGCTGCGAAAGGCTTTTCCCAATCAATCCCTATACAAATTGTGGCTTGTGATCACACAGGATGTGAATTTTGGGAATGTGAACAGGCAGGCATTAACTACCAATCCCGGTTTCCAGACCAAGGGTGAAAATGACCTTAAACGGCTTCAGCAAAAAGAAACTATTTTAAGATACCAGTTTATTAACGGGGTTTTAAAAGCGGGAATGAAAGTAGATATTAGTACTGCTACAGATATAAGGTTGCGTCTTGACAGGATCCTTACGCACAGGGTTTGGGGCTATCTTATATTTTTTGCCATCATGCTTCTTATATTTCAGGCGATCTATAACTGGTCTACCTATCCCATGGATTTTATTGATGTCACTTTTGCATCCTTCAGCGAATGGACAAAGAACACCTTACCTCCTGGCCCTTTTACAAGTTTGGTGGCAGAGGGTATCATCCCGGGGCTTAGCGGGATCATAATTTTTATTCCGCAGATCGCATTTTTATTCCTCTTTATTTCTATTCTCGAAGAAAGCGGTTATATGAGCAGGGTCGTGTTTTTAATGGACAGGATCATGCGGCGTTTTGGACTTAGCGGAAAAAGTATTGTACCACTGGTTTCGGGAACTGCCTGTGCGATCCCGGCTGTAATGGCCACCCGTAATATAGAGAATTGGAAAGAACGGCTTATTACAATCCTTGTAATCCCCTTCACCACCTGCTCTGCCAGGCTACCGGTATATCTTATAATCATTGCCCTGGTAATCCCCAATGAGACATATTTTGGATTAAACCTCCAGGGACTTACCCTCATGCTTTTATATTTACTGGGCTTTGGAATTGCCATTTTTTCGGCCTGGTTGCTCAATCAGGTCCTTAAAATAAGGTCCAAGAGTTACTTTGTTATAGAAATGCCCAATTACAAACTGCCCCTGCTAAAAAATGTGGGTATCAATGTAATTGAAAAAACAAAATCCTTTGTGCTTGGAGCAGGTAAGATAATAATGGCTATCTCAATTATACTTTGGGTACTTGCGAGCTATGGTCCCGGTGAAGAATTCAGCAATGCCGAAGAAATTGTTGTGAGCCAGAATGAGAATATTGATATTTCAGAAAATGACCTTGAGGAAGAGATCGCAGCCCATAAATTGAAGTATTCCTATATTGGTATTGTAGGGCGCGCTATTGAACCTGCTGTAACCCCATTGGGTTATGACTGGAAGATTGGAATTGCTATTGTAAGCTCTTTTGCCGCAAGGGAAGTTTTTGTGGGAACGCTGGCCACCATTTATAGTGTGGGAAGCGATGAAGAAGAAACCATCAAAAACCGGATGGCGGGAGAGATCAATCCTGTTCTTGGCGGGCCGCTGTTCACTTTTGCAAGTGGCATTAGCCTTTTATTATTCTATGCATTTGCCATGCAGTGTATGAGTACGCTTGCAGTGGTTAAAAAAGAAACCAACACATGGAAATGGCCTGTTTTACAATTGATCATTATGAGTACTTTTGCTTATGTTGTTGCCTTGATCGCGTTCCAGGTATTAAGATAATGTAAGAGAAGCTACAAAAAACCGACTTATAAAATTATGATACTACTTCAGGAAATATTGGTGTTTATCATCTTCGCAGTTGCGGTAGGTTATATGGTGACAAAATTTATATGGAAACCCGCCTTTCTCAAAGGAAAAAAAGGCAATGAAAAAAGTTGCGGGATGTCCGGTTGCGGCTGTGATTAAAAAACGCTTTCCCAGATGAAAAGCATCACAAATCAAACATTTATCAGGTTATAATTTTTCGCTAAGCATTAATTGCAGCGTATATTCCGGTTTTGTGTTTTTATTCCTGGTACTTGGATAAGGCAACAAATCGATCCCGGAGATACTTAATAAAATATTTTCTGCGGAAGAAATTAAAGGAATATTAACGCTTGTGGTCGATACAATTACATTCTCCCTGAATTTTCCGTTCTCATAGATAGCCAGAAGGATCCTCGCTTCCCCCGCCCATACACAGGTAACTTCAGCAGGACAGCGTGAATCTGATATTACTTCTTTGAAAGCTATCGATCTTGTCCCTATATTGAAGAGTTCCCCCGGAAGAAGAACAGAACTGTGCATTTTTATATCAGGAGTTTCCTGGGCAATGAGAAGGGAAGAAAAAAACAGCATCACAACAAAAGCAGGAAATTTCATAGAAAGGTTTTCTTTAAAGACGGTAATATTTGCCCCTTGTTGCAAATATTAACCCAAACCTACATCCAGCGTCATCATAATTATAAATCCGCCAATGAATCCCATGGTGGCAATATCTGTAAAACGCTCCTGTTGGGATTCCGGTATCACCTCTTCTACCACCACAAAAATCATTGCCCCCGCTGCAAAGGACAATGCATAAGGCAAAATTGGCTCAAAAGTCAATACTGCCCAGGCTCCAAGAACTGCCGCTACAGGTTCTACTGCTGCAGAGAGCTGCCCGAAATTAAAACTTTTCCATTTGCTAAGGCCCTGCCTGCGTAAAGGCATAGCTACAGCAAAACCTTCAGGAAAGTTCTGCAGACCAATTCCTATAGCCAGTGCCACTGCACCTCCTATACTCGCCCCATCAATTCCCGCTGCCGCAGCACCAAAGAGCACACCCACCGCCAAACCTTCAGGAATGTTATGTAAGGTTATCGCCAGGGTAAGTAACGTAGATTTATGCCAGGGAGTTTTGATCCCTTCCTGTTCACTCATTTTGAAATTCACATGTAAATGAGGCAGGATCTTATCCAAACCAAATAAAAAAAGCGCTCCCAAAGCAAAACCTGTCACTGCCGGGATCACTTTTATAAAACCTTCTCCCGGGCTCATTTCAATTCCCGGGGCAAGCAGACTCCAAAAACTAGCGGCTACCATAACCCCGCCGGTAAATCCTAACATACCGTCAAAAAATGCCCTGTTCATTGTCTTAAATAAAAACACCAGGGAGGCACCTAATGCTGTAAGTCCCCATGTGAAAAGTGTTGCCAGCAATGCAGCCAGTATAGGATCAATACTTTGAAAGTAGTCAATAATGTTTTGCATTTTCAGGAAATTTTAATGTAAAGGTTTTCGGAGATCAGGCTGGAAATTCGCAGTTCATTGCCCTGGAGGTCTATCAGCATTGATTTATCAAAATCCTCCTTTTCAAGAACCTTTATCTCTTTCCCCAGGGAAATATGGTTCTTGTCCAGAAATTGAAGAAAAGCCGCCGATGAATCTTTAACCCCTACACAAATACCCGAATCACCAATAATAAGATCGGCAAGGAGGGTTTTATTGGAAGCTATAAAATTTCCGGCCGCATCTGGTATTGGGTCGCCATGCGGGTCTCGTTTTGGAAAGCCAAGGAATTTATCAAGCTCATTAATTAGTTTCTCAGATCGAATATGTTCCAGTTGTTCCGCCACATCATGAACTTCATCCCAGTTAAAATTTAATTTTTCAACCAAAAACACTTCCCAAAGGCGGTGTTTCCTAATTATCTCAATGGCAGTATCCCGGCCCAATTTGCTTAGCTTAACCCCCTGGTATTTTTTATAGATTACCAGTTTTTTTTCTGAAAGCTTTTTAACCATATCGGTTACAGATGATGCTTTGGTCTCCATTTCTTCTGCAAGGGCATTCGTGCTCACCCCTTCTTTATAAGTGTGCTCAAGGTGAAAAATAGCCTTCAAATAATTTTCTTCGGAAAGACTGAACATAATTTATTTTTTAATACGTCAAAACTACAATTTAAAAATGACAAATCCTTTTTTTAGACAAGTCTAAATTTATTTTATACCTTTGTAAAAAATGTAAGATGAGATTTTTAATTATTTTTCTTTTAATAGGATTGAAAGGATTTACACAAACTGCCGGCATCCAGGGTAAAATAACATCGGGGAAGGATCCTGTTTCCTTCGCGAGTATTAGCATTGCCGCTACACAATTGGGAACATTTTCCAATGAAAACGGGAGTTTTCATCTCACCAACATTCCGGAAGGGAAGCATCTCCTTCGAATAAGTGCTATTGGATTTGAAACCGTAACACGGGAAATAACTTTAAAGGACAAACAACTTTTGGATCTTGATATTAAAATGGAAGAAGCCTCTAATATTCTGGAGGAGGTTCTTATTGTAGATTCTCAAACGGGGCTTTCCCGGCGAACCCCCTATAATATATCTTCCATCCAGATAAGCGGAATTGAGAATAAGGGAAATCCCAATGGTATGATGGGGGTCTTAAGAGAAGTACCCGGGGTATATGGGGCCGAGTTTGGCCACGGCATAGTCAAACCATTTATTCGGGGGCTGGGATTCTCCCGTATAGTCACCATATACCAGGGAAATAAACTGGAAAATCATCAATGGGGGGCAGATCATGGCCTTGGAATTAATGACCTGGGAATAAGACAGGTAGATGTAATTAAAGGGCCGGCATCTGTTTTATATGGATCTGGCGCGTTGGGCGGGGTTCTAGTTGCTATTGATGAGGATAAATATTTGCACGATACAGGGTTTTCAGGAAATGCGGGAACCACCTTTAACAGCATTTCAAACGGTATTCGCACCTATGCTTCGGCAGCGGTGAACACAAAAAAGAATGTCTTTTTCGCAACAGATCTATCTTATGAGAATCATGCCGACTATAAAAACGGTGAGGGCCGGTTAATAGGGAATAGTAGATTTAACACCCATACCCTTCGGCTCCATACAGGATTGAACAGGGAAAAATTTCAGAATAAATTATCCTTCACCTACAACCTGCAAAATCTGGGGATTATTTCAGATGAAGAAATGGATGACGACTTATCGCTGGTAACCACGCGTAATGACCGGAAAATGCAACTGCCTTTTCAACAGGTTGAGGACCGGTTGATATCTTACAACCAAACTACTACTTCCTCAAAATTTGACACTTTTCTTCACCTTTCTCATCACTTTAATAAACGTAAGGAAATTGAAACAAATTTGAATGAAACAGATCTGGGATTAAAACAATATCACACTTTTTATAATGGGAGAATTAGCTTTGAAAATGGAAAATTTAACCATAGCCTGGGAATCCAGGGGAGTTTTCTCAAGAATAAAAATATAGCCCAGGCTCAAAAATTCTTAATCCCGGATGCCGATGTTCTCGAGAATGGATTATACTATCTAAGCAGTCTGGACCTGGATAAATGGTTTTTACAGGGAGCGGTGCGGTATGATTACAGGCTGGTAAGTGTTTATGCCCGGTCTCCGGAACTTATAGAATATGGCTTTATTTTACCCGGGGATCCCGAAAGCAGAAAACTAACCAGGGATTTTGCAGGTTTTACCGGTTCTATGGGAGTAACGAGAAAATTTAATGAGCAGCATACTGCAAAATTCAATGTTTCAACCGGCTTTCGTGCACCAGATCTTGCTGAGTTGTTTTCCAATGGTCCCCACCCCGGCACCAGCAGGTTTGAAAAAGGAAATGATCAATTTGGCCGGGAGCAAAGCCTGCAGGCAGATCTTAATTATAATTACAGAGGTAAAAGATTTCAGGGAGATATCTCGGCATTTGGAAGCCTGGTGAACAATTATATATTCTTTACTGCCACCAACCAGATAAGGGAAGAAGATGGTCTTGAAATATGGACTTACAGCCAGACCAATGCGCTGCTGTATGGGGCAGAATTCTTCCTCAAATACAATTTTCTTAAGGGAAACAGGATGCAAACCAGTTTTTCCGGAGCTATTGTAAGAGCAAAGGACCAGCAAACGCAAGAGAACCTCACATTTATCCCACCAGATAATTACAATATTGAAATGGGATATTATGCTTTAAACGATAAAAGCCTCTATATTTTCAGCAAGATAAGGGCAATAAATGACCAGAACAGGACTGGTTTTGAAGAAGATCCCACTCCCGGGTATACCTTATTAAATCTTGGCGTGAGTAAAGAATTTAAATGGGAAGAGAATTCACTTACCGCCGGGATCACGGTTTACAATTCCCTGAATAAAAATTATGTAGATCACCTATCTATACTCAGGCCCTTCAACATAAGTAGCCCAGGAAGGAATCTAATGCTAAACTTAAAATATAATTTTTAGATTAGTTACCCCGCTCCTTTTGTATATGCTCATAAGCCTCCTGCACCTTCCTGAATTTTTCTTCGGCTCCTTTGCGGTAGGCTTCGTCCATATGCTGAAGTTTATCGGGGTGATATTTCTTAGCCATTTCTCTGAAGGCTTTTTTAACCTCTGCATCTGTGGCCGATTTTTCTATTTCCAGGATCTTGTAGGCATTGTCTGCAGATTTAAAGAACATCGCTTTAATACTCTCAAAATCGCGTTTCATCAGGTTTAGATAACCTGCGATCTCGTATAGCATATTAAGTTCAGCATTAGACACGTGCCCATCTGCATTTGCAATGCTGAACAAAAAGTGAAGAATTTGAAGCCTCACCTCATAACGCGTGCGTTGCTGCAGGTATAAGCCAATACGGCTTGCAGAGATCTCACGGTTCTTAATAACATCATTAAACGTGCGGAAGGTGGCATTTGCCCGCTCCTTTCCATAAGCCTGTACAAAATAAGCCCGCACATAATCCAGTTCTGTCTGGGAGACTTTCCCGTCAGATTTTATTACCAGCGAGGCCAGGGAGAGGAGATTAAGTTCAAAATCCCCGGGCGAGACCGTAGATCTGCTGCTGGAGGCAGGTCCAAAACTACTTGCGCCCCTGCTGTAATTATCTATGAGAGTACCAAGGATAAAACCCAGAATAGCCCCGGGAAATCTAAAAAACATATAGCCAACAATGGCGAGGATCCATTTAAACATTTAAGGTATTCAAATTTTAGCTGCAAAGATAGTATTTTGAAGAAACTTAGGGAGATCAATTAAAACAAACAAATGACAACGTTTTAAGTTACCTAACTGGAGGGTAAATGTTAATAAAAACTTAAGATAAAAGACGTGCAGGTACATGTATTTTAACCCCTTCTTAACCCCCTTTTTAAACCCAGATGCTTATTTTTAAGCAAAACCCTAATTATGAAAGTTCTTAGACAGCCTTTAATTTTAATGACAATTGTATTTGCATCTTTATTTACCTACAATGGATATTCCCAAAATATGTTACTAAAAGAACCAAGCAATGAAGTAAGGGAACTTGCTGATGTAAGATCCAAGATGTGGGCAAAGGAATTAGCACTATCACCTAAACAACAGGATTTGGTAGAAAAAAGTATCATTAAATATACAATGAGAAGACTAGAAGTTCAAAATGCCGCAATTCCAATTGAAGAAAAAACAGCAGATTTACTGGATTTGGAACGCCTGGAAAGAGGAGAAATGAGAGATATACTCACTAAACCTCAATTTGAAAGGTTTGTTTTCCTTGAGGAAAACAATGATGAGAAACAATGAACGGCAGCGAACGGAAAGGATTAAAACATAGGCATAACCATAGGCTAAAGTTATTTCCCAATAAACTAAAGAGATAAGCAGGACTAAGGAATTTACCTATCTTTGCAACATAGAAATTTTTATAAAAAACTCAATATATGTATCCAGCAGAATTAGTTAAACCAATGAGAGAAGACCTTACAAAAGAAGGTTTTCAGGAATTACACACTGTAGAGGAAGTTAATGCCGCAATGGAAAAAAAGGGAACTACCCTTGTTGTAGTAAATTCGGTATGTGGTTGTGCAGCTGCCAATGCCCGCCCGGGAGCAAGAATGTCTTTGAAAAACGATAAAACTCCCGATAATCTTGTAACAGTTTTCGCCGGTGTAGACCGTGAAGCGACAGACAGGGCCCGTGGTTTCATGGTTCCCTTTCCTCCTTCTTCCCCGTCTATGGCTTTGTTCAAAGATGGAGAACTTGTACATATGCTGGAGCGTCACCACATTGAAGGTCGCCCTGCAGAAATGATCGCTGAAAATCTTATGAATGCTTATAACGATTTTTGCTAACAAACTAATCCCGGCTCTACTATTACTTTAGGCCAAACTATAATAAAGCTGAAAGCCGGTCCTGTCGACCGGCTTTTCTGTTTTCAGGATCTCACCAATTTTAGTATCTTTCCCTTCAATCTAAACTAACCTACCATGAAAATCCTTCTGAGTTTCTTCCTGTTTGTTGGAGTTTTTGCAAGCTGTGAGCAACTTGCCAATGAAGCGGAAGTCACCAGTGTTCAGCTGGAACAGGAACTTGATCAAATTAAAAATTTTATAGCTAAAACTAATTGCAGCGGCTCAACAGATTGCCGGTTCATCGCTTTTGGCAGTAAAGCCTGTGGTGGCCCCCAGGGTTACCTTTTATACTCTTCGGGAATAGACGAAGAGGCCCTTAAAAAAATGGTAGCCCAATATACGGCTGCAGAAGATAAATATAACAAGGCCAATGGTATCATAAGTGATTGCAGTCTCCCAACTCCACCTTCTAAAATGGGATGTGAAGATGGCAAATGTATCCAAACAGAGTAAGCACACTTTAATTATTTTTGGGAGAAAAATGTATTTTTGCAATAGTTAAAAACCAACATGAAAAAAATACTAGCCTATCCCCTCTCTGTTATATCCTATTTTTTCTTCTTTTTAACGCTTGTGGTTTTTCATGGGATCCAGTGGGTTGCTTTAAAGGTTGGAGGCTACCAGGCTCATAAAAAATCTGTAGATATTTTCAATTTCTTCCTCATGCGCTGCCTCAACATCCTGGGGACTAGGTTTACCGTAGATAACCCGTATAACATCCCAACAGACCAATCCTGCATTTTTGTGGCAAATCACCAGGGAATTTATGATATCCCACCCATAATCTGGTATATGCGAAAGCATCATCCTAAGTTTGTTAGCAAGAAAGAGCTGGGGAAGGGAGTTCCGGGGATCTCTTTTAATTTAAGACATGGAGGTTCGGCTTTAATAGACAGAAAAAACCCAAAACAGGCGGTAGAAGAAATACTGCGTTTTTCAAAATATCTGAATGCTACCAACCGCTCGGCTGTTATTTTTCCTGAAGGAACCAGAAGCCGCACAGGGAAGCCCAAGGAATTTGCCAAAACAGGGATGCAGATCCTTTTCAAGAAAATGCCCACTGCTTTAATAGTTCCCATTACAATCAACAACTCCTGGAAACTCTTTGAATATGGCCAGTTCCCACTTGGAATTGGAGTGCATATCAAACTCAAGGTGCACGAGCCTATTCCCGCCAATTCAAATGATCCTGAAAGTCTTATTGCTCTTGTTGAAAGAACTATAACGGCAGATATTTTATAATTTTTAACCCTTTAGCGCAAGCTTTTTTTAAAATGAACAAAATCCAAATTATACAGGATACTAAATTATTTGTAAAAACCACTTTAAATGGAGCTGAAGGAGGTCATGATTGGTTTCATATAGAGCGGGTATATAAAAATGCGCTTTTAATTGCACAACATGAAGTTTGTGATATTTTCACTGTTGAACTGGGAGCCTTATTGCACGACATTGCCGATTATAAGTTTCATAACGGTGATGAAAGTGTTGGCCCAAAACTGGCTGGCGATTTTTTGAGGTCTCGCGGGGTGCATGAAGATATAATAACCCACGTAGAAAACATTATAAAAAATGTATCCTTTAAGGGTGGAAATACCAACCAACATTTTAATTCCATAGAACTGGAAATAATACAGGACGCAGACCGTTTAGATGCCCTTGGAGCCATTGGAATAGCAAGAACGTTCAATTATGGAGGTTTTAAGGGAAGAGCCCTCTACGACCCCGAAATTGCCCCAAATCTCAATATGACGAAGGAAGAATATAAATCTTCTACAGCCCCCACCATAAATCATTTCTACGAAAAATTATTGTTGCTGAAGGATCTTATGAATACCCCAACAGCCAGGAACCTGGCAGAACAAAGACATCGCTTTATGGAGGACTTTTTAAAACAGTTCTATGCGGAATGGAATGGAGAATTATAAAACAACCCTCTCATCCTGTTCTGTTGAAGAGAAAGAGAGGGTTGATTTATTTGGAGAATTCAATTTTATTGAAGGAAGAACTTCAATTTTGAATTTTGAATCTGGCAATTTTACAACCAGGTATTCCAGGGAATTCTTGACAGAATAAAAACGAGTGCCAGGGTATAAAAAATGGCAAGCATTTTAAACTTTGGTTTTGAGGTGAGTTTTGATTTATGTTTAGAGTATCCCATAGTAACCAAAACTACTGCTATGATCATCATTAAGGGGTGTTCTACAAGGTATAATCTAAGCACTGAATCTTTCATTACCCCGCCCATTCCTTCTTCACCAAACATCCTGAAATAAGGTGAAACAAAATAAAGGACCAAACCTATTAAAAGCTGAATGTGCGTTACTATAAGGGTGAACAGGGCGATCCTGAAATTGGTAGCGCCATATTCTTTATTGGAAAAATATCCTACGAGGGAGTTAACAGATGCCACAATTAAAATAAGGAGCAGGAGATATGCCCAGTAGGAGTGGATAAAGAGGACAGTTTCGTACATAATTATTAAGTTTTAGTAAATATACATTTTTAAATAAAAAAACCGTCCCGAAATTAATCGGGACGGTAATTTATCTATTGCAACTTCAGTTTAGTTAAAAGAGTATCTTAACCCAACCTGCATTTGCCATCTTGAAGACTGTAATCCAGAATCATCAATGATGTTTTTGGTATTTAAGGTATTTGGGTTGAAGGTGAATTTTGGAGTTGTTCCATCAGGCTGGAATCCTGTAAAGTTCACTAACTGTACCTGGTTAAAGTTGGTAAAGTTTCTTCTTCCCCAGTTCTTGTTCAGGAAGTTTGTAAAGTTGAATATATCTGCAGAGAATTCAAATTTGTGATCTGTTTCTTTGATCTTAACTCTAAATTCCTGAGCAAACTTTAAGTCGATAATGTGAGACCAGTCAGAACGGTCAGCATTTCTTTCAGCAAATTGACCTCTTCTCTCGCTTAAATACTCATCTGCATTGATAGCAGCGTTTAATAAAGTCCATTGCTCTGCAGCAGTCCTGTTATTTGCAGGGTTTCTTGTGTCAACAATATCAACCAAATTAGCTTCAGCCTCTGTAGCAGGAACATAAGCAAGTGCAGAGAAAGAACCGGTGTCGTTTATTAATCCGCCACCATTTCCACCAACTACGTAGCTAAACGGGCTTCCTTGTGCACCTTCGTAAAAGAATCCAAGTCTGGTACGTAAATTATTGGTCCATTTAAACTCTAAAGTAGAATTGGCAATAAATCTATGTCCGGGAGAGAAATCAGAAGTAGACAGATCAGGCATATTGGAACCTCTTACTGTCTCAAGGTTTCTCCATTGAGAACTGTTTTGAGAAGAAGTTGCATCAAATAACACATTAGATTCACCATAAGAATAGGAAGCCTGCGCAGTTACGTCAATAAATGGACTGTAAAAGTTCTTTGCAAGAGTTCCTGAAATATTATAAGAATTTCCTTCAGAAGTGTTGTATCCCATGTACACAGCATCATAAGTGTTGTCAATTCTTTTGTTACCATAGTTAGGACGTGACCCGGCACCGGTTGTATTGAATTGAGGGCCTTCAAGGTTTATGTTCTCATAGGCAACAGCATTTAGATCGTCATTGTATATGAAATCTGCAGAAATTGTCCAGTTACCAGGCAATCTTTGATCTACTGCAATATTGGTTTTCCAAACTTGTGGAAGTTTGAAATCCCTTGCAAACAAGTTTATCTCCCCACCAACAGTTCCTGAACCTTGTGCAGGATCCTGTAACTGGTTTCTTGGGTTTGGCTCAAACTGAGGAACAGTAGCACCTGTTCTTTGAATAAAACCTGTAGTTAAACCATTGTTATTATAAACTCCTCCAGGCCATACCAATGGTAATCTTGAAGTAAATACACCTGTTCCACCACGTACCTGAGTAGTTCTGTCTCCTTTAACATCCCAGTTGAAACCAAATCTTGGAGAGAAATGAACCTGAGCGTCTATACCTTCCCCGGTTTGTGCACCTCTAAGGTCTTTACCAGCAGCCTCCAATAAAGGAATTGTTCTGTTGTTAAAATCGTTATTGGTTAAGTAATCTGACCAAAACGGAACATCTATTCTTGCTCCAAAAGTAAGTTTTAAATTATCTGTAGCGTTATATACATCCTGTGCATATAGACCAAACTGGAAAATATCAAATTCTGCAGCTCCTTCAGAGTCATCACCAAAACCTCCAATTAAAGAATAACCGTGACGGTATCTGTTTGCCAAATTACCGGTTAAAAAGTCATTTACATTACTGTATCTGTATTCCCCGAAATTTTGTCTTATGAAAACGTTTCTTGAAGAAGAGAATTCGTTGTTTGTACCAATGGTAACATTATGTCTACCCAGGTAAATATCGAAATTATCTGTAATTGTAAAATTACTTTGATCAAGGGCATTACCTGTAGAAAAAGGCTCAGATCCAAAACTGATTAAACCAGCACCATCCTGTAATTGAACGTATGGAAAATCTCCACCTTGAGGATCTCTGTCATCATTCACACGAGTCCAACCCAATACAAGGTTGTTGGCCATATTATTTCCAATTTTTGAACTTAATTCAAGCGCTGTTGAATTTGTAATAGATTCAAAATTGATAGCAGAGTTAAAGAAGTTAATTGCACCCTGGTTTGATCTTGGGGCGTTTAATTGTACTGCTTTAACGTAACTGTGCTTAAGAGACAGTTTATGATTCTCGTTAATGTTCCAGTCAATTTTTCCAATTAATTTATCACTTACCAAAGAAGAAGTGTTATCTAAAAATCCACCAGGATTGTAACCATATTCACTAACTAAAAAGTTAGAAAGGTTATTTATATCCTGTAATGATGCATCTCCATTATAATTATTGAAAGAAAATGGTTGTGGAGTCTCATTATCTTGTCTCTCGTAATTCACGAAAAAGAATAATTTATCCTGAAGAATTGGCCCACCAACTCTCAAACCTGTAGTTACGGCAGAGAAATCTGCAAGTCTTGAACGACTTCCATCTGCAGCTTCAAGACCTATTGGAGTTTTACCCGCCAATGATTCATTTCTTAAAAATCCATAAACCGAACCTTCGAATTGGTTAGTTCCAGATTTTGTAATTGCATTTATACTTCCTCCGGCAAAACCAGACTGTCTTACGTCAAAAGGAGCAACGTTAATTTGAAAAGATTCAATTGCATCAAGAGATATTGGACTAACCCCGGTTTGACCCCCGTTAGTTCCACTTGCCGCTAAACCAAATACATCATTATTTACAGCACCATCTATATAAAGCGCATTGTAACGGTTGTTTTGCCCGCTAATAGAAATAACATCATCACCACTTACCTGTGCCTGTGGAGTTAATCTTGCAAAATCTGCAATGTTTCTGGAGATAGAAGGCAAAGTACTTACCTGTCTCTGGCTTACATTAGTTTCAGCTCCGGTTTTTCCTGAATCAAAAACCCCGTCTCTTCCACCTGTGATTACAATTTCATCAAGTGCGTTTTGAGTTTCACCCATTTCTGCACTAATGTTTCGGGATTCACCTAAAGTTAAATTAATATTCCCGGCAGTAAAAGTTTCAAATCCTACATAGGTAATTGTAATAAGGTAAGGACCTCCTACTCTCATGTTGGAAATTCGGTAGAAACCGTCAAAATCTGTCATTGCACCATATTGGGTACCAGACGGTTGATGTACAGCAACAACGTTAGCTCCCGGAAGAGGTTCTCCGCCAGCTTCTAAGACCCTTCCATTGATCGCAGCGGTTGTAACACCCTGCGCAAAGGAAATTGTCGCCATAAACATGAAGACAACAACAAGTAAATAATTTAATTTTTTCATTAGTTGTGTAAATTGTTTGTTTTGAGTTTATAAAATTCACTGCAAAAGAAGCGATTTAACCCTTAACAAACTTTAACTGAATGTTAAGATTTTGATCCCAATACCTTTTACAGCACAAACTTAAAACAAACACACAAGTAATTGATTTAATGACAATTAAAAGAGCTAACAGTTTATTAACAATAAGATAATATCTAGCTTAGATAAAATTTTAACAGTTGCGAAGTTGAATTATCGTGCTCATGAACGTCAATTTCCTCAATTTCAGACAGAATTTTGGATGCAAGTTGCTTCCCTAATTCGACTCCCCATTGGTCATAACTGAATATATTCCAGATAACTCCCTGCACAAAGATCTTATGCTCGTACATAGCGATTAATTTTCCAAGACTTGCAGGGGTGAGCTTATTAATAAGAAGAGATGTTGTAGGTTTATTACCGGCAAAAACTTTGAAAGGTAATAATTGAGCGATTTCCTCATTACTTAATTTTTTTGCTTCAAGCTCTTTTCTCACCTCATCCTCTGTTTTGCCCATTAGCAGGGCTTCGGTTTGGGCAAAATAATTGGCCATTAGCTTGTCATGATGGCTTTTATCTCCAAACAAAGATTCTTTAAAACCAATAAAATCGGCAGGGATGAGTTTGGTACCCTGATGGATCAATTGGAAAAATGCATGTTGGGAGTTTGTTCCGGGCTCTCCCCAAATTATATTGCCGGTTTGATACGTAACCGGATTTCCGTTTCGGTCTATACTCTTCCCATTGCTCTCCATAATTGCCTGTTGCAGGTAAGAAGGTAATTTCTGTAGATACTGGGTATATGGTATTACAGCTTCACTTTCGGCTTTAAAGAAATTGTTATACCAAACACTTAACATCGCTAATTGCACCGGGATGTTGGAAGCGAGATCTTCATTTCTAAAATGTTGATCCATTTCATGGGCCCCCTCCAGCAATTCCTCAAATCCTTTATAACCTATCCCCAGACTTATAGACAAGCCCACTGCACTCCAAAGAGAAAATCGTCCTCCTACCCAATCCCACATTGGAAAGATATTCCCGGGATCAATTCCAAATTCTGTCACCTGGGTGAGGTTACTGGAAACGGCCACAAAATGTTTTGAAACTGCCTCCTGTGGCGCAGATCTTTTAAACCATTCCCGTGCGGTATTGGCATTACTTAGGGTTTCCTGCGTTGTGAAAGTTTTGGAAACAATCACAAATAAAGTCGTCTCGGGATTAAGATGTTTTAAAGTTTCATATACGTGATCTCCATCTACATTGGAAATATAGTGAAGGTTAAGATGGTTCTTATAGAATTTCAAAGCTTCCGTAACCATTACCGGGCCCAGA
Source organism: Antarcticibacterium arcticum (assembly GCF_007993795.1). Lineage (GTDB taxonomy): Bacteria > Bacteroidota > Bacteroidia > Flavobacteriales > Flavobacteriaceae > Gillisia > Gillisia arctica. The sequence goes on along the minus strand of NZ_CP042476.1, from coordinate 2,858,645 downwards.
TCTGATCCTCCTATTCCTATGTTTACAACATCTGTAATAGGTAAATTGGTATACCCTTTATGATCCCCGTTAATTACTTTATCTGAAAATTCTTTTATCTTCTCTTTTGCCTTAAAAACTTCCGGCATTACATTTTTTCCGTCAACCAGTACCTCCTCATGTTCGGGGGCCCTAAGTGCTGTGTGAAGCACAGGCCTGCCCTCGGTCTTGTTAATGGCGTCTCCTCTATAATAAGAATTAATAGCTTCTTTTATACCACATTCTTCAGCGAGCTGGGTCAAGGCTTCCTTAATTTCAGCAGTGATCCTGTTTTTGCTAAGGTCAATATAAAAATCCTCCCATTGAATTGTGAATTTTTCGGCACGCTCGCTGTCCTCTTGAAAAAGGTCCTTCATTTCCTTATCCTTCATCTCTTCAAAATACTGCTGTAGTTTGTTCCAGGCGCCTGTGGTGGTTGGATCTATATTTTTCATTTCTGTTAATTTTAAAATGCATTTTTACCCAATGCCCAACAAGGAAAAAGGGTAAAATGTATAAGTTATGTTTTCAATAAATATTTAAGAGTGCTGCCCTGATAATTTTTTAAATCTCTTTAAAAGGAATGCTTTCCAGAGCTTCTTTCACAGACCCTATTGTTGCGAAGTAGTCTTCTTTTAAATGATCTGCTATAGGATCTGCCGCGGGTAGATTTTGCCTGAAAGGATCCACCTGTTCATCCCGCACCCAAAATCGATAACATACGTGTGGCCCGGTTGCAAGGCCTGTGCTGCCAACATATCCAATTACATCTCCCTGCCTTACGCGCTGCCCAACCTTTACATTTCTTTTAGACATATGCAGGTATTGGGTAGTATAGGTTTCATTGTGCTTTACTTTCACGTAATTTCCGTTTCCGGCAGTGTAACCCGATGCTATTACCGTCCCATTGGCAGTACTCCAGATGGGTGTACCGTGCGGGGCGGCATAATCTGTTCCTTTGTGGGCTTTCCATGTTTTTTGAACCGGATGAAATCTATTCCCTGAAAATCTCGAAGATATACGACTAAAATTAAGAGGTGCTTTTAGAAAAAAGCTTTCCAGAGGGCGCGCATTTTCATCATAGAAATCGGCTTTACCTGTTTCAGGATCTACCGAGTAATTAAAAGCATAATAAGGTTTGTTTTGATGAACAAAAACAGCCCCTTCAATATGTTCTATCCCGGCATATATGGTGTCATTTATATATCTTTCATAATACACCATTTTAAATTTATCACCTTTTTGAAGTTTCCAGAAATCTATACTCCATTGATAGATATTACTTAGCTTATGAGATAAAAGCACGCTTAAACCTTCATTTTGCATAGTTTCCGAAAGATTGCTCACTATCACGCCTGATACTGTGCGCTTTTTAATAGTAACGGGTTTCTGGGCTTTGTAAGCCGCCACATTATCCGCAACATTTACAACAGTATAATCTATCCGGTCATTTTCATATATAAAATAATTGGGGGTATAGGCAGAATCTCTGGCTTTCAGGATAACATAGGGTTTCCCTACCTGCAAGCGGGCCGGATTAAATGTTTCTTTTACCTGCTGGATCACTTCGTGTACTTTATTTCCACTCAAGCCATGGGAGGCCATGATTCCTCCAAAATTATCTCCTGAACGTATGGTATCGCGCACTACTTCAAAATCATTGAGTACAAAACCATATTCTTCCAGAATTGGTGTGGCCTCAACTACCCGGGCTTCAGACAGATCGCGATTCTCTTCCTGCTTACAGGCAGTAAATGCAAGACCAAGGAATAATAAGTAACTTAATTTTTTCAACATTAAATTTTATTTGTCTTTATTAAACATGTGGTTTACCCATTCTTTACCCCAATTATCAAATTCTTCCTGTGACCACAAATTCGGAAAAAAACTGTTTTTTTGAAAGCTTGGCGGTAAAAAATCTTTCCAGTTTGTTCCACCAGTAGCTGCAATGGTCACTTTATCCTTATTTAAATAGCGGTGCGCAGCCCCCATATGCATTAATAACCAGTTCACATTGGCATTTACATCGAAGGTACGCAAGCCGTCTATAAGGCTCTGGTCATTTCGAACTTCTTCAGGAAGGTCCAGATACTTGTGATATATGGTGTTACCTTTTACCTCATTGGCAATGCGAAGAAAACGGTGTGTATACCTTAATTCAAACTGTTTAAGGGTAAGTGTTTTTTCCCCCGTAGCAAGATCTATCCCGCCTTTTTTCCAATATAAATTGTGATATAGGTCTTCTATGGGAAACGTGGAATTAAAATTCTTCCTTGATGCAAATGGAATTAAATGTTCAAGTGGAGTAGAATAGATCTCAATCATCCTGAACTGGGCGCTTTGAAAACCACTGGCGGGCAGTAATGCCATCCTGAATTTTAAAAACTGGTCCCGGTCCATTCCCTTTATCATTACATCAAAAGAATTGATTAGGATCCTGAAATACCGGTTTAACCGGTTTACTTTTTCAATAAAAAAAGCCGCAGTAAGATCTGTGCTTTCAATTATTTGCTTTTGCTCATGAATAATGAGCTTAAAATATAACTCGGTGATCTGGTGGTAGGTTACAAAGATCTCCTCGTCCGGAAAATGGGTTTTAGTGTTTTGAAGGCTAAGCAGCGTATCCAGACTTATGTAATCCCAGTAGGTGAGATATTTATCATAAAGAAGCCCATCGAGATATGAGCCCATATCCTGCCCGGAATTTTTGAATTTTTCTTCCAGTTTAATAATTCGCTCTGCAATCTCAGGCTTGATTTGTTCCATTCAATTAATCCATTATAATTTGGAGGGGGTGTTTTAATCCTTTGAATTCATCCAGACTGGCATTAAGCGAACCTACAGCAAGATTGGCGCTAACCTTTACAGGCATTTTATTCTTATCATCACTCACCCAGAAAGTTAGACTTTCTTTTTCCTCAAAGACTCTTCCGGCCAAAACATAAGGGCGGAATTTTAATGTCGCAATTTTACCAAATTTTGTCTTAATAACCTCTCTTCCAAGAAACTTTAACTTGAAGTCGTGATTTTCCTTATCATAAAACATATTTAACTGAAATTCCTGACCCGGTACAAGGGGTTTTCTGTTAAGATCATTGCGGAGATAATAAAAAGCAGATAACATATCATGTACACTTTCCGGGGTGGTGAACGTATGATTTTCCTTATGCTTTTTATCTAACACATAAGCTTTCCTTTGAGCCTGATTAAAATCAATCTGCAGGTCTTTAGTATAGCCACCTTCATCAATTTGACGTATGAAACGCTGTGGCAAGCCATTATCCTTATCTATGAAAGTTTCATAATTATCTCTCACTTTAAAAACTGCATGCACAAGCCCGGTAGACCAGCCTTTTCCCACCACATGATGTGTAGCTTTATTATTTAAATTGGTGTTTTTTACCTCCAAAGTCGCATAACCCCCATTTAATGGGCCATAATGCACACGAAATTTGAACCACTCACCAGGCTCAAATGCCTCCTGAGAAAACAGACTTAATGGAAGAATTATTAAAAGGAAAATTATTGCAATCCTGTTTTTCATTTTATAAGTTTTTAATAGATCTGGCTATGGGTTAAAATGCATATCTATTGAGCAGAATTACAATTTCTATTCCAAATGTATTAAAACAAAAAACCCCATCAAATTAATGATGGGGTTTTTATCTTATTAACCAACTAAAACTTAAATTATGAAAAAAAATTAATACATTTTGGTAACCACTCCGAAATGCGGTGCAAAAGTCTTTCATTTAACTCTTATTTGCAACCCCAAAATAAAGTTTAACTCAAAATTTATTTAGCCGGTATTTTTATAACATTTATATTATAAAATAAACAGAATTTTCTGATATTTTATAAAGTTCCTCTTGCTTCCTGTTCTCTTTCAATAGCCTCAAAAAGGGCTTTAAAGTTCCCTTTTCCAAAAGATTGAGCTCCTTTACGCTGAATGATCTCAAAAAACATAGTTGGACGGTCCAGTACAGGTTTGGTGAATATTTGCAATAAATAACCTTCGTCATCCCTGTCTATAAGTACTCCCAACTCCTTTAATGGCGCAAGATCTTCATCTATTTCCCCTACTCTGTCAAGGACTGTATCGTAATAAGCTTCCGGAACGAATAAAAATTCCACACCACGGTCTCTTAAATTGGTTACGGTTTCAATAATATTATCTGTAGCCAGGGCTATATGTTGTACTCCGGCACCATTGTAAAAGTCTATATATTCTTCTATTTGTGACTTGCGCTTACCTTCAGCCGGTTCATTTATAGGAAATTTGATACGGCCATTCCCGTTGCTCATTACCTTGCTCATTAAAGCAGTATAATCTGTTGAGATATCTTTATCATCAAAAGAAACCAATTGAGCAAACCCCATTACTTTGGCATAAAACTCACACCACTTGTTCATTTCATTCCAACCCACATTACCCACCATGTGGTCAATATATTTTAATCCGGTTGGCGCTGCTTTAAATTTTGGTGCATATTCCCTGTATCCCGGTAAAAATGGTCCTGAATAATTTTTTCGTTCTATAAACAGGTGTACCGTTTCGCCATAGGTATGAATCCCCGAGATTACCACGGTACCATTGGTGTCCTCAATAGTATATGGCTCAACATAGGATTCTGCCCCGCGTTGGGTAGTTTCTTCATAACTTTTACGGGCATCATCCACCCACAAGGCCACAACTTTAACACCATCTCCATGTTTATTAATATGTGCATTAATGTCTCCTCCCGGTTGCAGGGGTGAGGTAAGCACTATGCGAATTTTGTCTTGTTGCAATACGTAGGATACTCTATCTTTTCTTCCTGTTTCCAGTCCCGCATAAGCAACGGGTTGGAAGCCCCATGCCTGTTGATAATAATAAGCTGCCTGCTTGGCATTCCCAACATAGAGTTCAACAAAATCTGTTCCCAGCAATGGCAGGAAATCCTCGGCTTCCTTAATCTTTTTTTCTAAATTTAATGATGTGCTATCTGTGCTCATTGTCTATATTTTATGGTTATTTAATTGAGTCTTCCTTTTTACTAAGCGTATAATTATTGGAACCCCCAATTATAATTATTTGAATTTAATCGTGGTCCAGCCAGGATTTATAATAAGTATCATCTGCTATTTTCATGGCTTCTTCAGTCACCTTTAAAGGTTTAAATGTATCTACCATAACCGCAAGCTCGTGGGTTTCAACCTGCCCAATACTGCGTTCTACGGCCCCGGGATGTGGCCCGTGGGGAATACCCGCAGGATGCAGGGATATATGCCCGGCCTCAATATCATTTCGGCTCATAAAATCGCCATCTACGTAATACAATACCTCATCACTGTCTATATTGCTATGGCTGTATGGGGCGGGAATACTTTCGGGGTGATAATCATATTTTCTGGGGCAAAAACTACACACCACAAAAGCATCTGTCTCAAAGGTCTGGTGCACGGGCGGCGGTTGGTGAATTCTTCCTGTTATAGGCTCGAAATCGTGAATGGAGAAGGCATATGGGTAATTAAAACCGTCATATCCCACCACATCAAAGGGGTGGCTCGCATAGATCATATCAAAGATCTCTCCCTGTTTCTTGACTTTTATAAGGAATTCACCACTTTCGTTATTGGTTTCCAGTTCATACGGCTGCCTTAGATCCCGCTCACAAAAAGGGGAATGTTCCAGCAATTGCCCAAACCAGTTTCGATACCTTTTAGGAGTGTAAATTGGTCTTCTCGATTCTACAATAAACAACCTGTTGTTCTCATCGTCAAAATCCAGTTTATAGATGGTTCCCCGTGGGATAAGGAGATAATCTCCGTATTTAAAATCCAGGTTCCCAAGGTGCGTGCGCAGCTTTCCGCTCCCTTTATGTATGAACAGGAGTTCATCTGCATCGGTATTTTTATAAAAATAATTGGTGGTGGATTCCTGCGGAGCTGCCAGGGCAATATCAACATCACTGTTGGTAAGCACAACCTTGCGGCTTTCAAGATAATCTGGTTGTGGCATTACCTGGAAACCGCGAAGTCGATAAGATTGTATATTATTTTCAGCAGCGATCTTTGGTTTTACACTGTAACTTCCTTTTATCTCCTTTACCTGTGTAGGTCGTTGCTCATGATACATATTGGTGTACATTCCATCAAATCCAATGGTGCCAAACAATTGTTCATAATACAGACTACCATCGGGCTTGCGGAAAACGGTATGTCGTTTATGTGGGATCTCCCCTAGTTTATGGTAGAAAGGCATAAGATCTTTATTTTTAAATTGTGAAAATCAAAATATTATCCTGAATTCTTATTAAATCAGCACAAAATTTCAATTATTACAAATATCGATAAATTTTATGAAAACCTTTCTTAAGGAAGGATTAAAACTAGCATAGGTATAAGCCGGCAATACTTTAAAACCAGAACCCCAGACTAAAAAACCACTGGCTGTTTTTTATTTCCGGTGAATATGAATATTTTACCTCAATAGGACCCATAAACGTTTCTATACCATAACCCAAAGCATAACCGGAATAAGATGGTTTCTTAAACCATTCCCCCGTTGAAAAAAGATCGTTTTCAACGTTTGCAAAATTGGCACTTCCAATCACATGATTTTTTGGAAAGATTTCAAGATCCAGTTCCACCAAGCCTTTGATATAACTGTCTCCTGCTATGCTCAGGAAATCATAGCCATAGAAAGGGATCAGGTTATTTATAAGGTTATTCCCATATCCTCCCAAAAAGAACCCAAGGGAGTTTATTCCGTCCTGCCCTATTCGGAAACCGGTTTCTGAAGAAATTCTTGCAGTGATGTTTTTAATGGGCGTAACCACATACCCCAGAGATCCGCGGCTTATTGAAAATTGGTTGAATTCCTTATGATAATCTGAAGAAAAAAGGTACAAATGAAAATCTCCGTCAAAATAGACACCCCTTTTAGGGAAGAATTTATCATCCAGACTATCCAGCCTTAAGTAACCAAAGGTGCTGTAAAAGTTACTATCCTCAAAAACTGAAGGAATGAATGCCTGGGGACCTGCAGATCCCAAAGTTTCTGAAGTGATCTTTAAATATTTATGTTCTACCCCAATTCCAAAAGAGAATATTTGCCTGAATAGGGTTTCAATATATATTTGATTTGTGAAATCCTCATAATCTACCTCTATCTTATTTATTCTTATATCTTCTGAAAGTAATCCGTTGCCGGTTAAATCGTAATCCAATCCTTTGTGAAAGCTATTATAACGGGATTTTATTCCTACACTCCAGTAATAGCCTTTATCTATATAATACTGGAAATTATACCTGAAATTATCTCCCAGAATAAAGTCAAATGAGGCCACATCATTTGTAAAAAATGTACTTTTTCTGGTAAGATTGATAAGCGCGCCACTCTTATATAAATTATCATAATGCAGCGCCAGTCTTAAAAAAGTTTTGTTCTGGCTTTCCTCCAGCTGAAGCGCCAATGTATATGCATCCTCATTGGAAATTAGACTGTAATTAATCCGGTTAAAATTTCCTGTTGCGGTAAGGTTATTTATACCGTAACCCAGGTCCTGAAAGGTGTAGTTGGAATTATACTTAAGCCTTAGTTTTCCCATTATATAGGACCTGGGATAACTGTTATTGCCCTCTATTGTTAGGCTACCTATATTAATAGTGTCAACCACTGCCATTTGGGAAGGCCTTTTCGTCTTGCCGGTTTGCTTTGCAGCCAGGGCGCGTAACTCGTCCATTTTTAAGGCTGCCGCTTCTTCTCCGGATTTTATTATAGCACTCCCCCTGTCAAAAGAAAGAATGTTAAATTCCCTTATATCGGGTTTAATATAAATATCGGTGAGGCTTATTTTATCTTTCATCTCCCGTATGGTCCTGAAGTTTCCTATTTGGTTAAGAATATTCAGGGCACTTTTCAATTCTTCCCGGTCCATAAGCGTATCCTGAACATCAATACCTATAATGATCTCTGCCCCCCGGTCCCGCAGTTCCTGTACAGGATAATTATTTGTTACCCCTCCATCTGTGAGCAATTCCCCGTCTATTCTTACCGGACTAAAAAAGGAGGGAATAGCGCCACTGGCAGAAACCGCTTTTGGTAGTGACCCGCTGTCCAACAGTACCTGTTCTCCCGTTTCGATATTTGAGGCGATACAAAAAAAGGGAATTGGCATTTTACTGAAATCTCGCACATCTCCCAAATGCATAGTGAGACGGGAAACAAGGTTATATATATTTTGTCCCCGCGAAAGTCCTGAAGGGAAGGAAATTTGGAAATTATCGAAAGGAAGCGTGAGGGCGTATTTTTCATTTTCCTCCTTTTCATAAAATGTCTTTGCAGAACGCGGAATATCATCCTGAATAAGAATATTGAAATTTATATCATGAAAAATAGAATCAAGTTGGGCTGCATTATAGCCCGAAGAATATAAGGCTCCAACAATGGCACCCATACTGGTCCCCGCAATATAATCTATTTTGACCCCCGCCTCTTCCAACACCTTAAGGGCGCCTATATGAGCCAATCCTTTTGCTCCCCCGCCACTTAAAACCACGCCCACTTTTGGCTCTCTGCTCTGCTGAGAAAACAGTAGAACCGGAACCAGAAGAAAAAGACAGCAAAGAAGTTTTTTCATTTATGGTTTATGAAAATTATTATAGACAATTCCGGCTTTAGAAGCTCCTACTACCTGCGCAAGGTCACTTAAGGAAGCTTCTTTTATCCTTTTTAAGGATCTAAAATGGGTTAATAGCTGTACCACCGTTTTATCACCAATTCCCGGAATTGCTTCCAGCTCTGTATTCAACGCTGTTTTGCTGCGCTTATTTCTATGAAAGGTAATTCCAAACCTGTGAGCTTCATTTCGCAATTGCTGAATTATCTTCAGCGTTTCAGATTTTTTATCAAGATATAATGGGATGGTATCTCCGGGATAATAAATTTCTTCCAGTCTCTTGGCAATACCAATTATTGCTATCTTTCCTCTTAATCCTAATATTTCAAGGGCTTGGACTCCCGAAGAAAGTTGTCCCTTTCCCCCATCTACTATTATAAGTTCCGGCAAAGGTTCCTCCTCCATCAACAGCCTTTTATAACGCCGGTAAACCACTTCTTCCATTGAAGCGAAATCATCCGGGCCCTCAACTGTTTTGATATTAAATTTACGATAATCTTTCTTACTTGGTTTGCCATTTTTAAAAACAACACAAGCCGCCACAGGATGGGTGCCCTGGATATTTGAATTATCAAAACATTCAATATGCCGGGGTTCTTTATTTAGCCGGAGGTCCTCTTTCATTTGCGCCATGATCCTGTTCACGTGCCTGTCTGGATCCACGATCTTCATTTGCTTGAATTGCTCCTGCCTGTAATAGCGCGCATTCCGTATAGACAGGTCTATAATTTTCTTTTTATCACCCAATTGGGGTACGGTAATCTTTATATCCTCACCCACTTCCACCTTAAATGGCACATAGATCTCACGGGAATTTGAATTAAAACGCTGTCTAATCTCAATTATTCCAAGTTCCAGCAATTCCTTGTCGCTCTCCTCCAGTTTCTTTTTCATCTCAATGGTATGAGATCGAATAATCGCCCCGTGAGAGATCTGTAAGAAATTTACATAACCATAACCTTCATCGCTCACAACCGAGAACACATCTACATTATTAATTCGGGGATTGACCACAGTAGATCTGGACTGGTAATTTTCCAGCACCTCGATCTTATTCTTTATAACCTGGGCCTCTTCAAATTCCATGTTCTCTGCATGTTCCTTCATTTGCTGCCTGAAATGGTGCAGGGAATCCTTAAAATTTCCCTTTACAATTTCCCTTATTGCAGCAATATTCCTGTTGTATTCTTCTTCATCCTGTAAAGCTTCACAAGGCCCTTTACAATTTCCGAGATGAAATTCCAGGCAAACCTTATATTTCCCGTTTTGAATCTTTTCTTCTGCCAGATCATAATTACAGGTTCTAAGAGGATACAGACCCTTTATAAGGTCTAAAAGGGTATTTACGGTTTTAAAAGTGGTAAACGGGCCATAATATTCACTCCCGTCTTTTATAAGTCTCCGCGTGGGGAAAACACGTGGAAACCGTTCATTCTTGATACAAATCCAGGGATAGGTCTTATCATCTTTAAGCAGGACATTAAATCTGGGTTGGTGCTTTTTAATAAGGTTATTTTCCAGAAGCAGCGCATCAGTTTCAGATTCTACTACAATATGTTTAATATCGTGTACTTTTTTCACCATTACCCCTATTCTGTGACTATCGTGGCGTTTGGTGAAATAAGAGGAGACCCTTTTCTTTAAATTTTTGGCCTTGCCTACATACAGGATCTTTCCGTTTTTATCGTAATATTGATATACGCCGGGACCTTCGGGAAGGGTTTGTAACTGAACATTTAAAGCAGGTGTTTCCATTACCTCAAAGGTATTACATATTCTTGTGAGCCATAAATTCCGCCTACTCCCAAAATGTTAAAATTTGGAAACTATAAAAACATAGGGGTTTAAAAAATCCCCGGTACGCCTAATTATTGATATTTTAAGGAAGCAATAAGAATCAAGGAGTAATCATTTTATTACCTTGCGGTTATGGAAAAAAAAGTAATAGGCAGGTTTGATAAGGCAGACTTCCCTTTATTGAACCTGGAAAATATTTCTATAAAGATCGATACCGGTGCTTACACCTCTTCCATTCATTGCGAGAATATGGAAGAAATTGACGACATGCTCGTTTGTAAATTTCTGGACGAAGAACACCCGTTATACAATGGTAAAGAGTTCATTTTCAAAGATTATGACATAGTCTTTGTGCGCAGCAGTAATGGAATTATCCAAAAGAGATACCAGGTGGAATCTACCATAAAATTATTTGAGAAGATTTTTAAAATTTCACTTACTTTGTCTGCCCGGCAGGAGATGAGATTTCCGGTTTTAATAGGAAGAAAATTTCTCACTAAAAAATTTATTGTCGACACAGAGCTTACCGACGTTTCTTATAATTCAAACTCTCATGAACATAAAAATTCTATCCAGGAATAGTCATTTATATTCCACCCAACGCCTTATTGAGGCAGCCAAAAAAAGAGGACATCATGTAGAGGTTATGGATCCTTTAAAGTGCGACCTTGTTATTGAAAAACGCAAGCCTTCAATTTTTTACAAGGGAAAGGTGATCACAGATACAGATGCGGTTATACCACGTATTGGTGCTTCAGTTACCTTTTATGGTACTGCAGTGGTACGCCAGTTTGAAATGATGGGAGTTTTTACTACTACAGAATCGCAGGCGCTGGTACGTAGCCGGGATAAATTAAGAAGCCTTCAGGTACTGTCCCGTGCCAGGCTGGGATTACCGAAAACCGTATTCACCAATTATTCCAAAGATGTAGGGGAGGTAATAAAGCACGTTGGCGGGGCCCCGCTTATTATCAAATTACTTGAAGGTACGCAGGGACTGGGTGTGGTGCTTGCTGAAACTAAAAATGCTGCAGAATCTGTAATCGAAGCTTTCAATGGGCTTCAGGCCAGGGTAATTGTCCAGGAATTCATAAAGGAGGCCGGCGGAGCAGATATCCGGGCATTGATAGTGGATGGCCACGTGGTAGGAGCGATGAAAAGACAGGGGAAAGAAGGCGAATTTAGATCTAACCTGCACCGCGGTGGCACAGCCTCTGTAATTGAACTTACAGATGATGAAGAGAATGCTGCTATAAAAGCAGCTAAATCTATGGGACTTGGCGTTGCCGGGGTAGATATGCTTCAAAGTTCCCGGGGTCCTTTGATATTGGAAGTTAATTCTTCTCCGGGCCTTGAAGGAATTGAAGCAGCCACCGGAAAGGATATCGCCAAAAGCATAATACGTTATATAGAAAGAAATGTATAGCCTATGGCTCATATAGACAAGAACAATGTCCTTGAAATCTTAGGTAAAAAAATTCCTCCGGGAAAAGGCGCCGTGATCAACCTGAACATGGCCAAATTATATACTACCACTTCGGTAGAGGTACCGGTAATAATTGAACGTTCCAAAAAGCCCGGCCCGGTTGTACTGCTAACTGCCGGGATCCATGGTGATGAGATCAATGGGGTAGAAATTGTACGCCAGATCATTTCCAGAAATATTAATAAACCGGTTAAAGGCACTGTAATTTGCATTCCTGTGGTGAATGTTTTCGGGTTTTTAAACCTTGCCCGGGAATTTCCAGATGGCCGGGACCTTAACCGCGTATTTCCGGGAACAAAGAACGGTTCCCTTGCCAGCCGTTTTGCATTTCAATTCGTGAAAAAAATCCTGCCTGTGGCCGATTTTTGTCTTGACTTTCACACGGGGGCCGCAGCAGGTTCAACGTAGCCCAACTCCGCGTGTTAAAAGGAGATGAGAAAAGCATGAAATTTGCCGGGATCTTTAACGCCCCTTTCACCATGTATTCCAAGACCATTAGCAAGTCCTACCGTGAGACCTGTTATAAACTGGGGAAAATGGTGTTGTTATTCGAGGGTGGGAAATCCATGGACAGCAACAGGGATATTGCAACCCATGGCGTGGATGGTACGATGAGAATCCTGCACCATCTGGGAATGCTGAAGCCACGGTTTCTTTGTCCTGAACCCCTGTAAATAGTATCATTATAGAGAACAGCATGTGGATGAGAGCTAAATACAGCGGTTTACTTCACATGAAGATCATATGCGGAAAGCACGTGGAAAAAGGGGAATATATCGCTACGATTACAGATCCTTACGGCAAGTTCAGGCATAAAGTTGTTGCTCCCCATACGGGTTATATCATTAATGTAAATGAATCTCCCATTGTATACCAGGGAGATGCTATTCTGCATATTTCTGCACCACCTAAAATTTCCGACTCAGATACTGATGAAGAGTAATTTAAGAGAAAAATACATATCCCTGCGGGAAAGCCTTTCTTCCGAAACAATTGAAGAAAGGAGTATGGAAATAGCCAATAATTCACTTAAAATGGATATTTGGGGCCACAGTTTTTATCACATTTTTCTGAGCATTTCGGCAAAAAAGGAAATTGACACAACCCCTGTTTTGCATATTTTGCAGGGAAAAGATAAGAATATCCTGTTGTCGAGAAGTTATTTTGCAACCCGTGAAATGAAGCATTATTTACTTACAGATAATACCACCATAAAAACGAATAAATGGGGAATCCCTGAGCCCGAAGGCGGCCTGGAAGTTCCCGCATCACAAATTGATGTGGTGTTCGTGCCGTTATTAGCCTTTGACGAAACGGGCCACCGGGTAGGTTACGGAAAGGGATTTTATGATATTTTCCTCTCGGGTTGTAAAAAAGAAGTAATCAAAGTGGGGCTTTCCCTTTTTGAAGCCGAAGAAAAGATCCCGGGAATCCTGGAAAGCGATGTGCCATTGGATTATTGCATCACTCCCACACGTATTTATAATTTCAAAAAAGACTAAGCTATATTTGTATTATTTTTAACATTAGCCTACATTTAAGCTTCTTATAGAGATAATTGATGCTCAACGACCTTCAGTTAAACAGTATATTAGAAGATTTTGATATTGCCTACTGGAAAATCGATCTTCTTACAAAAGAAATTACCTGGTCTGAACATTTTGAGGCTCTTGTAGGAACCCCATCTACAGATGTTTCCCTCTTCGAACATTTTATAAACCAAGTACTTCACAGGGATTACCGTTATGACTTTAGGGTTGGTTTTGAGAATCTTACTTCGGCCTCCTTAAGTTTCAATAAGGAAGTTAAGCTTAAGATTAACGACAAATACCGCTGGTTTGAATGCCGCAATTTGAAAAGTCGCGAGAACAACAATAAGGAGACAGCAGTTTTATTATTTGTAAATATTCACCAAAGCAAAAGAGACCAGTACACTATTGAGGAAAATTTCTTTTACTATCGGGAAACAGCCGAAATGACCTCAACCGGAGGCTGGTATATCGATACTCTGGCCCCCGCCATTTACTGGGATGATGTTACCAAAAAGATCCTGGATTGCCCCAGGGATTTTCACCTGAATTATGATGAACGGCTACGTTTCTATGCAAAAGAGCATCAGGGAATAGCGCTCTCCATGTTTGAAAAGTGCGAAAAATACGGCATCCCTTTTAAGATCGAATTAAAAATGGTCACCCTTTACGGAAGGGAATTTTGGGTTAGAGCCACCGGAAAACCGGTATATAATGATGACCAGGAAATTACAGGCATAAGGGGCGTATTTCAGGATATTGATGATAATAAGAACAACGAAATAAATCTTCAAAATTCCCTCGATATCATTGCTGCGCAAAATTCCCGTCTATTTAATTTTGCGCATGTGGTTTCACACAATTTGAGATCCCATAGCAGTAATTTAAGCCTGGTAGTACAGCTATTAACCGAGTCTAAGAACGCGCAGGATAAGCTGGACCTGCTTGATAATATTATAAGCATATCAGATAACCTTGACGGGGCCATCATGCATTTGAACAGTATGGTGACGCATCAAAACCTGCTTACCAAAGAGCGCCGCAAGGTGAAATTCAGCGCTGCACTGGACGTGGTAATTGCTTCTGTCTCTTCCCTGGTGAACCGTGAAAGCGCAAATATCATCTCAGATTTTAAAGAATTAGAAGAAATTAATTATATTCCTGAATATCTTGAAAGTATTTTACTAAATTTAATTACAAATGCGATCAGGTATAAACATCAGGGTAGGAAACCTGTTATTTTTATACAATCCTATCTCGTTAATGACCACCCCTATCTGGAAGTGAGTGATAACGGGAGTGGGATAGACCTGGACCAGTACGGGGACAAAATGTTCGGGATGTATAAAACCTTTCACAGAAATCCTGACGCAAAGGGAATTGGCTTGTTTATCACCAGAAATCAGGTGGAAACGATGGGAGGGTCAATTTCAGTTACCAGTACCGTAAATATTGGTACTACCTTTAAAATTAAATTTTAGTAAAATGGGGCAAAAAATAGAATTGGCGTGTATCATCGATGATGATAAGATATACGTTAACCTGGTGAAGAAGATCATTGAGATCAAACACCTTTCTGAAAATCTTTTAATCTTCAAAAATGGGCTGGAAGCACTGGAATATTTCAAAGTGATTCTAACCAATATGACCGAGGAAAAACTTCCGGATATTATCTTCCTGGATCTCAACATGCCTGTAATGGATGGCTGGGAATTCCTTGGGGAGTTTATAAAGATCAAAAACAACTTTGACAAGAAGATCACACTATATGTGGTTTCTTCCTCAATTGATCCAAGAGATCTGGAAAGGGCGAAATCATTTAACCTGGTAACAGATTATTTGATCAAGCCTATAGAATTGAAGAAGTTTGAGCAGATCTTTGAAAAAAACGTCGCTTAATTTCCTGCGGCCCTTTCTTTTATTTCCTCTTCCTTTTTATCTGGGAATGCTTTCTTATTGAAAAATAACAGGAGACCTACACCTGTGCTTATTGCGGTATCTGCCACATTAAATACCGGTTCAAAGAAGGTGAAATTATCACCACCCCAAAAAGGGATCCAGGATGGCAGCGGCCCGTCATATAATGGGAAATAAAGCATATCTACTACTTTCCCGTGAAATATACCGGCATAACCTCCGGCCTCGGGCATGAACTCGGCTACCCTCCCGTAACTATCTGTAAAGATCATTCCATAAAATACCGAATCTATAATATTGCCGAAAGCTCCTGCAAAGATAAAAGAGATCGCTATTATGAGAACTCTTGCTCCATTGTTCCTTACAGAATCCCATAGCCAATATGCAATACCCACTATAGCTCCAAGACGAAAAAGGGTGAGCAATAGTTTTCCATACTCCCCGGGAATTTTAGCACCCCAGGCCATTCCTTCATTTTCTACAAACAAAATGCTGAACCAGTTAAATACTTTTATCTCTTCACCAAGAACAAAATTGGTCTTTATGTAAAATTTCGAGATCTGATCTATCAAAAGGATCAAAATTATTATAAGGCTTGCTTTTTTTATAGACATGAAATTCGGTTGTTAAAGGGCTCAAAAATACTAATATTATTTAGTTTTCCCACACGCTAATATCGCCGGTAATGGAGCGCAGTTCAATTTTATGATCCCCCCTGGAAAATCCACTTTGTAACACTTTTCCGTTTCGCGAAAGAGCCGTAAAAACTGCATTAGAGGTCTCCATTTCAATATTGCCGCTGTAAGTATTAATAAGCGCATTTCCGGTAAAGTTGGTAAGTTGGCAATATCCTGATTTTAATTCTGCCTCCAGGTAATTAAAATTTCCCCTCCCCCTCAGGGAAGCCTGGCTAGAGCGCACATACACTTCCAGACCTTCCGGTATCTCCAGCATTATTTCAAGGGAGAAAACCTTGTGAGCGCTTAATTTGTCATACCCATTCTGCAATTGGGCAGGGAAATTTGAAGTAAGGGTAATTTGTTCCTGCTCTACTTTCATATCCAGCGAGATATCGTTATAATATTCGCCCTCAGAATGGGAGGTAAGGGTAATTTTATTTGTTTCTGAAGTTTTTAAATTTATCCTGAATACTTCTTCAGCAAGGATATATATTTTTTTAATTCCCTTTGCATCAACCTCAACAGCAGTGTCTTTCTGGGCAAAACTGCCAAGAAAACAAAAACTAAAGAATAGGATAAGGAAATGTTTCATGAGTTTCATAAAAAAATAAAGCGTTCCCAAAGGTAAACCTGTAAGGAACGCTTAGTTTTATTTTAAAAACCTAACGCTTAACGCTGTAGATTTTTTGCTTCTATACTTAAAGTTGCGTGGGGAACCAGTTTTAGACGGTCCTTATTAATAAGTTTCCCGGTTACCCTGCAAATGCCGTAGGTTTTGTTTTCAATACGAACAAGGGCGTT
This sequence comes from Antarcticibacterium arcticum, assembly GCF_007993795.1. Taxonomy (GTDB): domain Bacteria; phylum Bacteroidota; class Bacteroidia; order Flavobacteriales; family Flavobacteriaceae; genus Gillisia; species Gillisia arctica. The sequence continues at coordinate 2,841,754 of NZ_CP042476.1, read as the reverse complement.
TTTAAGATCCCTGATAAATTTTTCCTGTCTAATGGCCAGCTGAGAATTCGCTTCTTTGCTAAGGGTTTCACTACCCTCTTCAAATGCCTTAAATGTTGGGGAAGTATCATCTGTCCCGTTGTTACCATCGTTCACGTAAGCACTCTTATAAAGTGCCAGTTGCTCCTGTGCCTTGGCGATCTTTGACTGGATTAGCTCCTTAAATTCGGCTAACTCAGCATCGTTAAAGCGTTCTTTAATTTCTGTTGACATGGGTCTTAATGTTTTTTGATACACAATTTGGTGGTCACATCGTCGAACTCAATTAGCGTGCCATCTGTAACCACGTCTGCAAATTCGAGGCTTGCAGTGAGTGTTTCGTTCTTAATATAATTTATATTTTTTGAGACAGCATCCTCGACAATGCCATCTTTCAGTAGGGTCACATTTATGGTATCGGTTACTTCCAATCCTGAATCTTTTCTCAAATTCTGGATCCGGTTAACCAATTCCCGGGCAATACCTTCCATTTTTAATTCTTCGGAAATATGGACGTCCAGGGCTACGGTAATTTTACCGCTGCTGGCAACTAACCAGCCCTCTATATCCTGTGAGGTAATTACTACATCTTCAGGAACCAATTTAGTCATTTTTCCATTAATCTCAACCTCATATTTTCCATCCTGCTCAAGCAAAGCTATATCCTGAGCCTGGAAATTATTGATAATTTCAACTACGGCTTTCATATCCTTCCCGTATCGAGGCCCAAGTACTTTGAAATTTGGTTTTGCCTGTTTTACCAATAGGCCGGAAGCGTCATCTATAAGCTGGATCTCCTTCACATTCACCTCAGATTTTATAAGGTCTTCTACCGCTGTAATTTCGGCTTTTTGGCGCTCATCAAATACAGGTATCATAATGCGCTGCAATGGCTGGCGCACTTTTATCATTTCCTTTTTTCTAAGTGACAAAACCAGGGATGAAATGGTTTGTGCCTTTTCCATTTTATGCTCCAGATCTTTATCTACCAGTTCTTTGTTATACTCTGGGAAATTTGCGAGGTGAACAGATTCATAAGCCTCTTTCCCCGTAACCGCGTTCAGGTCCCGGTACAGCTTTTCCATAAAGAACGGCGCTACCGGCGCACTCATTTTTGCAACTGCTACTAAACAGGTGTAAAGAGTTTGATACGCTGAAATTTTATCCTGCTCATAATCGCCTTTCCAGAATCTTCTTCGGCTTAACCGCACATACCAGTTGCTCAGATTTTCCTGAACAAATTCAGAAATGGCGCGAGTGGCTCTGGTAGGTTCATATTCAGCATAAAATTTATCAACTTTCTTGATAAGCGTATTTAATTCCGAAAGGATCCAGCGGTCAATTTCAGGACGCTGCTCCATAGGAATATCATCTTCAGAATATTTAAATTTATCCAGATTTGCATACAAAGTGAAGAAGGAATAGGTATTGTATAAAGTCCCGAAAAACTTCCTGCTCACTTCTCCTATGCCTTCCAAATCAAATTTTAAGTTGTCCCAGGGGTTGGCATTGGAGATCATATACCACCTGGTAGCATCTGCCCCATAGGTTGAAAGGGTAGTAAAAGGATCTGCGGCGTTGCCCAGGCGTTTGGACATTTTTTGCCCGTTCTTATCCAGCACAAGCCCGTTTGATACTACATTCTTATATGCCACATCATCAAAGATCATAGTGGCAATGGCATGCAGGGTATAGAACCATCCTCTGGTCTGGTCAACACCTTCAGCAATGAAATCGGCCTTACGTTCACCCGCTTCCACCATTTCCTTATTTTCAAAAGGATAATGCCATTGAGCATAGGGCATAGAACCAGAATCAAACCATACATCAATAAGATCTGCCTCACGGTTCATAGGTTTTCCTGAGGCTGAAACCAGCACGATCCCGTCTACAACATTTTTGTGAAGATCTACCTTATCATAATTCTCCTCTGTCATATTACCAACTTCGAAACCTTCAAAAACATCGTTTTTCATGAATCCGGCTTCAACGGACTTTCCAATCTCCGTTTTTAATTCTTCAATTGAACCAATAATGATCTCTTCTTTACCATCTTCAGTACGCCAGATGGGTAATGGAATACCCCAGTACCTGCTCCTGGAAAGGTTCCAGTCATTGGCATTTGCAAGCCAGTTTCCAAAACGGCCTTCCCCGGTAGATTGTGGCTTCCAGTTGATCTCTTTGTTCAATTCAAACATTCTATCCTTGAAAGCGGTTACTTTTATGAACCAGGAATCCAATGGATAATATAATATTGGCTTATCTGTTCTCCAGCAATTGGGATAGCTGTGAACATATTTTTCAACTTTAAAAGCCCTGTTCTCTTCTTTTAATTTTATTGCGATCTCAACGTCTACAGATCGTTCCGGCGCTTCTCCTTCATTATAATATTCGTTCTTAACATACTTCCCGCCAAATTCTCCTATCTCCTTAATAAATTTACCCTGAAGATCTACAATAGGTACCAGGTTATCATTCTCATCTTTCACCAGCAAGGGCGGCACTTCCGGGCTGGCCTGTTTTGCAACCAGGGCATCATCTGCTCCAAAAGTTGGGGAGGTATGCACTATTCCTGTTCCATCCTCTGTAGTAACAAAGTCGCCGGCAATTACCCTGAAAGCATTTTCAGGATGCTCAAATGGCTGAACATAAGGAAGTAATTGGTCGTATCTAATTTCAACCAGATCTTTCCCCTTGAAACTTTTTCCAATGTAATACGGGATCTTATCCCCCTGTTTGTAGGCTTTTAAACCTTCGGGATTTTCAACTTTTTTAAATTTCTTATCAAATTGCTTTTCCGCAAGGTCTTTTGCAACAATTATGGTTACGGGCAGGAACGTATATTGATTATAGGTTTGCACGGTTACATAGTCAATTTTAGGCCCAACAGTTAATGCAGTATTGGCCGGAAGAGTCCAGGGAGTGGTGGTCCAGGCAATAATATATATTTCAGGAGCTATATCCAGTAAAAATTCCGGTAGAGTATCTCTTTTGGTTTTAAACATTGCTGTTACCGTAGTGTCTGTAACATCCTGATAGGTTCCGGGTTGGTTAAGCTCGTGAGAACTTAAACCTGTTCCGGCTTTTGGAGAATACGGCTGGATGGTGTAACCTTTATAAATAAGGTCTTTTTTATAGATTTCTGAAAGCAGCCACCACACTGTTTCCATATATTTGGATTTATAGGTTACATATGGATCTCCCATATCTACCCAATAACCCATCTTTTCAGTAAGATCATTCCAAACATCGGTATAGCGCATCACGGCATTCTTACAAGCCTCGTTGTATTTTTCTACGCTTATTTTGGTTCCAATGTCTTCTTTGGTAATCCCCAGTTCTTTTTCAACACCCAGTTCAATAGGCAGGCCATGGGTATCCCATCCCGCCTTTCTTTTGACCTGATAACCTTTCTGGGTTTTATAACGGCAAAAAATATCTTTAATGGCCCGGGCCATCACGTGGTGAATTCCCGGTAATCCATTAGCAGAAGGAGGGCCTTCAAAAAATACAAATGGCTCTTTTCCTTCACGTGTAGTTACGCTTTTTTCAAAAATATCATTCTCCTTCCAATAGCTCAGAATTTCTTCAGCTACTTTTGGAAGGTCAAGTCCTTTATATTCAGCGAACTTTGTGTTCATTTTATGCTTATTTCTAATGAGCTGCGAAAATAATCATTTATTAAGAATAAAATGACCAGAAACCGCATAAAAAGTAAGTGAAAATCACCGGACGCTTTGAACCTAAGTATTTTAATGTGTGATTGGCATATACGGCGGGAAATATTAAAACTTCTGAATCTCCTAAAACCTATATCTCAATGCCAGAATAAAATTCCTCCCGGCAGCCGCAATCCCAGATGAATAAGTGCGGTAGCGTTGATCTGTGATATTTTCAAGTGAAGCTGTTGTGCTTAAATCTTTGGTGATCTCATAATGGGCAGTGAAATTGAGAGTGTACCAGGATGGGGAGTATGGATTGCCATTCGCATCTGCCGCATAGAGATAAGCTTTTCCCTGTTCAGAAGGAGCGAGATCCTCAAAATCGAACTGTCCGTTATAAATTCCAAAAAGGTCCAGTTTTATTTTATTGATATTAAAAACCAGGTGCGAATTTGCAAATATGGGAGCCGCATGTCGCAGGGGGGCAGTATCTCCATTATCCAGCTCCTCTTTTCCTTTAGTTATTGTGAGTTGGGAGATCCATTGTAAAGAAGGGGAAAACTTAACTTCCAGCCCCCCTCAAAACCGTATACCCAGGCCCCGGCCGCATTCTGTATTGCCTGAATATTATTGATCTCCCCCTGATAAACCAAAGTACGTTCGCCATTAAGATTAAAATCCCGGCGCACCATTGCATTATCGAGGATTGTATAGAATGAGGAGAGGTCAAAAATAATATGTTCTGTAACTTTCCAGTTTACGCCCATTTCAGCATTGTATGCATATTCCGGCTTTAATTGTGGATTAGGCACCACCACAGATCCAGGTTCTGAATCAAAGATCTTACCTACATCGTCAATATTGGGGGCCCTGAAGGCAGTTGCAACATTTGCTTTCCAGGTCAGGTTTTTCCTGGCCTGCCAATTAATCCCTACACTTCCCGTGAGAGCACCGGTGTTAAGATTGGCATTGGAATAAGGCAACTCGTAAAAAGAATCTTTAAAATTAGCCCTCAGAATTATCGCGTTATATCGGGCTCCAAATTGCATATGAAAATTGTTATGCAGTTCCATCTGGTAACCGGTATAGGCGGCCAGGGATTGCCATGAGGAACCATCGGGATATCTGGCAGGATGGCTGGCCGCTGTCCCGTTAAAGATATTTTCTCCTCCGCCCCGTGAACTTATATAATTTATTACATATTCCACGCCGTAGAAAAGCTTATCCTTGATGAAACCTTTTTCAAAATCAAGGTTTGCCGAGTACGCATCAACTTTTTCACTGGTGGAATAAAGGATTTCTTTTTTAAAATTGCGATCATGCCGGCTTTCACCAAAATATTGGTAAGCGCCGGTAAATTTAGCTTTGTCATACAGTTTCCCATTACCCTTTTTGCTTAGCTGAAGATTGCCAAGGAACCATGTTTGAGGTCCGTAATACCACTGGGCTGAACGAAACTGTCCATTGCGTTTTTGATATAAACGGTCATAGCGGGAGAAATCTGAAGTGGTGGAATAATAAGCCCCCAGTGTGATATCCCATATATCGTTGGGCTGCCAGGCTATTTTTTGAAGTAAATTGATCTGATTGTATCCGGTGGGCACCTGTACCCTCGGGTCTTTGTTTTGTACAAGCTGGTCTTCACCATTCCTTATCTCCACATATTCCCCCCGCAAGTAATCTTCAGGCCCGTGACTCCCCATTTTCAGGTTCCCAAAATCTGAATATGTAACACTGGTCAAAAACGCCCATTTTTCAAAACCAAAATTAATATCTCCATGGGTTGTTTTTTCCTCATTAGCCGTGGAATAGCGGGTTAAAACATTTCCGTTAATCCTTTCTTCCTTAAAGGAGAAACGGGGTTTCAGGGTAAAGAAATTCATTACGCCCCCTATGGCATCACTTCCGTAAATAACAGATCCCGGCCCCAGAAGCACCTCTGTATGGTTCACCGCCAGTGGGTCTATTGATATAATATTCTGAATATTCCCACTTCTAAAAATGGCATTGTTCATACGAACCCCGTCTACCGTGAGTAATAATCTGTTGGTGGAAAACCCCCTTATCATAGGACTACCGCCCCCAATTGACTCTTCTGAACAAATATTTTCCCGGTGCTTTGTAAAAGATCTGCTGAAGTTTGCGGATTGTGAAATGCAATATCTTCGGGTTTTATACTTATGGTCTTCTGGGGAACTTCCTTACTTTTCTGCTTAAATCTGGAAACAGAAAGAACTACCTCCTCCAGCCGGCTTTCATCCAGCGTGAGAAATACTTTCCCGCCGGAAGCAAGTATCTCTGCTTTAGTAGCCGAAAATTCAAGATGGGAAATATGTTTAAATATGATGATCTCCCGCGACTTAAATTTGCTTAAATCTGCTTTTCCCTGTCCTGCAGTAAAAGTAGTTGTAGATTTATTCCTGTTGTATATGGCCACATAGGATAAAGGTTCCTTTGTTCCCTTATCCAGGACCACCACCTCTTGTCCCATTACTGTTACACAGGAAAAAAGCCCCAGGACAAGTATTAATAACCGCATTAATGGAAAATTTCGTTTAAAACGTTGAGAGATCTTGGTTTTTTAAAAGAATCTATATGAAGTTGGTAGTAACTGAGTAACATATTGAGAAATTCTGATCTTTTGGTTTTGGTCAATTGGATGTTTTCTAACTCATCAAAATTCGTACCCATCAACCGCTTTAAAAGCTCTAAATTTGGACCTTCTATACAGTACAGGCCGGTATTCACATTTTGAAACACCCCCTCAAGCAAATTAAAATACTTGCTGTCACCCTGAAACTCATCGGGGAAGAAGCCCAGGTAACGGCTTAGCCGGAGCATAAAAAGCAAATGAAAATTGGCAATAGTATCATGTGAATCCAGCCAGTTAAAGGTATTTTCCAAAAAATGGTATAAACTTTCATTTTGCTCTTCTTCCTGGATGGAATTTCTAAGAATTTCGGAAAGGAAAAGAACAAGCGTAGATTTTACCACGTTGGTATGTAAACTCGAATAATGATGAAGAATTCTGGCATCCTGAAGGTATTCCATAGAGCCTTTGTCTTTATGCCTGCCAACTATTTCCAGTTGGGTTAAAGGCTGGAACATGGAAGCTTTAAATTTCCCTTTTCTGGATTTCATGATCCCCCGAAGCAAATAAGTCTTTAAACCGCTTTTTTGTGTATAGCATTTAACAATGAGGTCTGCCTCGGCATATTTAAGAGCACTTATTACAATAGCATTGGTATTTACCAACATGGGAGAAATTTTGAACCAAGATAAATAAAAAATGCCGCCCTGAAGGCGGCATTAATTGTGCATTCCAATAAGGTGAGGATTGATTATACTACTCCCTGCGCAAGCATGGCATCGGCTACTTTTACGAAACCTGCAATATTTGCTCCTTTTACATAATCTACATATCCATCCTCCTGAGATCCAAACTGAACGCAGGCGGCGTGAATATTTTTCATTATTTCGTGAAGTTTTTTATCTACTTCCTCTGCAGTCCAGTTAAATCTCATAGAGTTTTGAGACATCTCAAGACCTGAAGTTGCAACTCCACCGGCATTTGACGCTTTCCCCGGAGAGAAAAGAATTTTAGCGTTTTGGAATATCGTAACAGCATCTGGTGTACAAGGCATATTAGCCCCTTCACCTACCACCTGGCAACCATTTTTCACCAGTTTTTCAGCATCAGCCTTATCCAGTTCGTTTTGGGTTGCACAAGGCATGGCAATATCACAGGCAATTCCCCATGGAGTTTCTCCGTCAAAATATTTTGCTGAAGGATATTGATCTACATACTCGCTTATTCTACCTCTTCTTACATTTTTAAGGTCCATAATGAATTGAAGTTTTGAAGCATCAATTCCATTTTCATCATATATGTACCCACCGGAATCTGACATTGTAACAACTTTTGCACCCAGTTGAGTAGCTTTTTCAGCTGCATACTGTGCCACGTTTCCGGAACCTGAGATCACCACAGTTTTTCCTTTTATGGTATCTCCCTTTAACTCCAGCATATTCTGGGTGAAGTAAACATTTCCATACCCGGTTGCTTCAGGACGTATTAAGGAACCACCATAAGAAAGTCCTTTTCCTGTTAGAATTCCTGTAAATTCATTTCTTAACCTTTTGTATTGGCCAAACATATAACCTACCTCACGTGCCCCTACTCCAATATCTCCAGCAGGAACATCTGTATCTGCACCAATATGTCTTTCAAGCTCTGTCATAAGGCTTTGGCAAAAACGCATCACCTCATTGTCTGACTTTCCTTTAGGATCAAAATCTGACCCTCCTTTTCCACCACCCATAGGTAAAGTGGTAAGACTGTTTTTAAAGGTTTGTTCAAAGGCAAGGAACTTTAAAATACTTAGGTTAACGGAAGGGTGAAACCGCATTCCTCCTTTGTATGGTCCAATGGCCGAATTCATCTGGATCCTGAATCCTCTATTAATTTGTGTTTTCCCTGCATCATCGATCCACGGCACCCGAAACATGATCACCCTTTCAGGTTCCACCATGCGTTCAAGTAACATTTTATTCTGGTATTTTTTATTTTCTTCTATAAATGGGATAACCGTTTCGGCCACCTCATGTACAGCTTGTAAAAACTCCGGTTCGTTCTGATTTCTTTTAGAAACAACCTCCAAAAAATCTTTTACACTTTGCTCCATAATAGTAGTGCTTTATATTATTGATTATTACGTTTTCGTAAATTGGTGCAAATATAAAGTATATATAAAGAATCGCCTCATTTTTTTATGATTTCATATAAAATTAACGTCTTGTTTTAATGGGTGTTTTTCCTCCTAGCTTTGTTCAGTCTATTTTATATATTTGTTTATACTACAAGCCGCGGTAAATGAAGAAATCCCTGAGGATTTGTCTTGTTTTTTTTCTCTTTGTGGTTTCCTCCCAAAGAAGTTTTGCCCAACTCGGAATTTCTCACGAAATAGGAGTACTTGTGGGCCCAACTTCTTTTTTCACAGATTATGGCGAAAGATGGAATGTAAAGAACAATCTTAATAACGCAGGTTATGGAGTGGGACTGGTGCATTACATGAACTTCGCCTACAAAGCTGAATGCAACTGCTACGCTACCGACAATTTTTTTAATGACCATTTCAAGATACGCACAGAGCTGGATTACTTTTTCAGCAAACTGGAACATTTTGGACCGGTAGCCGCAAAAAACAATACCAGTGGAGAACTTCTGCGGGCTATGCACGGGCAAACCCAAACATTTGAATTAGGCGCAGCACTTGAATATTACCCTTTCAGTATAAGGGATTATACTAATTTCGGCTATATGTTTGCTCCGTTTATAAGCCTTGGGGCACATTATGTTTACTACAAACCAAGCGCATATTCAGATCTTGGGAGCCTTGATAATCCCAAGAATGTTTTTCCCACCTTTAGGGACGGGATGGATTTTAAAGGTGGAGACACCTGGGCCATCGCAGGAAGTGTGGGGCTACGCTACCGGCTTAATTACGTGAGCGATCTTGCAGTTGAGGGGAGATGGCATTACTATGATACAGACTGGCTGGATGGGCTGAACATTAACGCACCACAAAACAAATTCAATGATTTTGTTTTTTGGGTGAATGTTGGGTACATCTATTATTTAAATTTTTAAAAAAAAGCTCCGGCAATAAATTACCGGAGCTTTTTATATATAAGGTTTCAAAGATTTATCCCAATGCCTGTCTCAGGTCTTCAATAAGGTCTTCTTCATCCTCTATCCCAACACTAAGTCGAATAAGAGAATCTACCACCCCGGTTTTCAATCTTTCTTCTGCAGGGATTGAAGCGTGGGTCATACTCGCAGGATGCCCGGCCAGCGATTCAACGCCTCCCAAAGATTCAGCAAGAGTAAAAACCTTTAAATTCTCCACTATTTTAACCGCACTTTCAAGGGTGTCCTCCACCGTTGTAAATGAGATCATACCCCCAAAACCAGACATTTGCTTTTTCGCTACCTCATGATTGGGATGATCTTCAAACCCGGGCCAGTAGACTTTTCCAACTTTAGGGTGATCTTTTAAATAACGGGCAATTTTTTCCCCATTCTCACAATGCCTTTGCATACGAATGTGAAGGGTTTTTATTCCACGCAGCACCAGAAAACTGTCCATAGGGCCACAAACCGCACCACTTGCATTTTGAATAAAATACAACCTGTTTGCCAAATCTTCGTCATTAACTACAAGGGAGCCCATTACCACATCGCTGTGGCCGCCAAGGTATTTGGTAGCGCTGTGCATAATGATATCTGCTCCAAGGTCCAATGGCCTTTGCAGGTATGCCGTTGCAAAAGTATTATCTACCGCAAGTAAGATATTGTGCTTTTTGGCAATGGCAGCCGAAGCCTCAATATCTATAATGTTCATCATAGGATTGGTTGGGGTTTCAACCCAAATAAGTTTTGTGTTTTCGTTGATATATTTTTCAATATCTGATGCATCCTGCATCCCAATAAAATGAAATTTAAGACCCAGGCCTTCAAAAATTTTGGTGAACAGCCTGTAAGAACCTCCGTAAAGGTCATTGGTAGATATAATTTCATCACCGGGTTTGAACAATTTCATTACGGCATCAATTGCAGCAAGACCCGAGCCAAATGCCAGGCCAAACTTACCGTTTTCAATACTCGCAAGGGAACGCTCCAAAGCACTTCGGGTTGGATTTGCACTACGGGAATATTCGAACCCTTTATGACCACCCGGCGTAGATTGAGAATACGTACTGGTCTGGTAAATTGGTGGCATAACAGAGCCATATGCGGGGTCTACATCATGTTGTCCTCCGTGAATTGTCTTAGTGTTGAATTTCATATTAATCTCTTTTGTTTTGGATTTTTAGCAGGAATTTTTTCCGGCATAATTTTGCAATGAAACCCCCACATTTTCAGGGATTTCCAATAAAGCTAAATTAACAAATATTTAGTGCAGCAAATGTAATACTCGTATTGGGGATTGGCAAAATAGCATGTACCTTTATCCCGAATTTAACATTGCATTTACTGTGAAAAAGCTTGTTTCACCTCTTATTCTCCTGCTATTTCTTGCCGGCTGTCAAAAAGACACTCCGGCACCCGAATTTGAGGCGTTGATTATTGATGAAGTTTCAGATCGCGATTGTGATCCTGATGAGGAAAATTGTGCATATATAAGCCTGAATATTCCATGGGTAGCTGGTACAGGTGCCCGGAACAAAAGCATCAACCGGAATATTGAGCAACACGTGATCAACATACTGGATTATCAGGAAGAAAACAATTTCTCCAGCCTGGAATCTTTGTCGCAAACCTTTATTGATAACTATGAAACCTCTGCAATGGAATTTCCCGAATATAATATTCCCTGGGAAGCATCGGTAGAAGGAAGAGTTCTCACCAATACTCCTGAGATAATTTCCCTGGAATTCAACCTGGCGATTTTTACAGGTGGGGCTCATGGATTTTCCAGCAGGAGTTATATAAATTTAAACCCTCAAACGGGAGAGATTCTTAAGAATGAAGACCTTTTTACTGCAGATTTTAAGGAGTATGCTGAAGGGGTATTCCGTGTTAAGAAAGAAATTCCCGAAGGAGAATCCATAAACAGCACGGGTTACTTTTTTGAAAATGACAGTTTTTATTTACCTCAGAACATAGGATTTCTTAAGAACAAGATCATTCTTAGGTATAACGCCTATGAAGTGGCTTCATACTCTGAAGGTGGAATTCAAATAGAAATCCCACGCGAAGAGGCCACAGATTTTTTTAAATTTTTATAGAATTTCCGGTGCCTCCGGAGAATTAAATGTAGTTATGAAAAAGATATATCACCTCTCTACCTGTGATACCTGCAAAAAGATCCTGAGTGACCTGGACCCACCTTCTTCTTTTATTCTTCAGGACATCAAAGAGACTCCGGTTACCGAAGAGCAATTAGAGGAAATGTATAATTTTACACAGAGTTATGAAGCGCTTTTTAGCAAAAGAGCCCGCCTCTATAAAGAAAGAGATCTCAAAAATGAAAACCTTGATGAAGAGGCGTATAAGAACCTAATTTTAGAACATTACACTTTTTTAAAAAGACCGGTAATTATAAATAACGACAAGATCTTTATAGGAAATTCCCCGAAAAACGTGGAAGCCGCGAAAAATTCCATGAATGAATAAACGTGCGATTGCCATTTTAGCAGCTATTAGCGAAGCTACTATATATGGCCTTAATCATACCATAGCAAAGGGAGTTATGCCCCTTTATATTAAACCTTTTGGTTTTATATTGTTAAGGGTAACAGGAGCCACAATTCTTTTCTGGCTTATTTCACTTTGGTTTCCCAAAGAAAAAATAGCCACCAGTGACTGGCTCAGGCTTATAGCCTGTGCTGTTTTTGGTATGGTGATCAACATGCTGCTGTTTTTTAAAGGTCTTAGCCTTTCAACCCCCATAAATAGTTCGGTTATAGTAACTATTACCCCCATCTTGGTGTTGGTTCTATCCTCCTATTTATTGCGGGAAAAGATCACAATGTTAAAAGTTTCCGGAATATTTTTAGGTTTAAGCGGCGCTCTTATGCTGGTCCTTTTTTCAGAAGAAATGCGCCAGGATGCGCCCAATATTCCCTTGGGAAATCTTCTATTTATAGTGAATGCTTTCTCTTTTGGTATCTATCTCATTTTGGTAAAACCTCTGGCATCCAAATATCACCCCATTACTTTAATGAAATGGCTGTTCTTAATAGCCCTGATAGTAAACTTCCCCCTTACATTTTCTGAATTCCGCGAAGTAAAATGGGTAGAACTGCCCTCTCCCGCTATTTGGAGTATGATATTTGTGGTCCTGGGAACTACTTTTTCTACGTATTTGCTTAACATATATGCAATAAAACAATTGTCCCCCTCTACTCTTAGCTCATTCATTTACCTGCAACCCCTTATTGCGATAATTTTTGCGGTTGTTGTAGGAATAGATGAATTGAATCTATTAAAAGTGGCCGCAGGATCTTTGGTTTTCCTGGGGGTTTACCTGGTGACCAAGAAAAAAACTATTTTAAAATATTAATATCTATATCCACCGGTTTCTTATTGAACCTGCGTGTATCTTCCTTTGTCAATATTTTAAAATCTCCGGTATGGCTTAAGCTGTTTAGATTGGAGTGTAATTGAGGTGGAAGTGAAGTAAGTTTTCTTTCATGAAGGTCTATCCATCCACCCATCATTTCACAACTCGCAAAATTTCTACCCCTGTGGTCATAGAAATTATGAATAAATTCAAAATACATTCCATCTTCAGAAAGGCCCTTTAATTCCAGACTTACTTTTACAGGTTTCCCTGCAAAGACCTCCTTAAAATAAAAAATATGTTCATAAAACACTACGGGGCCTATATTATATTTGGCCAGTTCCCTTTGGCCAAAACCATTTTCCATTAAAAATCCCATACGGGTGTGGCTCATAAAATTTATATAGGCAGTATTGGCAAGGTGGCGGTTGGCATCAAGATCACTCCAACGTATATCAAATTCTTTATGGTACATAGTTTCCTTTTTCAGCTAAAATAAGTAAAAATATTATGCATGCATAATTGTTTATTAAATCTGAAGCAGAAGAAATAAAAAAAGCGAAATTTGCATATGCCATTATTAAAAAGCAACTATAATCCTCCGGTTATATTCAGGAATTACCACCTGTCAACAATTTATGCTTCTATGTTTCGAAGTGTTCCTGAAATTTCACAAAAACGTGAGAGGCTTGAACTGGAGGACGGAGATTTTCTGGATATCGACTGGAGTTTTTCCTCTAAGGCTTCCTCCAAAAAATTGCAAATAATACTTCACGGCCTTGAAGGAAATTCATCGAGGCCCTATGTTGTGGGTATGGCAAATCATTTTAACGAAGCCGGCTGGGATGTTGCTGCCATAAACCTACGCGGGTGCAGCGGGGAATTAAACAGGCTTTACCGCTCCTATAACGCCGGAGCAAGTGAAGACCTTAGAGAGGTAATAAAATATGTTCTTGAAAACAACAATTATGACACCCTCTCCTTAACGGGTTTTAGCCTGGGAGGAAATCTAATGCTAAAATATCTGGGGGAAGGAAAAGAAATCCCTCCCCAATTAAAAGCGGCAGTGGCTATATCTACCCCCTGCGACCTATACCTGTCACTTAAAAAACTGGAGGAAACAAAAAATTATCTCTACTCACGGCGCTTTGTAAAAAAATTAAAACAACAACTTTTAATACGAAGTGAACAGTTTCCAGATAAGATTACCCGTGCAGAGATCATGAAATGTAATACCTTATATGCAATTGATGATCTTTATACAGGGAAAGCTCATGGCTTTCAAAATGCAAGAGATTACTATGAAAAGAGCAGCGCTCTTAATTTTATTCCATCTATTAATATTCCTACCCTCCTAATAAATGCAAAAAACGATGCATTTTTATCTCCAAACTCCTCCCCGGTTGAACTGGCAATTGAACATCAATATTTCCATTTGGAATTGCCTGCCTATGGTGGACATGTTGGGTTTCTTCAAAATAAGAAAACCACTTTTGCTGAGGAGCGTGCCCTGGCCTTTATAACCGAAAACAGTTAAAATAAATATCGAACTCTAAAGGTTAGATACACAAATATGTAATAATTTTAAAAAGGTCATTATGACCTCAAGGGAAATGAATAATAATACGGGCAAAATTGCCAAAATAAGATCGGCAGGATTTTTTACCAAAGGCATTGTTTATGTGTTGTTGGGGAGTTTAACTTTTATGGCAGCCCTGGGCCTGGGCGGTGATATTTCCAGTACCAGAAATGTTATAAAATTTTTGCTGGAACTACCCCTGGGGAAAGCTTTTGTAGGGGTAATATCCCTGGGCTTGTTTGCTTATTCGGTTTGGAGATTCTACCAGACAATTAAATTTCCTGAGGGTGGGTTAGACAGTAAAAACCTGAAATCGGGGTTTAAACGATTGCGCTACTTTTATTCCGGAATATTTTATGGCTTCATAGCCTATGCTTTTGCAAAGCCACTTCTCAACAAATTGAGCGGAAGTTATGAGCCCGATTTTGAAACCGATGTTGCGGGAGATGAAAAAGCAGCATTATGGCAGCTTTTATCCAACGACTGGGGGAAAGCTTTAATCTGGGCCCTGGCTCTTCTAATTGCAGGGCAAGCCCTTCAGCAATTTTTTATAGCTTATAAAGGTAAATTTATGCAGAAAATTGATAATTATCCCAAGGTAAAATATGAATATGACTTTATAAAACGAGCGGGAAAATTAGGATATGTTGCCCGGGGAATGGTATTTGGCGTACTTGCTTTCTTCATAATAAAAGTAATTCTTAAACACAATGCCAATGAATATAAAGGCACTGAAGGAGCACTCGCATATTTTCTAAGTTTTAGTTATGGTAACCTCCTGCTTGCAGCAGTAGCATTTGGCCTTGCGGCTTATGGTATTTTCCATATTATGGTTGCAAGACATGCAAACTTCACCAAATTGTTGTAAGCCTTTTAAAATAAACACATTCTGGCCTTTTACCCTTCTCACCTCCTCAGGAAACAGTCCAAGCTTAAACTTTAAAATAGAGTTCTACTAAATTTGTGATGCTGTAGAAATGTTTATCTTTGCGCAACCTTTTAAAAATCAAGCATGATTCAGTCAATGACAGGGTTTGGAAAGAGCCTGCTACAACTTCCTACAAAAAAGATCACCGTAGAAATTAAATCGCTCAACAGCAAAACCCTTGACCTTAATGCAAGGATCCCCGGCCAGTACCGTGAAAAAGAATTGTATCTAAGAAATCTTATATCCAATTCCTTAACCCGGGGGAAAGTAGATTTTTCTCTCTATGTAGAAGTGAGCGCAGAGGAAACAACTGCTGTTATTAATCCAGCCGTAGTAAGAAAATATATAGACCAATTGAAAGCCATTGTAGACGGAGATGAAACCGAGCTTTTAAAAATGGCTGTTAGGATGCCAGATGTTCTGAAAACAGAAAGGGAGGAGTTAAACGAAACTGAATTTGCCTCCATTGAAGAAGCGGTGCATTTTGCCCTGGAAGAGATCAATACATTCAGGACAGATGAAGGCCTTGCCCTCGAGAATGAATTAAAACTAAGGATCTCCAATATAGAAAGCCTTCTTGAAAATATTATTGCAATGGATCCCGACCGGATTGCCGGTGTAAAAGAAAGATTAAGAAAAGGAGTAGCAGATCTAAAGGAAAACATAGATGAAAACCGGTTTGAACAGGAACTGGTATATTATATAGAAAAATTTGACATTACCGAAGAGAAAGTGCGGCTTGACAACCACCTCTCCTACTTCAAGGAAACCCTGAATTCTCAGGATTCCAATGGCAGGAAACTCGCATTTATTTCCCAGGAAATGGGGCGTGAGATAAATACAATTGGCAGCAAGTCAAATTTTGCACCTATGCAGCAGCTTGTAGTACAAATGAAAGATGAGCTGGAAAAAGTGAAGGAACAACTATTAAATGTACTCTAATGCAATCTGGAAAACTCATTGTATTCTCGGCTCCCTCAGGATCGGGAAAAACAACTATTGTACAGCACTTATTGGCTCACCCCGAGTTAAAACTTGAATTTTCAATTTCTGCAACCTCCAGAGAACCACGGGTGGGGGAAGTAGATGGGAAAGATTATTATTTCCTTAGCCTTGAAGAATTCAAAAAGAAGATAAAAAATGATGAATTCCTGGAATGGGAAGAGGTGTACCGTGATAATTTCTACGGAACATTAAAAACTGAGATTGAAAAGATCTGGGCCAAAGGCAAAAACGTGATCTTTGACATTGATGTGGTGGGAGGCCTGGATATTAAAAACATCTATCCTGAAGAAACCCTGGCCGTTTTTGTGAAACCCCCCAGCATAGAAGAACTAAAGATCAGGCTTAAAAAACGCAAGACAGAATCTGATGACAAGATAAATATGCGTGTTGCAAAGGCGTCCATAGAACTGGCTACAGCTCCACAGTTTGACTTTATTATTGAAAATATCAATTTGCAAACCGCCCTGGATGAGGCTTATCATTTGGTTTCTACCTTTGTTGGCGCAAACGGGGAAGACTAATGAAAAAGGTTGGACTTTATTTTGGCACCTTCAATCCAATTCATATTGGACACATAATTATTGCCAACTATATAGTAGAATTCAGCAATCTTGATGAAGTCTGGCTTGTTGTCACCCCGCATAATCCATTTAAGAAAAAATCCAGTCTTTTAGATAATCACCATCGTCTTGAAATGGTTTACCTGGCCTGCGAGGGTTACCCGAAATTAAAACCCTGTGACGTAGAATTTAAATTACCTCAACCCAATTATACTGCTGTTACTCTGGCCAAACTGGAAGAAGATCATCCAAAGGTCGATTTCTCCCTCATTATGGGCGAAGACAATTTAAAAAGCTTTCATAAATGGAAGAATTTTGAGGTAATCCTGGAAAGGCATAAGATCTATGTATACCCGCGTATCTCGGGGGGTGAGGTTGAAAGCAGGTTTATTGAACATCCGGGAATTATTCGTGTAAATGCTCCTGTTATTGAAATCTCCTCTACTTTTATTAGACAGGCCGTGAAAGAGGGTAAAGACATTACAAGCATGTTACCTAAACAAGTTTGGGAATATATGGACAGGATGAACTTCTACCGCTAACACAAAACAAAACCCGCCTAATAGCGGGTTTTTATTTAAAAATTCATCTTTTTATAATTAAAGTAAAAGACTGTTTAAATCATTTTTGAAGGTTCGGTTGAGTTAATTGATCCTACTTTTTTCATGGTGGAACTATAACTTTTGCACTTCGACTGCGCTCAATGTAACCCGCTCAATTTCTTAAACAGTCTTTCTATTTAATTGTTTTTTATTGTTTTTGTGCCGGGATCCTTAACACCTGTCCCGGATATATTTTGTCTGGATCTTTTAACATAGGTTTATTTGCTTCAAATATCTCATGGTATTTGTTGGCATTACCATAGTGTTCTTTGGCTATTTTACTCAAGGTATCCCCGGTTTCAACGGTGTGAAAAACGGCTTCGGGTTCCTTATTCTCAACCTCCATATTATCATCTACCTGCGCTATCCCTTCAACATTTCCAACTACCAAAATTACTTTTTCACGTGTTGATTGATTTTCAGCTTTACCCCAAATTGTAGCCATTGCACCTTCTATTTCAATCCTAAGGCCCTCTACATGTAAATTAAGATCACGTATTGTTTCCTCAAGCTTACGGGCGGCTCTTTTGTTCTCTTCCCGCTCTTTTTGATCTTTTTCCCCTTCTACTTTTACGGTTTCATGTTTGGTTTCCTTTCCGGCCCCGAAAATCTTCGCACCGGCATTCTTAATAAAATTGAATAATCCCATATTGATAGTTTGATTGTTTTTCTAAAGTACGAATTCCCTTTCTAATTGATCTTCAATAAAATCCTAAATTTTTGTTAGGAAATTTACCAGTTAGAAAAACAGGGATACGTTTTTTTTACGCATCCCTGTTTAACTAAATAACCAACCAAAAAACTAATTAACGAATGGCAGTATCTCGCTTTCTACCATTCGTCTGTAATTAAACGCCTTAAAACCGGATTGATTGCCATTGGTTTGAACTTTAACTTATAGTTAAATTCTTTTTAAATTATGTATTTTTGGGGCGGAATTAAATAAACTATGGAGAAAACCCCTACTTTCGGTGTAATAGGTGGTGGCAGCTGGGCCACAGCTATTGTAAAAATGCTTAGTGAGAATCTTGAGGAGATAAATTGGTATATGCGCAGCAAAACCGCCATCACTCATATTAAAACCCATTACCACAATCCCAACTATTTAAGTTCTGTCGAATTCAATGTAAAGCAGTTGCATTTAAGCAATGACATTAATGAGGTAGTAAAAAATTCAGACTATCTCATATTTGCAATTCCTTCGGCCTTTGTAAAAAGTGAGTTGGACAAACTCACACTTCCGTTAAATGACAAAGTTATATTTTCAGCAATAAAAGGGATCGTGCCGGAAACCAGTCTTATTGTTGGAGAGCATTTCAATAAGGAATATGGAGTGCCAGATGAGAATTTTGGTGTTATTACCGGGCCTTGTCATGCCGAAGAAGTGGCATTGGAAAGACTTTCCTATTTGACAATTGCCTGCCAGGATGAAGCTAAAGCCAAAATAATGGCCCGTCATCTTCAAAGTGATTATATTACCTGTAAAACCAGTGATGATGTTACAGGTACAGAATACGCGGCAATGCTCAAGAATATTTATGCGATTGCCGCTGGTATAGCTCACGGGCTTGGTTATGGCGATAATTTTCAAAGCGTTATCATGAGCAACGCGATACGGGAAATGAAGAAATTCATTAAAAAGGTGCACAAAATGAAACGTAATATCAACGACTCTGCATACCTTGGAGATCTGTTGGTAACCGGATATTCTGTTTTCAGCCGAAACAGGATGTTTGGAAATATGATAGGAAAGGGTTATACCGTAAAAAGTGCCCAAATGGAAATGAGTATGGTGGCTGAAGGTTACTATGCAACCGAGAGTGCTTATAAGATCAATAAAGAGAAGGGTGCAAAAACTCCAATTATCAATGCTGTGTATGCTATCTTATATGAAGGTAAAAACCCTAAAAAGGTGTTTAAGAAATTAGCGGAAAAGCTGGATTGAAGTAAATTCAATATTAAAAGAAACCCTTTGTTCACACAAAGGGTTTCTTTACTTTTAGAAGAGGCCTAAGTGGCCAGAATGCCTTTTTTATTTATAACCGGAATATTGGTTAAAGCAGTTGCCTTGATAGAGTTACCTGGGAAAAGGAACTTCTTTTCAAACATGGTATTCCCTTCGAAAAAAGTCACTAAAAATTCATTATTTAACCGAAGGACACTATCCTCCATAAATTCAATTTTGGCGAAAGATTTGGCGGGAAGGACTTTAATGGTGTGCCGCATTGTTGAGGTGCTATCTTTTTCATCATACCCGCGGGTTACAATAAGCACCATTTCCAGGGGAACATTTTTATCATTTATAAGATAAGCATTCCAGTCCATGGAGCGGAATTCCTTATTTTCTTCTCTTACCGCCGCAATAAATACCCCTGTTACCGGTGGTATTTCAATGTCTTTTTTCAAACTAACTCAGTTTATTCTTTAGCTTGTTCCAAAGGATCCACAGGAAGATGGCTGCGGCAATAAAAAGAATTGCACCAACAATTATTTCTACCACTGCAATGATAAAAGTTACATATACAATGATGGCAAAAATGATAATGGCCAAAATAAGAATTCCGAATTTTTTCATATTAAATAGTTGATTTAAATTGTTTTAAAAACCTGATATCATTTTCATAAAACATACGAATATCTCCTATTTGGTATAATAGCATTGCGATACGTTCTATTCCCATTCCAAAAGCAAAACCGGTGTATTCCAGGGGATCTATACCGCAATTCTTCAACACATTTGGATCTACCATCCCGCAGCCCATGATCTCAAGCCAGCCTGTTCCTTTGGTAATACGGTAATCTGTTTCAGTTTCCAGACCCCAGTAAATATCAACTTCAGCACTTGGCTCTGTAAATGGAAAATAGGATGGACGCAGCCTTATCTTTGATTTACCAAACATTTGCTTTGTAAAATACAATAAAGTTTGTTTTAAATCGGCAAAGGAAACGTCTTTATCTATATACAAACCTTCTACCTGGTGGAAAATACAATGGGACCGTGAAGAAATAGCCTCATTTCTAAATACCCTTCCAGGTGAAATTGTTCTTATAGGGGGTTGATTATTTTCCATATACCGCACCTGCACAGATGAGGTATGCGTACGAAGAAGTATATCAGGATCTGTTTGAACAAAAAAGGTATCCTGCATATCTCTGGCCGGGTGATATTCCGGTAGATTAAGCGCAGTAAAATTATGCCAGTCATCTTCTATTTCAGGCCCTTCAGAAACATTAAATCCAATATTTGAAAATATCTCTGTGATCTGGTTCTTCACTATAGAGATGGGATGCCTGGCTCCTATTTCAACAGGTTCTGCAGGACGTGAAAGATCCCCATACGCTCCTGTTTCGGTTTGTTTGCCATCCAGGGATTCCTTTAAAAAGGTTACTTTTTCCTGAGCGGCGTTTTTAAGGGTATTGATCGCCTGTCCAAAATCCTTTTTTTGATCGTTCGGAACATTTTTAAACTCGGCAAAAAACTGGTTTAAAAAACCTTTTTTTCCGAGGTATTCAATACGAAACGCCTCGGCATCTTCAGGATTATCTGTATGAAAATCTGCCACCCTGGCAATGTGTTCCTTTATCTTTTCAATCATGAAATCTTTTCTTTAAAGAGGGTCAAATTTAATAAAATTGTAGCTTTACCCCCATTCCTTAACTTTATTCTATATAACCTTTTTCCAAAAAGTACTGGACAATTGCTTCTTTCATTAATACAGACTGTTCCCCG
Source organism: Antarcticibacterium arcticum (assembly GCF_007993795.1). GTDB lineage: Bacteria > Bacteroidota > Bacteroidia > Flavobacteriales > Flavobacteriaceae > Gillisia > Gillisia arctica. Next base: position 2,820,602 of record NZ_CP042476.1, on the reverse strand, counting down.
GCTTTCAAGGCAGGTAATGTTTCCAGGATCTTGTAATGCGGCCAGCTGTCCTCATCAAAATAATCAAACTCATAATACCCATAAGGCTCGAGGAGCCTGCAAATGGCTATATGCATAAGATCCAGCTTGTGGTCCTTTTTAAATTTTTTGTGGGGCTGTCCCAGTTCCTGTACACCTATTAAGTAAATTATAGCATCCAGGTCCAGCAGGTCACCATCGGCAAACTGGTTTGATAATTTCTGTTGCACGCCGGTCCAGCGTTCTTTTAGTTTTTCATCTCTTGACATTTGGCAAAGATACGTATCTTAGGCTTTGTAAAAACTATCTTTAAAGCATGAATATAGTTGATATTGTCCTTGCACTTATCCTTCTATATGGAGTCATAAGAGGCTTTTTCCGTGGATTTTTTGCCGAACTCGCTTCCCTTGTGGCCTTTGTTGCAGGAATTTACGGAGCGATTTATTTCTCTCATTTTTTAAGTGATTTCTTAACTAACCGTGTTTCCTGGAATATTCAGTTTGTGCATCTCACAGCATTTGCAATTACCTTCATTCTAATTGTATTTGTAATTTCCCTGGCAGGGAAGTTCCTAACTACTGTGGCCAATTTTGCCGCTCTGGGAATTATAAATAAGCTTCTGGGAGCAGCCTTCGGCTTAATAAAAGTGGCTTTTATAACCAGCGTTATCATAATGTTTTTTAGTGCCACCAATGAGGATGTAAATATTATTGAAGAAGAAACTCTGGGAGCTTCTGTGTTGTATCCTCCCATTAAAGCACTCGCACCGGCCATTGTACCTTCCATACTCAGGGAAGTACAGGATCTCGAATTCCTGGAAGAAATTAATGAGCCCAAAGAAGAGGAAGAAGTGGTGAACTAAGTATGTTATATAATGCAAGAGGGCCGGCAAAGTTGCCGACCCATGCAAACAAACAAATTAAACACCAGTTTAAAAGTTCAATTGATAAACAGCATCAAGTTCAGAGTCATTTTTAAAGTTTACTCCAAGATCCTTGATAATTCCTGAATCTACCCCATACACCCAACCGTGAATGGTAAGGTCCTGGCCATTATTCCAGGCATTTTGTACTATAGATGTTTTTGCAAGGTCATACACCTGCTCAGTTACATTCAATTCTACAAACCTGTCGAATCTCTTTGTCTGGTCCTCTATTCCATCAAGTTCCTTTTTATGAACCCGGTATACATCTTTAATGTGACGAATCCAGTTATCTATAATCCCAATAGATTGGTTCGTCATAGCTGCATTTACACCCCCGCAACCATAATGTCCGCAAACTATCACATGCTTTACTTTCAGCGCATTCACCGCATAGTCCAGAACACTTAGCATGTTCATATCAGAATGCACAACCATGTTGGCAATATTCCTGTGAACAAATACTTCTCCAGGTTCTGCTCCAATGATCTCATTTGCAGGAACCCTGCTATCTGCACAACCTATCCATAATACAGGTGGCTTTTGACCTTTAGAAAGTTTTTCAAAAAATTGGGGATCCAGATCTAATTTCGTCTCAACCCATTTCTTGTTATTCTCAATTAATTGCTTATAAAAATCACTCATTGCTATATATTTTAATTATTAATTCGTTTTACTAATGCGCCCCCTCAAAGACGGTTACTCCAAAGAATTCACGGTAACTTTTCGGGTTTTCTACCTCTCCCCTTTCAGAGATAAGTTTCATGGTAATATTTTTTCTGTCCGCAGTTACTGCAAAATCGTCCAGAATCTCCAGAATATCAAGATCAAGAGACCTGGTTTTACGTACATCCAGGGTTACATATGAATTTTCAGGAAGGGCATTCAGCTCGCGCTGGATGGCTCCTTTATTAAGAAATGTAACTTCTTCTGCAAGTTCCATTTTTATACGGTGCACCCCATTTGATTTATCCTCTATATGAAGGAAATGGGAATTCTTGTAACTATTAATCAAGATAGTAATTATTCCCACAGCTAATCCTAAAAGAATACCCACAAGTAAATCTGTCGCCACAATGGCAATTACTGTAACTAAAAAGGGGATAAACTGCGATTTCCCCAATTTCGACATTTGAAGGAATTGCTTAGGATTGGCAAGCTTATAACCAATGATAAGAAGAACCGCCGCAAGAACACCCAATGGAATAAGATTAAGGTATCTGGGTATTAAAATTACACTAAACAACAGAAGAAAACCATGTATAATTGAAGAAACTTTTGATTTTCCTCCACTCATAACATTGGCGGTACTTCTCACAATAACTTGTGTAATGGGTAACCCTCCTACAAGACCTGAAAATGTATTACCTACACCCTGAGCCACCAATTCCCTGTTGGTTGGAGTAACACGCTTGGCAGGATCCAGCTTATCTGTAGCCTCTACACTAAGAAGTGTTTCCAGACTCGCAACAATTGCAATAGTTATTGCTACCATATACACCTGGGTATTTCCAAGTTGGGAAAAATCGGGAAAAGTAAATTGTCCAATAAAATCTGAAACATTTTCAGGAATTGGGACAGATACCAAATTTGCTCCGGTGATCTCCAAGGTTGAACCTGAACCGTTAAAAAATAACTGGTAAATAATCCCGGCTATTACGGCCACAAGAGGACCGGGTATCAATTTAAAAGCTTTATGTTTTTTGGCCAGAACCTTATCCCACACTAAAAGGATTACAAGGGAAATAGTGGTCACCAGCACCACCCCGGGATGAACAGAGCTCACCATATTTACAAGACCCCTGAAAATATCCAAACCTGTAGTTTCAAAAAAGGCAAATGGTGTTTCCCCCTCTTCGTAGCCCAGGGCAAGTGGGATTTGTTTTAAAAATATGATGATACCAATGGCTGATAGCATCCCTTTAATTACAGAGGATGGAAAAAAATACCCAATAACCCCCGCTTTTAGTACACCTAATAAAATTTGCATTAAACCTGCTAATACAACTGCTACTAAAAACAACTCATAACTTCCAAGATCTGCAATTGCGGTAAGGACCACTACAGCTAAACCAGCCGCAGGACCACTTACTCCAATAGAGGAACCTGAAATAGCTCCCACTACAATACCACCAATAATTCCCGCAATAATACCGGAGAATAAGGGTGCACCACTGGCAAGGGCAATACCAAGACATAATGGAAGGGCAACAAAAAATACAACTAAACTGGCAGGAAGATCTGCCTTGATGGTCTTAAACATATGCAATAGAATTTTTTTAGGGTAAATCGCACCCTATTATTTTATTTTTTGAGAATCAACCACATAGGCTCCTAAGAACCGAACAGAAAACCAATAGCTGCCTGTTGGAAATGACCAATTGCATTTACCAAACCTTAATAAAGGTGTAATGGGTTGTTTAAAATGTAGATTTTATTAAGCCCGTTTGGGAGGAGGAGAAAGGACATCGAGAAATACCAATCCTGCGGCCTGATTGTAATAATGGATCAAGGCAGACTGTTCCTGCAAGAAATGCAGGCCAAGGTTTCCCGGATGGGATTCGTGAAAAGTATACTCAAAAACCAACTGGGTTTTTGAGGAATTTTCTTCTTCATTTGCTGTGAAAGCCATAGAAATATCAGCATTCTCATCTACATAGGTAATCATTGTGGGAGTCGCGAGGAATCCTGCAAATAATACCAGAAAGAATAATGCTGTTTTTTTCATAAGTGCAAAAATAAACTTTAGAGGATAAGAAGAAAACCTAAAATGATATTTTAATCTAAAATTAACATAGAGAAACTCTATTAAAACATCCTAACGTCATCTTTTAACATCCAGCCCTGTATGCCATTTGCAAGTTTAAATTTTATCCAATTTTGGTAAGTTTCTAAAACTTCAATTTTTGTACCCTCATGCAGGAAAAAAGATTCTGCACTTCTTAAGGTAGGTTCTTCCCTTACCGGACTTTCTGAAGCAAAAATTATGGCGTAATTATTATCGCTGAATTTCCCTTTTTGCTGAAATGCAAATATCAGGAAAAGCAGGGCCAGAAATACCGTTACTAAGGAAAGTGAAAAAAAGATTCTTTTGGATACACTGCGGCTACTGTAGTAATAAACCGCAAATGAGATTGCAAAGAGGAATGAGAATATAACTGCAGCCCACCCCCATTGATTATACCCCAATCCAGAGACGAGGTTATTCCATATGCGGGAAAGTCCGGAGTTTTCATTTTCCACTATTTCATCTACAACCAAATTCCTGGCGAGAGCCAGGTTGTTATTTATATCGGCATCATTTGGCTCCAGCTGCAAGGCTTTTTCATAATAATAAATACTGGGTGCCACGCGGTTTAATTTATAGTAGGAGTTAGCCAGATTAAAATAAACGGCGGCCGATGTTTCCCCATTATTTATAATGCTTTCATAATTACTTACGGCTGTTTCATAATCTCCCTCATTATAAGCGTTATTCCCGACTTCAAACAAATCTTGGTTTTGCGCCTGCAAGGCGGTCACGAAAAAAACAAAAAGGAAAAATAACTTCTTCATTTTTTAAATTTGTTTGTCTAAAGTTGAAATTACACGGGCTGCTTTCTCAAAATCCTGTTCCATAGTTAGCTTGGAAGAAGGGGTATAACGGGCAAACTCACAACTGCTTAACAGAGAAATAAACTCTTCCGTAGATTCTGGTTCTGCTCCTTTTTCTATTAACAGATTTCTTATCCTGTCCTTAGACATATCACTTGTTTGGATATGAAGTTTCGCCTTCAAATAGTTATGCAGGGCCCGTTCAAGCGCAATGTAGAATTTCTCATGGTCACCAAGGTTCTTCTTGGCTTCTGAAAGATATTTTCTGGTAAGCCGGTTGGCTTTTTTAATCCTGTTACCGCGAACATCCTGTGCCATTGCATCCCGTTTTTTCCCCAGAAGAATTACTCCTAACAAAAGTCCAAATGGTAATGCCATCAAGCTCCAGAAGCTTAATGATCCAAGAAAGGTTCCGGAATTTACAGGGTGTAAATTGGTTTTTAATTTAATATACCGGAATTGTTCCCCGGGGACAGTCACCGGTTGTTTAGAAACATATCCACCTCCTGCTACTCCACTACCTCCTGCCGGAGCTCTGTCTACTTCCAGGTTAATATCCTGGGAGCTAATTGTCTTATAAGTCCTGCTGGAAATGTCAAAATATGAGAAGTTGAGGGCCGGAATTGTAAATTCTCCCTGGCGTGTAGGTACTATAGTATAGGTATCTGTAATACTGCCCTGGGTTCCATTAAGGTCTGTCCTTACATTTTCGGTTCTTTCGGGTTCATATTTTTCCAAGGAGGCGGGCACTTCCAATTTGGGAAGTTCAAATAACTTTAAATTTCCATTTCCCGTCACCTGTACTCTTGCGGTCATGGATTCTGTGGCTGCAAGTTTAGTATTCCCGGGAATAACCTTAAAATCAAATTTTCCAACCGCCCCGGTAAAATTGCCCGGTTTCCCTGCATCGGGCAAAGGCTTGGCATTTATAATTCGTTTACCTGCAGCCACGGTCTTATCTACAGTAGTATATAACCTTCCTCCAAATATGTCCCTGCGGTCGCTTGGCACATCTACAGAAACTGATAAAGTCAATGGTTCAATTTCTAGTTCTCCTGTTTTTTGAGGATAAAGAATGGTCTTTCGCAATACCACAAACCTATAAGGCTCACCCTGATATTCCCCGGTTTCAATTTTCAATTGCCTTATATCTATATTCTGGCTCCAGAAATCGCGGTATACAGGATTATCTATTTCTCTCCAGTTGCTTACACTTATGCGGGGACTCACGTAAAGTTTATAAACAACCGTAATTGCCTCGTTTAAAAACGGATTTGTATTGGAAATTTCTGCAACCAGATGTAAGTTTTCTGAGGCCACAAAATCTGTGTTATTTCCATCTGTAGGTTTATCTACAGCAGCAGTTACCTCAACCTGAATAGGGGATGTTTTATAAATATTGCCCTCTACCGTAATCTCTGCCTGTCCTATGGTAAATTTACCCCGTCCTGTAGGTTCCAGGAAATAACTATATGTCTTTGAGTAGGTGCGTTTGCCATTGATCCAGCTATTGCTTACCGCCTGGTTAGGCCCACCCACCACAGTAAAACCGCTAAAAGCAGGAGCCCTGAAATTATCCCCATCCTGATTCATCTCAAAGTCAACCCTGAGACGCTCATTTACCCCCAGTTTGGGTTTGCTTGCCCGGGCTTCAAATTTTACCTGGGCAATCCCCGCTGAGGATACTATTAAAAAAAGTGACAGTATGAATATTCTAAGCGTCATCTCTCTTTAGTCTTATTTTTTTAAGGTTATTACAATAATTATTTTTTACCAATCCTTTTCGGTGCGGGTTTTGGTTCCTTTTGCCTTTTCTGCATTTATCTTATCCTGCACCTTTTTTTCTTCATTGTTCATCGCTTCCAGCAAACTTTTTATTTGCTCGGGAGATAATTGTCCGGGACGTGGTTGCTGGGGTTGCTGGGGTTGCTCTTCACCGGGTTTATCTTCACCTGGCTTAGGATCTGGTTTGCCTTTTTCATCTTCATTCTCAGGTTTTTTTTGATCGTCTTTTTGATCGCCGCCTTTATCCTCTTTATCTTCACCCTCCTTTTTATCCTTGTCCTGCTCTCCTTCGTCTCCCTTATCTTTCTCCTGCTTATCCTGGTCTTCCTGTTCCTTATCATCATCACCACCGCCACCGCTCTGCTCTTCTTCCTCCAGCATCTTCTTCGCCAGGGCATAATTGTAACGCGTTTCTTCATCCTTTGGGTTATTGCGAAGTGCCTCCTTATAAGCCTCTACCGCTTCCCTGTATTTTTTTTGCTGCATATAGGAATTTCCCAGGTTGTGAAAAATACTGTGTTTCTCCTGTTTTGTCTCTGCAATTTTGGCTGCCTGTTTTAACCGGGTAACAGATTGTGCAGGTTTTTCCTTACCGTAATACATATTAGCCATATTGTAACGTGCCTTTACACTCTCAGGGCTTTTTGATACCGCTTGTCGATAAGATGCTTCAGCTGCTGAAAAATCATTTTCGGCCAGGTTATCCTCGGCGCTACGAAGGAGTTTATTGGTTTGTTTCTCGATCTTCCTGTTTTCCTCCTGAAGGGATTGGGCAGAAAGTTTCTTCAGAAAAAAGAAACTCAGGCACACCAGTAAAAGCACCCTGCAATTTCCCTGCGGAAATAACAAACTCACCTTCATATTTCTAAGTTTTTTTTTCATTGAACAAATTTAATTTTCTCACCCAGGCTGTTTTTCGCTCCAGCAGGAAAATATCTGCAAGAAGTAAAAGTATGGCCAATCCAAGAAACCATTGAAACTGCGATTGATATTCAGCATACTGCCTGGCTTCAAATTCCGTCTGATCCAAATTCCGAAGAAAATCTGACACTTTTTCAGTTACTTCGGAAGTGACATTCCCGCGTACATATTCTCCATTTGTGGCCGCGGCGATCTCTTTCAATATCGCTTCATCCATCCTGGTGATAACAGTTTCCCCGTTCAGGTCTTTCTTATAACTCTGGGTGATCCCTCCACGTTTAATAGGAATCGGGCCACCCCTTTCACTTCCAACTCCAATTGTAAATATACGTATGCCCTGGGCTGCCGCTTCTTTTGTAATAGCTTCCACTTCTCCCAAATGATCCTCGCCGTCACTTATTATAATAAGCACCTTACTGGTGGGTTCATCTGGGTTATAATAGGTTTTTGCCAATTCAATGGCTTCCTTTATAGCTGTTCCCTGCGAGGAAACCATATCTGTATTCATTGCCTGTAAAAACATTCTCGCCGCAGCATAATCTGTTGTAATAGGCAATTGCGGGAAAGCGCTTCCTGCATAGGCAATAATTCCTACGCGGTCACTTCCAAGATTGTTTATTATTTGAGTAACCAATTGTTTGGTTTTCTCCAAACGGTTGGGAGCAATATCCTCTGCCTCCATACTTTTAGAGACATCTATTGCAAAAACTATGTCTACCCCTTCCCGGGTTACCGTTTCCATTTTCGTGCCAATTTTTGGATTGACAAGGGCAAAAACAATCAGGCTCAAAACTATCAATAGAAGCCCAAATTTTAAGGCGGGTTTAAACCAGGACCGGTCCGGACTTAGCTGCTGAAGCATTACCGGATGCGCAAACTCCCGCTGTTTTCGTTTCTTCCAGAAATAAAGCATGGCATAAAACAGCACCAACACGGGAATGATGAGCAATAACCAAAAATACTTTTCTTCCTCCAGTATGTACATTCTACATGTTTGAATTTTCCCCGTAGGGGTTCTTATTTTTTATTAAATAAAGCTTCTGAAGATCGTGAACCTCAACAAGAGCTCAAAGATCAACAAGAGTCCTGCAATTAAAAGGAAGGGGCGGTACCTTTCCTCGTAATTCGTGAATTTGAATTCTTCAATCTCGGTTTTTTCAAGACTGTCTATTTCTTCATAGATCTCTTCCAGTTTTTCGTTATCTGTAGCCCTGTAATATTTCCCCCCTGTGGTAACTGCAATTTCCTGCAGCAATTTTTCATCTATCTCTACCTGAGCCATTCCATATCGAAACTGCCCGTTGGAAAGGATACCAATTGGAGACAAGGCCATCCCGTTGGTTCCAATTCCTATGGTATATGTTTTAATGCCATACTCCACGGCAAGTTCGCCGGCAATTTTGGGATCTATAAACCCCGCATTATTTACCCCGTCTGTAAGCAGGATTATTACCTTACTTTTTGCGGTACTTTCCTTTAATCTGTTTACCGAGGTTGCCAAACCCATTCCAATGGCTGTTCCGTTTTCCAGAACTGTATTATATCTAAGGTCTTCCAGGGCGGCAAGAACAAGTGCTTTATCGCTTGTCACCGGGGTAAGGGTAAAACTTTCCCCTGCATAAACCACCAGGCCTATCCGGTCTGTTGGTCTTCCTTTAATAAATTCGGCAGCCACCTCTTTTAGGGCATCCAGCCTGTTGGGTTTTAGATCCCGTGCCAGCATACTGGCAGAAACATCTATGGAAAGCACAATATCTATCCCCTGGGTGGAAGACGTTCTGGTCGAAACATCAGATGAGCGCGGTTTCGCCATAGCCACTATCATACATGCAAGAGCTATTAACCGTAAGGCGAAAAGTCCATGTCTAAGAACAGGAAGGATACTTCGTTGAGATTTTAATCCCTGTACACTGGATAAACGCAGTTCGGCCTGTTGAAGGTTTCGCTTCCAAAAATACCAGGTTGCCAGTAATGGCAGTAAGACCAAAAGCCAGAAATAACCCGGATTCTCAAATGTAAAACTATCTAACATTAATTATTTATATTTTCAAATTCTACCGAATTTATAATGCGGCCTGCTATTTCTTCAGCATATTCATCTTCGGCTTCAAAGATCACGGTGATTTGCTGGAAACCTCCTTTTTCAGCAAAATTCAATATGAGGTATTCCTTGTTTTCCATCTTTTTGCTCTTAGGGTTTTCCAGCTCGAGAGTGCCAAAAACCTTAATTCCTTTTGCGCCTTCCAGAGTTGTAAATTCCTCATCTTTTACAATCATATTCTTTGCTCCCTTTTGCTCAAGATTGGCATAAACTCCTTCTACCGCAGCATCAAGATCAAACTTTACACCCTCCTGAAAACGTACTGTACTCAATACCACATACAAATTTTCTGCAAGGTCACCATCAATAAATGTTTCACTTCCCACCAACATGGCCCTCGCTTCCTGCGGCAGGTCTATTTCCCCTCTTTTTAAAACCCGGGGGGTGGTGATATTAACAGCAGGGTCGCCATAATCACTGCTTATCCATTCTCCCTGTAATAATTCTTTAGATGGATTACCAAATACAATATTTCGTAGGCCGGAGAATCCCTGGGTAGTTATAATGGCAGTTGCACCAAGGCTTATGATCAATAACCCAACCCCTACGGCCAATGCGATCTTTCGTTGGTTTTTGCGTTTTAACCTGACTCTTCGGTATTCTTCATCCTTAAGCAATTCTTCCTCTGTAGGTTCCGGGATGGCGGCTTTTGTGTCGTTTATTACATGTTCAATTTTAGACCTGTCACCTATTGCCGTGATTATATCGGGACGGGAATTTGCAAATTTCGCAAGGTCTGCCCGTTGTAAGATTATCTTGAGCTCATCAATGGTTTGGCGGCTCAGGTTTAATTCACCGCGCTCCATTTTTAATTCCAGATCATGTATAAGTTCTGAGGTTGTACTTTCCATTGCCCTTAAATGCACCTCATCTTCAATATACCTGCGCACGGCCTCGGTTAATTTCGAATAGTATTCCTTGGTTTGCCGGTTTTCCAGCAAATGGGACTGGTCCAGCTGTTGTAACTCAAACAATGCACGTTCATAAGGAGGTAACTGCTTTCGGGCTTCCCGTATTTTTTTTCTCCGGTTTAAGAGGAAATATAGCACAGCTCCCAACAAAATAATTCCAAGGAACCACCAGACCCAGGCAGGAATTGAAAATCCTGAGGGCACTTCCATAGCGGGTTTAATGGCATACATTTTTTGCTTTGTAGTATCTACCACTACATCTACCACCTCAATGCGAAGGGAATCTGTAAAAAATGCGGTTTCATTTATTAGAACCTGTTGGCGCGGGATGACGTAGCTACCTGAATCAAATTGAGTAAGGGAATATTCTTTTATTAACCGGAATCTGTTTTCTACCCGGTTGGTATCTGCCGTTAAAGATTCGACCACCTCCATGGGATTAAAACTTTCCCCTTCCGGGAAAACAACCAGATTGTCAGGATTGGTCTCTACGGTGATCTTATAGATAAGTTGATCACCAATAAGGATTGAGGTTGTATCAACAGAAGCGCTCACCCGGGGTTCCTGGGAAAAAGAAGGAATAACATTCAGCAGTAAAAAAAGGATAAGCAGGGTAGTAGAAAATGTCCGGCCTTTGCGCATCGAAATGCCTGAAGGAAACATACTTAAATTTAAAAATGAAATATTGTTTCTTAAAAAGTTTGCCATTTTAAATGCTTATCCCCTTGTTTTAAAATATCCTAATAATTTTTTGACATAACTTTCATCCACTCTTGAACTTATAATTCCTGCGCCGCTTTTTGAAAAACTCTCCCGAAAATAATTCTCCCTTTCCCTAAAATAGGTGGCGTATGCATTTCTTACAGCTTTTGAACCGGTATTAACCATAATGAGCTCCCCGGTTTCGGCGTCCAACATTTGTACCAAACCTAAATTAGGAATGTTTTGTTCCCGCTCATCATAAACCCGGATTCCGGTAACATCGTGTTTCCCGCTTACAATTTTTAGGGTATGTCTGTAACCGTCTGTCATAAAATCTGAAAGCACAAAAATGATTGCTTTTTTCTTTATAACATTTGTGACATATTTTAGAGCGGCAGAGATATCTGTTTGTTTAGCTTTCGGCTTAAATTCTATAAGCTCGCGAATGATCCTTAACACATGTGAACGCCCCTTTTTAGGAGGTATAAAAAGCTCCATTTGATCTGTAAACAGAAGCAGGCCTATTTTATCATTGTTTTGGGTCGCCGAAAAAGCCAGGGTGGCAGCAATCTCTGTAATGATCTCTTTTTTGAATTGTTTTTGTGATCCAAAAAGCTCAGATCCTGAAACATCTACCAGGAGCATCATGGTTAGCTCCCGTTCTTCTTCAAATACCTTTACAAAAGGTTCATTGTACCTTGCAGTTACATTCCAGTCTATACTCCTTACATCATCTCCAAACTGGTAATTCCTTACTTCGCTAAAGGTCATCCCCTTTCCTTTAAAAGTAGAATGATATTCTCCTCCAAACACATGATTGCTCAGGCGCCTGGTCTTGATCTCGATCTTTCGAACCTTTTTAAGTAATTCCTTTGTATCCATTAATTTCCCCCCTTGTATAAGAGGAGTTGTATTTTATTAAACAGCAATAAGGTAAGTATTGATTTAAGGCACCTCAACCTCGTTGATGATCTTGCCAATAATATCTTCTGAAGTTACATTTTCAGCCTCAGCTTCATATGTAAGACCAATCCTGTGCCTTAGTACATCATACACCACGGCGCGCACATCTTCAGGAATAACATACCCCCTTCTTTTGATAAATGCATAGCATTTTGCTGCAATGGCAAGGTTGATACTTCCCCTTGGAGATGCACCAAAATTGATGAGGGGGGTTAATTCATCCAGTTTATATTTTTCAGGAGTTCTTGTGGCAAAGACAATATCAAGTATATATTTCTCAATTTTTTCATCCATATAAACCTCCCTTACCGCAGCCTGGGCCCTGGCAATTTGATCAAGACTAACCACCTGGTTCACTTTCTCAAATCCCCCACGCAGGTTTGCCCGCACTATCATTTGCTCCTCTGCCATTTGCGGATATTTGATCACAGTTTTAAGCATAAATCTGTCCACCTGTGCTTCAGGTAAGGGATAGGTTCCTTCCTGCTCTACCGGGTTTTGGGTAGCCATTACCAGAAAGGGCCGGTCCAGTTTAAAGGTTTCATCTCCTATAGTAACCTGCTTTTCCTGCATAGCTTCAAGCAAGGCAGATTGCACTTTGGCAGGAGCCCTGTTAATCTCATCCGCAAGAACAAAATTGGCAAAAATGGGCCCTTTTTTAATGCTGAAATCATTCAGTTTCATATTATAGATCATAGTTCCCACAACATCTGCAGGTAAAAGATCTGGAGTAAACTGTATCCGGCTGAAACTTCCATGCACAGCCTGGGCAAGTGTATTAATAGCAAGGGTTTTTGCAAGACCGGGCACTCCCTCAAGCAAAATATGTCCCTGGCCCAAAAGTCCAATCAATAAACGCTCTACCATTACCTTCTGCCCCACGATCACTTTATTGATCTCATTGGTAAGCAGGTCTACAAACGCACTTTCTCTCTCAATTTTTTCATTAAGGCTGGATATGTCGACTGACGCGTTATTCTCTATCATAGAATTAAATTTTAAAATATGTGAAGATATTCACAAATTACCAACGATGCAAATGCAAATATATTGGACACCGCCTGTCCTAAAAGGTTTAAAATAAAAAAGGCCGCCGTTCCCGGCAGCCTTTTAAAAAAATTATAATAAGGTATTTAATCTACGAAAATTACATCAAGATCTACCGTTGCACCAGAAGCTACAACTACGTTATTCACGGTCTTTACTGATAGTCCCAAACCTGCTTTAGGAGTAACAGTGATCTGGTATGTTCCGGCCGGAACTCCGTTGAGGGAGAAGTTACCGTTGGCATCTGTATAAGCCGAAATTGTGTTTGCAGAATTCGCGGCTTTAACATGGCTAACCTCCATAGAAGGCTGTACTTCACCGGTAATGGTTCCGGTTCCTTCCATAGCAGCAAGTCTAATTACCGGCTTAAGGATAAACCCTCCTGAAGAACCAGCAGTAACAATTGACTGGTCTACATCAAAGTCCAGTAAAAATTCATACATCTCACCCGCTTCAAGGGTTTGGTTAACCTGTAGTTTTAAACCAGATTGTTGAGCACTTGGAGTGCTTAATGGCTGTGATTCTCCATTTATCACTACCGTGTTATTGTTTCCAAGAACTAATCTTATTTGACCTAGTGGCCCTGGAGGAACTTCGGCATCTGCCAGTAATTGTGTAACTCCGCCCGTAAGGGAAAGAAGATCGTAAACACCGGTACGAATACCACCTAAACTTGTCCATCCGGCATCATCTGATGCTGTTGCATCTGCTTTGATCATAACATCAACCACATCTACAAATACCGCATCATAATCTCCGGGAGCATCGGTCATGTGAACAACCACTCGGGCATTTTTATCATTTTGAGTGTCATCATCACTACAGCTTGCAAACGTTGTCAGGGCTATAGCGGCCATCAGGAAACTTGTAAATTTTCTGAAACTTAGTTTTCTTGAAATCATTTTCATCTTTTAATTTGATTTGAGTTTGGCCTGTAGAACGGCCTAAGCACGGTGAAATTTTATCGCTCCTTAATAATTAACTTTTTTTAACATGACTTAACTTCATTTTAGCTAATTATACCTACTCCTCCTTACAATCTTGAACATTAAATTTATCTTTAGGAAATTAAAAACCGTGTACTATGATTCAAACAGCATTAATTACCGGCGCCACCAGTGGAATTGGACGCGCAACTGCCTACGCTTTGGCCCGCGCAAATATTAATTTGATCCTATGCGGAAGGCGTGAGGAGGAACTTAAAAAACTTAAAATAGAATTAGACAAGAGGGTAAAAGTTACTACTCTTACTTTTGATGTAAGAGACAAAGCCGAAGTATTTAAACAAATAGAAAGTTTGCCGGAAGAATTCAGTAAAATTGATATCCTGATCAACAATGCCGGGAATGCCCATGGTTTAGACCCTATCCAAAAAGGAGATATAGATGACTGGGATGCAATGATGGACATAAATGTGAAGGGTCTCCTCTACGTAAGCAAAGCTATTATCCCTCAAATGGTAGAAAGAAAAGCCGGGCATATTATAAATATTGGCTCTACCGCAGGAAAAGAAGTTTACCCGGGTGGAAACGTTTATTGTGCCAGTAAATATGCCGTAGATGCAATAAACCAGGGTATGAGGATAGATTTGAACCAGGCAGGAATACGGGTAGGAGCCATAAACCCCGGCTTAACGCAAACCGGTTTTAGTGAGGTGCGTTTTAAAGGGGACAAGGAAAGGGCAGATAATGTGTACCGAGGTTTCCAGCCATTATTACCAGAGGACATTGCAGACATTATTGCTTTTGTAGTTTCCAGGCCTTACCATGTTAATATTGCAGATCTTACGGTTATGCCCACGGCCCAGGCCAGCAGTACTATTGTAAACAGAAATTAAAATATGCTGGGACCACATTTATATAGATAAAGTTGAGAAAAACCTGATAATAAATTGAAATAGCCCTTGATCAATAAACGCCTGCTTATTAAAAACCTTCTCGCCCATAATGATGAGAACAGCTTTTATGATAAAAAGCGCAGGCTAAATATTGACCAGAAAGAAGGAAAAGCAAAGTTTTTAAAACATGTGTGCGCTTTAGCAAATTCCAATCCGCAAAACAATTCCTATATAGTAATTGGGGTAGAAGATGAAGATAATAGTATAGGAGGAGTAGATTTTTTTGATGACAGCAAGATCCAGAACCTCATTAATGCGTATTTAAGCAACCCACCATTGGTGTCTTATGAAAACATTCCCTTTCCCCATTTGCCTGATCATCTGGTGGTGGGGCTGGTTACCATTAGGCCCAATAACGGAAAGTTATGCTCCCTTAAGAAGAATATCTGGAAATATTATGGGGGTTCTGTATTCTTTAGGGATGGAAGTATAAGCATGCCCAAGGTTTATGATATTGAAATAAAGGATACCAACTCTCAATTAGTTGCTGCCATTGAAAAACATGCCCACAATAATATTGAGCTCACCCTGGATGGGGTTTTTGATTTCATGAACAAAAGGAAGGATTACCACCCTAACTATAAGGTATTTAAAGAATATTTTGTGGTTTGTTGGGCGGGTAAGATCAAAAAGACGAAGAACGAAACTTTTTATTCCCGGGTAGATATTGAATTGATAAACGAGCAGGTGAAACTATTTTATTCAGACCTGGATGAAGTAAGCATTAGCATTGATAATAATAGTTTTAAAATTGTAGAGTTTGTAAAACTAGGGCTTGAGGATAAATTTCATTATTATCCCCTTGAAGAGGTAATTATAAAATTCAGGGAGAATGCCGGTTATGAAATAGAAAGCCAGTTGCTGTTTGAGCCGCCGCAGTTTGATAAAAAGATACTTCACCATATTTATAATGCCAATAATGCCTTACTCGCAAAACTTAAAAACGGTGTGAGTTTTAATAGAATTGAGGAACGGGATCTTATTAATCTTCCTGCCACCTACCTGATTTGTTATTTCAACCAATTTGGAGAAGCATTGGATAAACTGGAAAGCTGCAAAGAATTATTGCGACTCCATAATGGAAAGGCATACCTGGCATATAAAGAAAGTATGCGAATTTTAAGAAAGGTAAAATACAGTTAAAAATGGAGAGAACAATTGTAATTGGAGATATACATGGAGGTTTAAAAGCCTTGATACAATTACTGGAACGCATAAAGATCACCCCCCAGGACAGGTTGATATTTCTTGGAGATTATGTAGACGGGTGGAGTGATTCTGCCAACGTAGTAACTTATTTAATAGAATTGGGAAAACAAAATTCCTGTACTTTTTTAAGAGGCAATCATGATGACCTCACGCACAGGTGGTTAAAAACCGGAGAATTAAACGAGCAATGGCTTTTGCACGGCGGGCAATCCAGTATGGATGCTTACCGCAATTTTACTAAACCCGAAATTGAAACCCATATAAATTTCTTTGAGCAAATGCTTAATTATTATATTGATAAAGAAAAACGCTTATTTGTTCATGCGGGTTTCACGAATCTCCATGGCCCGGAACAGGAATATCATAACACAGGCTATTACTGGGACAGGACCCTTTGGGAAACTGCCCTATCTCTTGATACTTCCCTGCCCAGGGAACATGATCATTATCCCGCACGTTTAAAATTATTTAAAGAGATCTTTATAGGCCACACCCCCACCACGCGTATTAAAAAAGACAAACCCGTAAATGCTGCCAATGTGTGGAATGTTGATACCGGCGCTGCATTTAAAGGAAAATTATCGGCAATGGAGGTTCGTACAAAAGAGCTCTGGCAAAGTGATCCGGTTTTTGAGCTATATGCAGAGGAGAACGGCAGAAATTAAGAGTTTTTTAATCTCAAGCCGCCAATATCTTTATATATTTGGGACTTATAGTTAGTATTGCATCATTTTTGATTATAATTAAAATAGAAAAATTTGCCTGCGCTGTACAAATATTAATTTGTTTAGTTTGGAACCACCCTAAAAAGAAAAGCTATGGCCTTGAGTAATATGCGATTGGAAGTAATGAAAACTGTTGAGAAATCAATAGACAGTTACGTAGAAAAATATCTGATCCCCGTTGAGGAGATCTGGCAACCAACAGATCTTTTGCCAAATCTTCAGAAAGAAAATTATATGGATGAAATTATCCAGATCCGGGAAGAAGCCCAGGAATTAGGTTATGACTTCTGGGTAGTTCTTGTTGCCGATATGGTTACGGAAGAAGCACTGCCTACTTACGAATCCTGGTTAATGGATATGGAAGGGGTAGAACAGCATGGAGCCTCTAAAGGGGAGCAAAATGGCTGGGCAAAATGGATACGTCACTGGACAGGTGAAGAGAACAGGCATGGGGACACTCTTAATAAATACCTTTATTTATCCGGGAGGGTAAATATGCGGGAAATTGAAAAAACCACGCAATATCTTATAAATGATGGTTTTGATATTGGAACCGGAAGAGATCCTTATAAAAACTTCATATATACCAGTTTTCAGGAACTCGCAACCAATATTTCCCACAAACGCGTAGGCCAGCTTGCCAAGAAAAAAGGTAACAAAATGCTGGCTAAAATGTGCAGTATTATTGCCGGAGATGAGATGAGGCACCACCTCGCCTACCGTGAGTTTGTAAAAACTATTTTTGAATACGATGCGAGCGAAATGATGCTTGCTTTCCAGGATATGATGAAGAAAAAGATCGTAATGCCTGCGCAGTTCATTCGTGAATCTGGCCAGGGTATTGCTGAAGCTTTTGAGAATTTTTCTAATGCCGCGCAACGCCTGGGAGTGTATACCACTTATGATTATATAGACATCCTTCAAAAACTGAATGAGTATTGGGAAATTGACAAATTCACTTCCCTCACAGATGATGCAGAGAAAGCCCGGGATTATTTAATGGCCCTGCCTGATAGAATGTCCCGAATAGCAGACAGGATCTCAATTCCGCAGGATCAACACCAGTTCAAATGGGTTGAGGCCAACGGAAGATTATAGAAAGATTTACCTTCACATAAAACCTGCTAAAAAAAGCAGGTTTTTTTATGTTTTTTCTGCTACAAAATATGGTGTAACAAACACTGCTTTTTGTTATATTCAAGCTTGTTAAAAGCTGAATCTTTTACAGGAATTCTATGAATAATCCTCCTTTCTATATAAATAAACCAACAAATGAACTTCCCCCAGGATTATCTGGAGAAACTTTTCGAAGCAGTGATCCACTTGCTTACCATACCTCTATAAGAAACTATGAGCCCACCCCATTGATTCAATTGCCAGGACTTGCAAAAAAATATGGGGTAAAGAATATTTATATAAAAGATGAATCCTTTAGGTTTGGATTGAATGCATTTAAGGCTTTGGGAGCATCTTACGCTATCCATAAACTTCTGGAAAAAGATCCATCCATAGAAACCTTTTGTTCCGCCACAGATGGAAACCACGGACGTGCTGTAGCCTGGGCAGCCAAACAACACGGCAAAGAATCCCGCATCTTTGTACCCAGGGGTACTACAGAGGCCCGCATTGATGCCATACAGGGCGAAGGGGCCGTCGTAGAGGTAATAGACCGCAACTACGAAGCAACCTGTGAACATGCGCAGATAATGGCCGCAGGAAACGGCTGGACCCTTGTCCAGGATACAACTCTGGAAAATTATGAGGAAATTCCTTCCTTAATAATGGCAGGTTATCTTACGCATTTTATGGAGGAAGAGAAAACCATCCATATGCTGCCCGAAGCACAAGTAGATGTAATTTTTCTGCAATCTGGAGTGGGAAGCTGGCCCGCAGCCGCGGCCTGGTATTATACCAACCGATATGAAAATAAAAAGCCAAAACTGGTAATAGTGGAACCTGCAGAAGCGGCCGGAATGCTTGCCTCAATGGAAGCTGGAGAACGATGCAGCCCTCAGGGGAATTTTACCACTATGATGGCGGGTTTAAATTGCGGTATACCCTCTTCCCTTGCCTGGGAAATTTTAAAAAACACCCTTGATGCTGTAATTGCAGTAGAGGATGAATTTGCTGTTGAAGCCATCCGGGAGTTTTACTACTCCAATGAAGAGGATCCAAGAATAATGTCTGGGGAATCGGGCGCGGGAGGATTGGCGGGTTTTATAGCTCTCATGAAAGATGAACGATTTAAACCTGTGAAGGAATCCCTGGGAATTAATAAAAACTCCCGGCTCCTGTTTTTTAATACTGAAGGAGCCACAGATCCTCCAAATTTCCAGCGCATCATAGATGATGTTTACCGATAAGCAATGCTATGTAAAGCATCCAGCAGAATAATGCAGGTCCTGAAAGAAATTAATCGAGTTGCATCTCGGGGATTTCTCCCTCCACGATAAGTGTTCCTTCAGTAGCTTTTTGAATTTGCTCCACGCTTACCCCCGGTGCACGCTCCAGCAATTTAAAACCTTTATCTGTGACTTCTATAACGGCGAGCTCTGTGACTATTTTTGATACACAGCCAACACCTGTAAGAGGCAGGGTGCATCTTTTCAATAATTTAGATTCCCCTTCGCGATTGGTATGCATCATTGCCACGATAATATTTTCAGCAGAAGCTACGAGGTCCATAGCACCGCCCATTCCCTTAACCATTTTTCCAGGGATCTTCCAGTTGGCGATATCGCCGTTTTCAGCAACTTCCATTGCCCCAAGTATTGTAAGGTCTACGTGTTGACCGCGTATCATTCCAAAACTCATAGCCGAATCAAAAAAGCTTGCTCCCGGCAAGGCCGTGATGGTTTGTTTTCCGGCATTAATAAGATCTGCATCTTCTTCTCCTGCAAAAGGGAAAGGCCCCATCCCCAGAATTCCATTCTCACTTTGAAATTCAACTTCAATATCATCGCGCACATAATTGGCCACAAGAGTAGGAATACCAATTCCAAGATTCACATAGTAACCGTCCTTTACTTCTTTTGCAATACGCTTCGCGATTCCGTTTTTATCTAGCATTATATTTGATTTGAAGATTTGTTGATTTGAAGATGTGGTTTTTTGATTATAGGTAAGGATATACCCTATTTTTCTCTCACAGTCCTCTGTTCGATGCGCTTCTCATAATTGGTTCCCTGAAATATGCGCTGTACAAAGATCCCCGGAATGTGAATATGGTTGGGATCAAGTTCTCCCGGTTTTACCAGTTCTTCTACCTCAGCAACGGTAATAGTTGCGGCACCACACATTAAAGGGTTAAAATTCCTGGCGGTCCCTTTAAATATAAGATTTCCTGCCTCATCGCCTTTCCAGGCTTTTACAAAGGCAAAATCGGCTTTATAGGCTTCTTCCAGAACATACATTTTTCCGTTAAACTCACGGGTTTCCTTCCCTTCGGCTACTTCGGTCCCAAAACCTGCAGGGGTATAGATTGCAGGAAAACCCTGTTGGGCTGCCTGGCATTTAGCGGCAAGAGTTCCCTGGGGGGTAAGTTCCACATCAAGTTCGCCGCTAAGCATTTGGCGCTCAAACTCGGCATTCTCCCCTACGTAAGAGGAGATCATTTTCTTTATCTGTTTCTTATGAAGCAATAACCCCAGGCCAAAATCATCTACTCCCGCATTGTTAGAAATGCAGGTAAGGTCTTTAACATTAAGTTTTACAAGTTGAGAGATGGCATTTTCGGGGATACCGCTCAGGCCAAAGCCGCCAAGCATAAAAGTCATCCCATCGTGCACTCCTTCAAGTGCCTCCTGTACGTTGCTTACAGTTTTTTTGATCATCGAAATTTCGTTTGGCGAAATTTACAAAAACTTTGATCTTACTACAACGTTTTCAGGAAGGGAATTATACAGCCTGTTATCTAACCAAATTAAAATTCAAGTTCATCGGGAATTCCCTGATCCCTTGAATTTCGCTGATTATAAAGACCACAATTGGTTTCAATGCTAAGATTGTCCGGCCTTGGAAAATCTCCCTGGGAAACTTCCAGCTCCTTGTCTGCATAAACCTTTTTCATATAGATCCCCCAAATAGGTAGAGCCATTGTAGCTCCCTGCCCATAGGTAATACCAGGGAAATGAACTGCACGATCTTCAGCACCTACCCATACGCCCGTTACAAGGTTTGGCACCATTCCCATAAACCAACCATCACTTTGATTTTGAGTGGTTCCTGTCTTTCCGGCAATTGGATTCTTGAAGTCATAAGGATATCCTGTAACTGCGCGTTTATAATGGTCCTGATTCCCTGCCCAGGTTCCCCTTAGCCTTATTCCCGATCCACTTTGGGTTACTCCTTCCATAAGATTAACGGTTACATAAGCGGTTTCTTTACTAAGAACATCCTTTGTTTCCGGCACATGTTGATACAGGGTGGTACCATTCTTATCTTCAATACGCGTAACAATTACCGGCTTTACATATACTCCTTCATTTACAAAAGTGCTGTAGGCTGATACCATTTCAAAAACGCTCATATCTGCTGTTCCCAGGGAAATAGAAGGTACTTCTGGCATATTTCGGGTATCTACCCCAAGCTTATTCAACATATCTATAACAGGTCGGGGTCCGGTTTGGGCAATAAGCCGGGCACTAATGGTGTTTACTGAGTTTGCCAATGCACTTTTTAGAGTCATCATCCCGCCGTATTTGTTATCACTGTTCCTGGGAGACCAGTCGCTTTGTGCACCCATTCTTCCGGCTTCAATGGTAAAATGATTTCGTGGAAGCGTATCACAGGGAGAAAGTTTTAACTGATCTATAGCGGTGGCATACACAAACGGCTTAAAAGTAGATCCTACCTGCCTGCGGGCCTGCTTCACATGCTCGTATTTAAAATGCTTAAAGTTGATCCCTCCTACCCAGGCTTTCACTTCCCCTGTTTGAGGGGTCATAGACATCATACCCGTGTTTAAAAAGGATTTATAATATAAAATTGAATCCCGGGGAGTCATAATCGTATCTTTAATCCCACTCCAGCTGAAAACCCTCATTTCAGCATCTTTATTGAAGGATTTTATAATCTCGTCCCTGGATTTTCCCTGAGCTTCCATTTTTCTCCATCTATCGGAAACTTTCATGGATCTGTTTATAATGTCCTCGACCTCCTCCGGAGTAATGTCCCTAAAGGGTGCTGTTTTATTGGTTTTATTTTGACGGTCAAATTCCTTTTGAAGGTGAGATAAATGCATTTCTACGGCCTCTTCAGCATACTTTTGCATTCGGGAATCTATACTGGTATAGATCTTTAATCCGTCACGGTATATATTGTATTCCCCGCCATCCGGCTTAGGGTTTTTCTGGATCCAGTCTCTCATGAAACCTTGTAAATAAACCCTGAAATAAGTTGCAATCCCCTCGTCATGTCCCTGCGGGGTAAAGGTGATTTTCATGGGAATAGCCTGCAGGGAATCCTTTTCCTCACTGGTTATAAACCCATTCACCTCCATTTGCTTAAAAACCTGGTTGCGGCGTTGTTCTACCATTTCCGGGCGGCGCACAGGATTGTAAAGCGCAGAGTTCTTTAACATAGCCACCAATACCGCAGATTCTTCAATCTTAAGATCTTTGGCTTCTTTATCAAAATAGATCTTCGCGGCAGAGCGTACCCCTACAGCCTGATAAATAAAATCGTACTTATTGAAGTACATCGTGATGATCTCTTCCTTGGTATATTGTCTCTCAAGGCGGATTGCAATGATCCACTCCTTGAATTTCTGCATTACTCTGCCTACAAAATTTTGTGAGACATCCTGGGTGAATAATAATTTTGCCAACTGCTGCGGAATGGTACTTGCCCCACCTCTTTCTCCTAAATAAACTGCGGCTCTAAGTGTACCCTTGGCATCAATCCCCGAGTGCTTATAATATCTTTCATCTTCGGTTGCTACCAGCGCCTGTACAAGATGTGTAGGAAGGTCCTCATATTTTATAGGGGTCCTGTTCTCATTGTAATATTTCCCCAGTGTTTGCCCGTCAGATGAGAATATCTCTGTTGCCAGATTGGTTTCAGGATTTTCAAGTTCTTCAAACTTGGGCATTTTCCCAAAAGCTCCCCACCCCGCAAGGAGGAAGATAAAAATGATCAAAAGAATTCCCGCCCCGAACAAGGTCCAGAAGCCAATTATATATTTTCCGTATCCGGTGTCTTGTTTTTTGGTTTTTTTTGTGGGGCTTGCCATAAGTGCAATTACATTAATTTTGTGTGTTTTCTATGCGTAAACCTACCTGAGTTAATCCTTCCAGGTTTTCAATTCCCTGTTCACTCCCGCTTTTTCTCATGGCTTGCTGAAGGGAAACTTTATAGCGGCCGGGTTCATTGAACCTTACCTGTTCTTTATACCAGAGTTTATTCTCTTTTACGTCTCCAAATCCTGTGCCAAGCCATTGACCTGAAGGCTCAGCCATTCGATACTCCAGGGTATCTGTAATTACCTTTCCCTGCGGAAAATGTATTTGAGCTATAAGGAACAAATTGCTATAAGCAAAATCATTGGTATTCCTAACGTTTATAAAAAGATTATAAGCCGGAACAGAATCCATTACCGGTAAATTAAACGTAACAATGGAGTCTTTATTCCACGTATTGGGAATTGATTCATATTCATCATAAACCCTGTTGGAGTCACAGGAGAATAACCCACCAATTATGATAATAAAAACCGGCAAAAAGGATTTATGCATTTTTTGATGGGTTTCCTTTTCTTTTTTTGTTCTTTCTTCTCTTTTTCCCCGCACTTTTTGGAGTGTCAAACCTGGTAAGACTATCCTGCCCCACCACGTTATTAAAGTCAGATTTGGATTTGTCTTCCACCACGGCAAGGGTTTCATATTCCTCCAAACTTGCAACAGGCTCTTTGGCAATATTTGCCTTGATCACCTTATTTGCCTGTTCTGCACTCAATTTATGCCAGTTCATCCAGTCCCCTTCATAGGCATACCACAGGAAGCCCTGAAAAATATCTATCTTCTGGCAAACGGCCGTACCTTTTTTGGTGTATAATTTATCTTCGGTCTTTGGGAATTCTTTTAAGGCATCCAGGTAAGTGTCCAGCTCATAGTTTAAACAACATTTAAGCTTTCCGCACTGGCCCGCAAGTTTTTGCGGATTCAGGGATAATTGCTGGTAACGTGCTGCCGAGGTGTTAACAGACCTGAAATCTGTTAACCAGGTTGAACAGCATAGTTCCCTTCCGCAGGAACCAATACCCCCTAAACGCGCGGCCTCTTGCCTGAAGCCAATTTGTCGCATCTCAATACGGGTGTTGAATTCCCTGGCAAATTCTTTAATAAGCTGCCTGAAATCAACTCGTTCTTCCGCTGTATAATAAAAAGTGGCCTTTGAGGCATCACCCTGAAATTCTATATCACTTATTTTCATGCGCAGGTCCAGCCTTATGGCTATTTCCCGGGCTCTTACTTTCATTTTATCCTCCCTGTCACGGGCTTCCTGCCAAACATCTATATCGCGCTGGGAGGCTTTGCGGTAAATTTTAAGTACTTCTTCGCTGTCTCTCTGGACTTTCTTCTTTTTCATTTGCACCCTTACAAGTTCTCCTGTAAGTGTAACGATTCCCACATCATGTCCCGGAGAAGCTTCTGTAGCAACAACATCACCTATGCTTAAACTCAATTTTTCCGGATTTTTAAAAAAGTGTTTTCTTCCGTTCTTAAATCTTACCTCTACACAATCGAAAGGCTCGGCGCCATTGGGCAATTGCATATTGGAAAGCCAGTCAAACACCGTTAATTTATTACATCCGTCTGTTCCACAGGTTCCGTTATTCTTACATCCTTTAGGCTGACCGTCTTTCCCGGTCGAGCAACTAGTACATCCCATACACTCTATATATTGAAAATTCTAACCTGCTTAGAAGGTTGAATTTGATTGTTAATATTTATAAAAAAGTAAATATACCAATATTATTGGTATGGCGATTTTAGCAGGTCTTTTCTTACTGCTTGTATTTTAAGACTTCAGACCTGCCTTTTTTAAAGATCTTGTTACTGTTTGGGATCCCTTTTCTCAGGGCTTTTTGCTCCTCATATGGCAATGCATTGATCTCTTTACATTCTACAGAACAGCATTCGTCCATTTGCTGCCTGCATTCTTCACACTGTATAAATAATAAATGGCAGGCTTCATTGGCACAATTCACATGGGTATCACAGGGTTTGCCGCACTGGTGGCAATTTGCAATAACATCTTCTGATATCCTTTCGCTTCGACGATGATCAAAAACGAAATTCTTACCCAAAAATTTATTTTCCAGCTTTAAATTCTCAACCTGCCGGGCATATTCAATAATTCCGCCTTCAAGCTGAAATACATTTTTAAAACCTTTGTGTTTATAATAGGCACTGGCTTTTTCACAACGAATCCCACCGGTACAATACATCACAAGGTTTTTATCTTCTTTATGGCTCTTAAGGTCTTCTTCAATTATATCAAGAGAATCCCGAAAGGTATCCACATCTGGGGTGATGGCTCCTATAAAGTGCCCAATCTCACTTTCGTAATGATTGCGCATATCTACAAGAATGGTTTTGGGATCTTCAATAAGTTCATTGAACCGTAGGGCATCTACATGCACTCCTTTATTTCGAACGTCAAAGGTTTCATCATTCAACCCATCGGCCACTATTTTATCCCTTACTTTAACTTTCAGCTTTAAAAAGGACTTGAGGTCATGTTCAATGGCGATATTAAGGCGTACATTTTCAAGAAAATATATACTATCAAGAAATTCCTTAAACACTTCAAATTTTTTCGCAGGCACCGAAAGCTGGGCATTGATCCCCTCATGGGCTACATATATACGGCCAAGTACATTCATTTTATCCCAGGCCAGAAAAAGGTAGTTCCTGAATAATTTTGGGTTGCCAATTTTGGCGTATGCGTAAAAAGAAAGAGTTAACCGGTCTTCCCCGGCTTCTTCAATAAGGGCGGCCCTTTCCTTTTCGCTTAATTTATTGTACAGTTGCATGCTATACCAATGATTTAAGTTAAAAGAAATTTTTTGCAAAGATAACCGAATTCAAGAAAAGAAAAAATGCCCTGAGATCTCTACCCAGGGCATTTTTCTGAACGGCTAATTCGTTATTATTATTTTTTACTTACTATCATAAAAAAACAAATAACGTTAGCCTCCATCAACCCGGCTACTACAACTCAATAAAATTGTAGTGGCCGCGCCAAATCGATTCAAGATTAAACTCAATTTAAGAAACCTCATAATAATGCTTCTTTTATTGTTATTATTAAGATGCAAATATTTGAAAAAGGTTGCGTGTTAAATTGTTGTGATTGAAAAGTTATAGTATTTTAGCAACGCAATAATTAGAAAAATTTATGAGCAGCGAGAAAGAAAAAGAGAAAGAAGCAAAATTAAAAGCATTAAAGCTTACCCTTGATAAAATGGATAAAACCTATGGAAAGGGAACAGTAATGAAGATGAGCGATCAGGCTATTTCTGATATTGAAGCTATATCATCTGGTTCTGTAGGTTTAAATATTGCTCTTGGAGTAGGTGGTTATCCCCGCGGAAGGGTGATTGAAATATACGGGCCGGAATCTTCTGGTAAAACCACATTAACATTACATGCCATTGCTGAGGCTCAAAAAGCAGGCGGAATTGCCGCTTTCATTGATGCTGAACATGCATTTGACAGGTTCTATGCCGAAAATCTTGGAATAGACCTTGAAAACCTTATAATTTCACAACCGGATAACGGAGAACAGGCCCTGGAGATTGCAGATAATCTAATACGTTCCGGTGCCATTGATATTATTGTAATTGACTCTGTAGCTGCGCTTACCCCTAAAAGCGAAATTGAAGGGGAAATGGGTGATTCCAAGATGGGGTTGCACGCGCGCTTAATGTCTCAGGCTTTGAGAAAACTTACAGCCAGCATTAGTAAAACCAATTGTACGGTTATCTTTATTAACCAGCTTAGAGAAAAAATAGGGGTCATGTTTGGTAATCCTGAAACCACTACAGGTGGAAACGCCCTTAAGTTCTATGCTTCTGTGAGACTGGATATAAGAAGGTCTACTCAAATAAAGGATGCAAACAGCAACGTTCTGGGAAATAAGACCAAAGTGAAAGTGGTAAAAAATAAAGTTGCGCCACCTTTCAAAACCGCCGAGTTTGACATTATGTACGGTGAAGGTGTTTCCAAAATTGGAGAGATCATAGATATTGGGGTAGACTACGAGATCATTAAGAAAAGTGGCTCATGGTTTAGTTATGAGGACACTAAGTTAGGCCAGGGAAGAGATGCGGTGAAAGCAGTGTTAAAAGATAACCCTGATCTTATGGATGAACTTGAACAAAAGATCAAAGAAGCTTTAAAGATCACCAGGGAATAATCCCGATTCAAAATACCTTAAAATCCCGCCCTGTGCGGGATTTTTTATTGGTGGCCACGCAACCCTTTGTCTTTAATTGCATCTGATAGAAAGACTACCTACTTGTTATGTCAATTATTTGCTCATGAAAAAATTATTACTTGTCTTTTTCTCGGTGCTTCTTTTTTCAGGTTGCTCTGCTGAGGATGATTCAGATAATATAATGCAAAATTTGGCCCCAGTTCTTTCCGTTGATCTCCCCGATTCCTTTGAGTTTGGTCAAAGTTACAATATAGAGATCATTTATAAACGCCCTACCAATTGCCACACATTTTCAGGACTAGACGTAGCCCGTAATGCAAATGTGATAGTTATTGGGGTGGTAACCAGCTATTCTACCGGTAACACAAATTGTGTGGATAGCGGTAATTTAGAAGCCAGTGCTACAATTAATTTTGTTGCAGAACGAGATGATTTTTATATCTTTAAATTCTGGCAGGGAAAAAACGCGGCAGGTAGAGATGAGTTTTTAACCGTAGAAGTACCCGTAACCCAGCCAGGCATTGAATAAATAACGAAAACAACCCCGGCTTTTGAGTTTAAATCAACTCATTCATAATTGCAAAAAACAGGATATTAAAGCGCAGGAACAGCTTTACAGGCTTTACGCCAATAAGCTATTTGCTGTTTGTTTAAAATATTCCAGTAGCTACCAGCAGGCTGAAGATAACCTGCAGGATGGCTTTATGATCATATTTGAAAAGATCAAACAGTATCAGGACAAAGGTTCTTTTGAAGGTTGGATGAAGCGTATTATGATCAATACCACCCTTCAGAAATACAGAAAACAAACAGTTTTCGAAATTGTAAACGAAGAACATTTATCTGAACCGGATATTGAAATAGATGAGGATGAAGTTTCGGTAGATTATTTACTGAATATTATCCAGGAATTACCGGAAAGATACCGGCAGGTTTTTAACCTCTATGCAATGGATGGATTTTCCCATAAAGAAATTTCAGAAATGCTGCAGATAACAACCGGAACCTCAAAGTCAAACCTGGCGCGGGCCAGAATTATTTTGAAAGAAAAAATAGAAGCGAGTCAAATTGCACAAGTGGTGCAATCGTCATAAATAATGGAAGAAAGAAAGCATATAGACAGGCTATACCAGGAGAAATTCAAGGATTTCGAGGCTACCCCCCGGGAAGCAGTGTGGAAAAACATTTCTACGCGCTTGCAGGAGAAGGAGCGCCAAAGAAGTATTTTACCTGTTTGGTATAGAATTGCCGGTGTTGCCGCATTGCTGGCCCTTTTCTTTAATTTTGCTTCCAGCCTGTTTAAATCTTCCCCTTCACCCGATGCTCAAATAGTTTCTACAGAGCAGGAGGAAAATATATGGGAATTAAACAACACTACCAGCGTATATAATGAGAGCATGATAAGATCATCTATCATTCTTCAGGCCTTAATGCTGGACACTAAAAAAACAGAATTGGAAGAGCGCATGAATATGGCTGCAAGACCCGAACCGCGCGTCATCTCCTTCTCTAATGTCATTAGGAATAATAATGCACAGCGATTGAGCAGCAGTGAAATTTCAGCCTTGAATTCTGCAGGCGTAGCTTCCCAACTCCAGGTTCAGCAAAATAATACTCCGGTAACCAGATTAAGAGACCTGCCCCTATCAAATCCTGATGAAGATCTGTTTGCAGAGGAAATTTCAGAAAAGACATTACCTTCCAAACGTCTAAGAGTGAGTACAGTGGCGGCGCCAATTTATTATGATAATCTTGGAAATGGAAACAGCATAGATGCCAGATTTGCCAATAATGAAAGTGCAGGAGAAGTTTCTATGGCATACGGTGTTAATTTCGCCTATCAAATTTCTGAAAAGGTAAAGATCCGGTCCGGGGTTAGCAAGGTTGACCTTAGCTACAACACCCGAAATATAGCATTTACTGCCGCTGTTAATCCTACTATTCTTAGTGGTATTGATTATAAAGGGGAAGTGCCTAATTACCGTATTGAGAACAGGGCCGCACGGCAATTTGGAAACATAAGCGCCTCAGCCGAATTTAACCGCGCCAGTCTTGCTTCACCAGCAACAGGGTACCTGAACCAAAGACTTGGGTTTATAGAAGTTCCTGTGGAAATAGAATATGTGATCATTGACAGTAAAATTGGGTTAAATATTATTGGTGGAGGAAGTACTTTGTTCCTGGATGAAAATAATATCTCATTAAATTCCGCCGATTTCTCAACCAATATAGGAGCGGCAAATAACCTGAACAACGTAAGCTTTACCACTAACCTTGGGGTAGGAGTAGATTACAAGATCTCCCCTCAATTTCAGGTTAACCTTGAGCCTATATTTAAATATCAGCTCAATACCTTTAACAACGGGGAAAATATCAATCCCTACTACTTCGGGATCTATTCCGGTTTCAGCTTCAAATTTTAATTTACAGCGAAGGGCTTCTTAATTCTTCCAGAATAACCGCAAAGGTTTCATCCTTTAATGCGCGCTTATCTGCCTGGGTTTTATTCCTGGTGGGAATTATTTCGTGGATCTTCACTCTCATTTTACCAGGACTACCGGAAAAAAAGGTATAGGAAAATCTCTTTTTGTTGTCGTGAAATGTAATTGGCACAATAGGGATCTGGTGATCTATTGCCAACCTGAACGCTCCGTCCTTAAAGGGGGCCAGGATGATCTTTTCATTGGCAGGCACACCTCCTTCAGGAAAAATACAAATACTGTTCCCCTGTTTTAACCTGCGCTGGGCTTCAGCAAAAGCCTCGAGCCTGCTTTTTTGTGAACCCCGGTCAACCAGGATACACGTGCGCCTGTAGAAATATCCAAATAATGGAATTCGCGCCAGCTCCTTTTTCCCTAAAAATACAAACGGATGATCTACCACGGCCAGCATAAGCATAATATCTATGATCGAGGTATGATTGGCTGTGAACATATAACTTTTGCCTTTCACAAGTTTAGCCGAAGTTATTTTTTTAGGAATGAAACCCATACCATAGAGAATGGATTTAGCCCAGATCCTTGCACACACAAAATATTGAGGATAGTATTTCTCTGAAGAAGTGAAAAACACCAAAAAAGGCAACATTACTATTATAGGCAGCCCCATTAGAATGTAAAACCAAATTCGCCAGACAAGAATTAGCGGGTATTTCAATAGCTTCATAGGGCCAAAAATAGTGAAATCAATTTATGCAAATCTATAAAAGAAGTACCTTTGTGAAAATTTAAAATAATTCATGGCTAGAATACTTACCGGAGTGCAGAGTACAGGCACCCCTCATTTAGGAAATCTTCTTGGAGCAATTATACCTGCAATAGAAATGGCCAACCGGCCTGAAAATGAATCTTTCCTATTTATAGCAAACCTGCATTCCCTCACCCAGATCAAAGATGCAGAAACTTTAAAGCATAACACCTATTCTACCGCTGCTACCTGGCTGGCTTTTGGCCTTGATATAGATAAAACGGTTTTTTACCGGCAAAGTGACATCCCTCAGGTAACTGAACTTTCCTGGTATTTAAGTTGCTTTTTTCCTTACCAGCGCTTAACGTTGGCACATTCTTTTAAAGATAAGGCAGACAGGCTGGAAGATGTGAATTCCGGGCTTTTTACTTATCCTATGCTTATGGCTGCAGATATCCTTTTGTATGATGCCGAAATTGTACCCGTGGGAAAAGACCAGCTACAACATATAGAAATGACGCGCGATGTCGCATCCCGTTTTCATGCCCAGGTTGGAGAAACCTTTGTTATGCCTGAAGCAAAGGTCCAGGAAGAAACGAAATATATTCCAGGAACAGATGGGGATAAAATGAGCAAGTCTAAAAACAATACCATTAACCTATTCCTGCCGGATAAGCAATTGAGAAAACAATTAATGGGAATTCAAACAGACAGCACTGCCCTTGAAGAACCTAAAGATCCCGAAACCTGTAATGTATTTGCCCTGTACAAATTGCTTGGAAATACTTCCCAGGTTGCCGAAATGAGAAAAAACTATCTTGGTGGCAACTACGGGTACGGGCATGCGAAGC